>PDPH01000047.1 GCA_002747435.1 Pseudomonadota bacterium
TCATGCTGCGCTTTTACGCCAGTTTTTGTTTAGCGGCATGATCCTAGCCATTGAAATTCCCTTAGGTATTTTTATTGCCATGAATATGCCCAAAAAAGGCTGGGGCGTACCTGTCACCTTAGTGCTGATGTCACTACCCTTATTAATTCCTTGGAATGTAGTTGGCACAATCTGGCAAATCTTTGGTCGGGTCGATATAGGCTTATTGGGCGCAAGCATGGCTGCTTTGGGCATTGATTATAACTATACACAAAATATACTTGATGCGTGGATCACGATTATTGTGATGGATGTATGGCACTGGACTTCACTGGTGGCTTTATTGTGTTATGCCGGTTTACAGTCCATCCCCGAAGCTTATTATCAGGCTGCGCGCATTGACGGTGCGAGTCGCTGGTCTATTTTCCGCTATATCCAATTGCCTAAAATGCGCGGGGTCTTATTGATTGCGGTACTGCTACGTTTTATGGACAGCTTTATGATTTACACCGAACCATTCGTAGTCACAGGTGGCGGACCTGGTAATTCTACCACCTTGCTTTCCATAGACTTGGTAAAAATGGCAATAGGCCAATTTGATCTAGGCCCCGCTGCCGCCTTCTCGCTGATCTATTTCTTGATCGTATTGCTATTAAGTTGGGTGTTCTACACCGTAATGACTAATCTGGACAAACAGAGCTAAGCCCTATGACGACCAAAACAATTCAGCGCTCGAGTTTGCGCTTACCGAGTATTAAAAAGAGCGGTATAGTCATGACGCTTTACTTGCTGTTTTTGCTGCTACCGATTTATTGGTTGCTCAATATGAGCCTAAAAACCAATGAAGAAATCTTGTCCACTTTTAGTTTGTGGCCACAAAACCTAACCTTTCAAAACTACATGACCATCTTTACCGATCCAAGTTGGTATTCCGGTTATATCAATTCGATTATTTATGTAGTGATGAATACTTTTATTTCAGTCATCGTGGCTTTACCTGCGGCCTATGCCTTTTCACGCTACCGTTTTCTGGGTGATAAACACTTGTTTTTCTGGTTGCTCACCAATCGCATGGCACCCCCAGCAGTATTTGCCTTGCCTTTTTTCCAGCTTTACAGCTCGATTGGTTTGTTTGATACACATATTGCGGTTGCGCTGGCGCATTGCTTGTTCAATGTACCGCTGGCTGTCTGGATACTGGAAGGTTTTATGTCAGGTGTGCCTAAAGAAATTGATGAAACTGCTTATATTGATGGTTACAGTTTTCCACGCTTTTTCACCCGTATTTTTATGCCCTTGATTGCTTCAGGTATCGGCGTGACTGCTTTTTTCTGCTTCATGTTTTCATGGGTAGAACTATTGTTGGCACGCACCCTGACTTCCGTACAGGCAAAGCCGATTGCAGCCACCATGACGCGCACGGTATCGGCTTCCGGCATGGACTGGGGCGTGCTGGCGGCTGCCGGGATTCTGACTATTATCCCGGGTGCATTGGTCATCTGGTTTGTGCGTAATTATATTGCCAAGGGCTTTGCCCTCGGGCGTGTTTAAGGAGGCCGTATATGGATTTAAGCTGGATGGCCTGGACTTGGCAAACTGCACTGTTCTTTTCCTTAATCGTGCTGGCATTAGTCGGCATGGGCTTTTGGAGTGTACTGGCACCACAAGTACCACGACGGGGTGTGTTACGCATTGAAACAACCCCCGGAGACCGTTTATTTATTTCATTGTTAGGCAGTGCATGGATTTGCTTGTGCTGGTTGGCAATGTTTGGTTCGCCTTTATGGTGGGCCTTGGTGATTTGTTTGGTTTATGCGCTGGCGGTGTTCCGCTGGGTATAAATTTATTTAACTGGAGGAAAGAGTATGAAACGTAAGCTATTAAGTACCGCGATTAGCGCATTTTTGCTAGCCAGCTATGGCTCACTGGCTGTTGCTGATATAGAGGCAGCCAAACAGTGGGTAGACACAGAATTCCAACCATCAGCACTCAGCAAAGATGAGCAAATGGCTGAAATGGAGTGGTTTATTAAAGCGGCTGAGCCGTTTAAAGGCATGGAAATCAATGTGGTGTCTGAAACGATAGCCACACACGAGTATGAAGCAAAGACACTCGCAAAAGCATTTACGGACATTACCGGCATTAAAGTCACGCATGATTTGATTGGCGAAGGTGATGTCGTTGAAAAACTGCAAACCCAAATGCAATCCGGCAAAAATATTTATGATGCCTATATCAATGACTCTGACCTGATTGGTACACACTGGCGCTATCAACAAGTACGCAACCTAACAGATTGGATGGCGGGGGAAGGCAAGGAAGTCACTAACCCCAACTTAGACATTGAAGATTTCATTGGCATCAAGTTCACCACCGGCCCTGATGACAAATTATATCAATTACCTGATCAGCAATTTGCCAACTTGTATTGGTTTCGCTATGACTGGTTCACCAATCCAGACATCAAAGCCAAATTCAAAGAAAAATATGGCTACGAGCTAGGCGTGCCCGTTAATTGGTCAGCTTATCATGACATTGCTGAATTCTTTACCGGCATGGAAATTGATGGCAAAAAGGTCTACGGCCACATGGACTACGGCAAGAAAGACCCTTCCTTAGGCTGGCGCTTTACTGACGCTTGGATGTCAATGGCAGGTATGGGAGACAAAGGTGAACCAAACGGTTTGCCCGTCGATGAATGGGGTATTCGTGTCAATGACAACAGCCAGCCTGTAGGTTCTTGTGTGGCACGCGGCGGTGCGACCAACGCTCCCGCAGCCGTATATGCGGTACAAAAATACATAGATTGGCTGAAAAACTACGCACCACCAGCCGCCGCAGGCATGGTGTTCTCCGAAGCAGGTCCCGTGCCCGCACAGGGCGAAGTCGCCCAGCAAATGTTTTGGTACACCGCCTTTACTGCCGATATGGTCAAAGAGGGACTGCCGGTGGTCAATGAAGATGGCACACCTAAATGGCGTATGGCGCCTTCACCCCACGGTGCTTATTGGGAAGAAGGTATGAAAGTCGGCTATCAGGATGCTGGCTCTTGGACTCTGATGAAATCCACCCCAGTAGATCGCGCCCAAGCTGCTTGGTTATATGCCCAATTCGTCACTTCCAAAACAGTGGATTTGAAAAAATCGCACGTCGGTTTGACCTTTATTCGTGAGTCCAGCATTAATCATAAAAGCTTTACCGAACGTGCACCCAAACTGGGCGGTTTGGTGGAATTTTACCGCTCACCGGCTCGCGTCCAGTGGTCGCCAACAGGAACCAATGTGCCTGACTACCCTAAACTGGCGCAACTGTGGTGGCAAAACATAGGTGATGCCTCTTCGGGCGCCAAAACACCTCAAGAAGCACTGGATGCACTATGCAAAGCCCAAGAAAAAGTCTTGCAACGGCTGGAACGCGCAGGCGTACAAGGTGAGCTGGGACCAAAACTTAACAAACCTAAAGACCCGCAGGAATGGCTAAACGAGCCTGGCGCACCCAAGCCCAAGCTGAAAAATGAAAAGCCAGCCCCTGAAACAGTGGATTATGATGAACTGATCAAGTCTTGGAAACGTTAAGTAGAGTATTTTGCTCTCTTGCTTGAAGACCCTCACCCCCCAACCCTCTCTCCCAGAGGGCGAGGGGGAGTCAGTATCTGATTTGCTTAGTCCCTCTTCCTCTGGAAAAGGGACGGGGTGAGGGCGTTATTTCTTTAAAAGGTATTGCCATGTCTTACATCATCGCCATCGACCAAGGAACGACATCAACTCGTAGTATCGTCTTTAATGAACACTTGCAAATGTTGGCTACCGCTCAACAAGAGTTTAGCCAACATTATCCCCAGTCTGGCTGGGTGGAACATGACCCACTGGACTTGTGGAATACGAGCTTGGCGACTTTCCGAGAAGCGATGCAAACAGCAGGCATTCAAGCCCGTGAGGTAGCAGGCATAGGCATCACTAATCAACGTGAAACCGTTATCCTCTGGGATAGAGAAACCGGCCAGCCTATTCATCCAGCGATTGTCTGGCAGGATAGACGCACTGCGGCGTTTTGTCAGCAAACGCTAAAAGCACACGAAGCCACTATCCGCCAAAAGACGGGCTTGCTGGCTGATCCTTATTTCAGTGGCACTAAAGTGCGTTGGTTATTAGACCATGTAGCAGGAGCACGGGAAAAAGCAGCAGCAGGCAAGCTGTGCATGGGCACTGTCGATACTTGGCTGATCTGGAATCTTACCGGCGGTAAAGTACACGCTACCGATGCAAGCAATGCTAGCCGTACCCTGCTTTACCATATCCATAAGAAACAATGGAGCAAGGAGCT
The DNA here is from genome assembly GCA_002747435.1 of Pseudomonadota bacterium. Lineage (GTDB taxonomy): Bacteria > Pseudomonadota > Gammaproteobacteria > Thiotrichales > Thiotrichaceae > Thiolinea. The sequence continues at coordinate 4,303 of PDPH01000047.1, forward strand.
GCTGGAAATTCTGAATATTCCCGAAAGCCTGTTGCCTGAAGTAAAAGATTGTGCGGCTGACTTTGGCACGACTGACCCGGCTCTTTTTGGTGCTGCCATTCCTATTTGTGGTGTGGCAGGCGATCAACATGCAGCCACTGTTGGACAAGCCTGCTTCCAACCTGGCATGCTGAAAGCGACTTATGGCACTGGCTGCTTTGCTGTTTTAAATACAGGCGATACTGCGGTTATTTCTCGCAATAATTTACTTACGACCATTGCTTACCAACTCAATGGCAAAACAACTTATGCTTTGGAAGGCTCTATTTTTATTGCAGGTGCTGCCGTGCAATGGCTACGCGATGGCCTGAAAATCATTCAGCATGCCCGTGAAACACAAAAGCTGGCTGAGTTGGCTGATCCCCAGCAGCAGATTTATTTAGTGCCTGCCTTTGTGGGTCTGGGTGCGCCTTATTGGGATCCAGACGCACGCGGTGCGATTTACGGCATAACCCGCAACACAGGCCCCGCTGAATTGGCACGAGCCACCCTAGAAAGTGTGGCCTATCAAACCCGTGATCTCTTGGAAGCTATGCGCGCCGACAGTGCTGCACTGAAAGAAAGCGATACTGTCTTGCGAGTCGATGGTGGCATGACAGCTTCCGACTGGACCATGCAGTTTTTGGCTGACTTACTGGATAGTCCAGTTGATCGTCCAGAAATCCTAGAAACAACCGCATTAGGAGCGGCTTATCTGGCTGGCTTGCAACAAGGCATTTACCCCACACCAGAAAGCTTCGCCCAAATTTGGAAACTGGAGCGACAATTCAAGCCCAATATGGATGCCAAGCAGCGTGCAAAAAAATATGCTGGCTGGCAAGATGCAGTGCGGCGCACTTTAAGCCTAAGCTGATAGCTTGGCCAACTTATTTAAAACCAAACTAGCAGCACCTAGCTCACTATGTTTTTTGCACCTCCTATTGATTACATTGATCCTCTCTTTCGCCCTCCCAGCGAGGCAGACTCACTCATTTTGCAAGTCACCAACGGCTGTAGTTGGAATCAATGCAGCTTTTGTGAAATGTATACTGCTCCTCAGAAAAAGTTTCGTCCCAAAGCCGAGTCTGAAGTATTAGCGGATATTCAGCGCTGTGGTGCCAGCCTGAACGGGGTACGCCGTATTTTCCTAGCGGATGGTGATGCCATGGCACTGTCTTATCGCCGTCTGGAAACTATTCTTGGCGCTATTCGGACACATTTACCGACTGTCTCCCGTGTTTCAGCTTATTGCTTGCCACAAAACCTCAAGCATAAAACAGTGGAGCAACTGCAAAACCTACGTGAACAAGGCTTGTCACTGGTGTATATCGGTGCGGAAAGCGGTAGTAATACCGTCTTGCAAAAAGTCCAGAAAAGCGAAACTTTTGATAGCACCTGCGCTGCTATTCTCAAGCTGCAACAAGCAGGTATTAAAAGCTCCGTCATGATTATCAATGGTCTAGGCGGCAAGGTGTATAGCGAGGAACATGCGCTGGCTTCCGCCCAACTCATTAATGCAAGCCAGCCAAGCTACCTGGCGACCTTGGTCTTATTTTTCAGTCATGGGCCACGTCGCTTTACAGAAGCCTTTGGGCACGATTACCAAGCCTGTGAGGCATTTGACCTCTTTCAAGAAATGCACCTTTTCCTATCCCATCTGGAGCTGGAAAAAACCATTTTCCGCAGTGATCATGTCTCCAACACCCTGATACTCAAAGGCGTACTCAATAAGGACAAAGCCACCTTACTGGCACAAACCGAACAAGCCATGAAACTGGCGACACGCGGTGAATTAGGCTTACGCTACACCGATCGCTGGTGATAGCTAAACTGCTCTGTTGCAATAATGTATGAATTATATATTAGCTGGGAAGAAAAGGAGAAAAGAATAACAAATGATAAAACCAAGTGATAAAATATAAAGCCACCTCTGTTTACTTCTCTTTCGAGGTTTAATTCACACAATATCAGTCAGTTACTTCAAGCAATTGCCCTGATTTTATGGCTGAAATTATTACTAACAAATAGAAAAAATATTAAAATATACGCTTTACATCCTGCGCTTGGTGCAGAACATGGGAAACATACTTGACGTTCTCAAAAAAAGCCGGTGTAACGGGTATACCTTCACCCCTTTCAAATTCTGCTTGTGATTTCCTTATAGCCGTTCTGACCACTTGGAGCTTTTCAAGTTCTGCACTTTATTCAGGTGTGGCTATATAGTCCCATTTGGTACAACTTGGGTATGCTCTGGGGCTTGTAGTTCCTGCCGCTTGTTTGTTTAGTGTAGCCGCTGTCATAAGTACCTTATGTTAAATATACCCCTATTTTACCAGATAGCCCTCATACCATCAAAGGGAAACAGCATGGGGTTTGGGATTGTTAGACAATCACACCGCTATCTACTACCCCTTACATAGGCAAAAAAGTGCAAGCTGCGTCCTGACATTCAGTCAGAACGGTCAGGCTACGTCTTTTTCAAACAGGGCAACATTCAAACTACCGATGGATGATCTGGCAGGGTATCCGCCGCAGGTCTTAATCACTTTTCAAACAGGGCAACATTCAAACCCCTACCTGCTCTTTCCAGCCCTAAGAATCAAAGTTCCTATCATCAAACAAGACAAATTTAAGCAACGCGCTGCGCTGTATATTCCACAAGTTGCGTGCCTAATTGACGCATATCCTCTGCACTTAACTCTTGTCCACGCCTTGCCGCAGGCAAATCCAAGGTTAAATGAAAATAACGCCCCCCTCTTGCATTAACCTCAGCAATTAAATTGATAGGCAAAGTACCCAAAACCCAATCATTCACTTGAATCAAATCAACATCCAAATGCGTCAATTGCCGATCCACCGCAAAACCTTCCTGCTTTGCCCACTCCACCGCACCCGCATGGCGCGAAATAAAATAAATCGTCATAAATCCCCCGGCCAAACCATCCAACTACCTAAAACCAATCCACCGATGGCGTTTTTAAAAACAACTCCACATAAATCCCCCCCGTACCCACTATCAACGGTATCACCTTATACTGATCAAAATGCCTAGCAAAACTCTTCAAACCTATCAAAACACCCTTATGCCGCCCACTTTTAGCCTCAATCGCCAATAACTGCTGCCCATACTCCACCTCCGTCTGCCCCTCACGCCAATAAGTCAACCGCATAGTAGGCAATAACCTTGTCATGCCTGACAAGCTTGTCATTTGTAAATATCAGTCAATATTGCCACAAACAGCGTCCCGCCGACTTTTCGATAGCCGCCAAACGCTCGGCATGGGCTTTTAACTCTGCTTCCGTGGCGCGGATCACTGGCAAGCACGAGCTGTCTGTACGCAGCCGACGAATACCGCCTTCTTCCCAGTCTGTTTCGTCCCCATGTTCTTGGCGTGATTCCAACACCAAACTGACTTGCCCTCCTGTCATAGCTAGGTAGACATCAGCCAGAATCTCAGCATCCAGCAAAGCACCGTGCAAAGTACGATGACTGTTTTCTATTTCATAGCGTTTACACAGGGCATCCAAACTATTGCGTTGCCCTGGATACAGTTTGCGCGCCATCACCAAGGTATCCAAGACACTGCAATACTCCGTGATCGGTTTAAGATTACGACCTAACAAAGCAATTTCGTAATTCAGGAAACCTATATCAAACGGCGCATTATGAATAATGAGCTCTGCACCTTGCAGGTAAGCTAACAGGTCATCTGCAATCTCTTCAAAACGAAGCTTATCAGCCAAAAACTCATTGCTAATACCGTGTACCTCTATCGCACCCGCATCAATTTCACGATCGGGTTGCAGGTAACGGTGAAAATGACTACCTGTCAAACGACGGCTAATCATTTCCACACAACCAATTTCAATAATACGGTGGCCGTCTTTTGTCTCTAGGCCCGTTGTTTCTGTATCCAAAATGATTTGTCGTGTCATTTTTAAATTACCTTTATGTGCTTATTTGCTCATCAATAGCACGATTCGCCAGTGCATCGACGCGCTCATTTTCAATATGTCCCGTGTGACCACGCACCCAACGCCAATCGACACGGTGCGGCGCAACTGCCTTTTCCAAGCGCTGCCATAACTCACGGTTTTTAACCACCTGACCGCTAGCATTTTTCCAATTTTTACGTTTCCAAGCAGCTAGCCACTCTGTCATACCCTGCAAGACATATTTGGAATCTGTGGTTAGCACCACATGACAAGGCTGTTTCAAACTCTCCAAACCTCGAATCGCCGCCATAAGCTCCATCTGATTATTAGTCGCTTCAGGCTGATAACCATATAGCTCACGCTCGGCTTCGCCGTAGCGCAACAGTGCTCCCCAGCCGCCAGGTCCAGGATTACCCCGACAAGCGCCATCGGTAAATAATTCCACTGTTTTTAGTGTCTTCAGTGTGTTCATTGCTTGCTGTGTCATAAATGCTAATCTTCATCATCTTTGAGCTGCCCAACACGACTCGCCCCCGTATTAATAGCAACACCGGGTCGCAGGATAACACTCCGCTTAGCGTTTTTAGGCTTTAGTGGCAATAAGCGCGAAACTTTTTTACGGGCATGCACCATTTGTACATTGCCCAGTCCCAATTGATAATATTGCCCCACATCGTCCAGCCAGCCCATGTAGCGAAAAATCTGCTTGCCCCATAACCCCGGACGAAACCCCAAAGTCTGCGTGGCAAGGATTTCAAATCCGAGGACAGCCAACCAGTCACGAATCCGAAAACTGGAATATAAGTGAGGTCGCTGCTGCTGACGCCACAAGCGCTGCCATGCAACACCTAAACCTCGAAAACTAAAAGGATTAAAGGTGATGAGGATTAAGTGCCCTTCAGGTACCATAATACGTTCGATTTCACGCAATACCTGATGAGGCGATTCTGAATAGTCCAGCAAATGACTAGCCACTACAAGGTCAATATTATCAAACGCCAATGGCAGCGCTTCACCGACTGCAACCAAATCAACACCAGCCGCGTTTGCTTGCGTGCCCACTTTAAAGCAAGCACTGATGCGCGATTCCTGTAAAAAACTTTGCTTATCCACCAGCGGTCCCATTTCTATTGCAAAATACCCGAAAACATCCGCCACTCTATTACGCACAGTGTTTTCCAAGGCTTGTTGCAAATAGCGGCCATGATAAGAGCTATACCAAGCTTGTAACGCTTGGACAGGCGCTTCCAGTCGCTCAGATGATGACTCGGTGGTTTTTTGCTTGTTCATTTCATTAATAAATATTATAGTTTTACTCTAAAAACCGAATAGTAAATAAGCAATAAATAAGACCTGTAATCTGACATTCCATAACAAGAAATACAACTACAGATAAACAAATCTAGGGCATCTTAGCAATTGCGTTTACATCACGCTCCTGATCATCATATCCACGGGTTTAGCTTATGGCACAACTAAGCATTCATTTAAATAATCAAATCATTAAAAAAATAAAGCTTGACGATAGCGTCTATTTGATCGGCAGGGGTAATGAGTGCGACATACAACTCCCCGAACGCACCGTCAGCAGTCAACATGCGCGCCTGATCCATAGCAATGATGATTGCTTTTTGGAAGACTTAGGTAGTACCAATGGTGTTTATATCAATGGCTATGCTTGCCAAAAACACTTGCTGATCAATAATGACATGATTGTGATTGGTAAATATGAGCTTCTGTACACCAGTACAATCAGCCTCTTGACACAACTACGCCAACTCAGCATCCACCCTAATGCACTCAAGCATCAAGATGCTGAATTAGCACAGTTGGAAATTATTCAGGGACGTAAACAAGGTCATATCATCCCTTTACAACGTGACCTGATTCAGCTAGGGGATCATGAAAGCGAACAAATTAGCATCGAACACGCCTTAGATGGCACCTACCTATTACACACTCTTGTCAATGGCCAAAATAAAACGACTAAAACTTTGGCACAGGGCGACATTTTCAAGATAGGTGAATTTATGCTCCGATTTAATGAAGCGAGGGAAAGCGCTACCGTATAATCATCCTGACTATTAACAAGGATTGTGATTATGGCAGTCTCTTTGCACGAACTGCGCCGTTCCTTGAAACGCCAACGAGCGGCTTTATCCAAACAACAACAAGCGATATTTTCACAACGAGCTGTCAGTAAACTGTGCCGCTGTCGCAGCTTTCGAGCTGCTCGCAATATTGCCTTGTATCTACCAGTGCGTGGAGAAATTGACCCACGCCCTTTACTGCAACATGCCCACCCCCAACAACGCTTTTACCTGCCAGTACTCTCACCTAACAAGCACTCAGGTTTAGTTTTTGTACGCTGGACAAAGCACACCCGTTTTCGCCGCAACCGCTTTAAGATTCCAGAACCCTGTATTCGATCGAGTCATAGCCTTCCAGCGACGGCCTTAGATTGGGTGGTAACACCTTTGCTAGGTTTTGACTCCCACGGTAATCGCCTAGGAATGGGAGGCGGCTTTTATGATCGCAGCTTTGCTTTTAAGCGACTTTATCTCGGTAAAAGTAAACGACCTCTGCTCATTGGTTTCGCCTACCACTTCCAACACATTACCCCGCCTTTACAAGCGCAAAACTGGGATGTTCCTTTAGATGCTATCTGTACTGACAAGACTTACCAGCATTTTAACGCTAAAAAATAGCTGACAGTTTTAATTACTTGCATCCGGTTTACAGGCACCTGAACCACCTAAAGTACAAAAGCCAGGAGGCAATTCCACACCATCGGGAGGAACGGCAAAACGGCTAGCAGCAACAGGCGGTGTTGTGTCCACATCGGAAACTTGCTGTGAGGCAATCGTTTGTAGCCCTTCCGTTTGTAACGCTTCCGGCTGTAAACTACTTAAACGTAATTCATGAAAATGCTGCTTTGCCTGCCATTCATCTTTCAAATAGCGCTGCTCCGCCTGCAAATCTTTCGATTCACTGCTGGATAAACCCATCGGTTCAATTAGTTCATCCATAATCGCCAAGTGTTGCAATACCATCTCCACATGATTAGACAAAACCAAATGGCTTTCCCATTCATGGATGTTTTGCTTTAATAATAGTTGATATTCACGCTCAAATAAGCGCAGTTGTTCTTGTTCTGTTAGAAAAGCAGCAAGTGCTGCTTTATCAGAAGCAGAATCCAAGGATAATGTTTTTTTTGAGTCTGGATCTGATGTAATAGGGGAAAAAGGAGCTGCGGTTTGCAGTTGCCAAACGATCAGGGTAGCTGCTGTTAATAAAAGCAACAGCATTCCCATATAAGGCCATGACTGCACGAATTGTTTTAGCCAGGAAACCTCCTCGATTTCCCGCTTTATCAATAGCTTTGCCATGATAGTTGAACCTTTTGGGTTAACGAAATGCGATACAATGTTTTTGTTCCGCTGCGTTCTTTCACTCGCTGAAACTTACCCAGTACGCCCAACTTTAGTCCTTAATGAATGGGCTGTACAGCAGATGTTCTATAAATACACAATCAGATAAAGTCTCAACACTACCAAGTGAGAAAATTATCCGACGAATTGGTTCAGCTAAAATTAAGCAAAGAGTAAAATTTAATCTTCGCCATCCGCAAACTCACCATAATGCTTATTTATTAAATAGTTTGCTGGATTGGCGGCTTTGTTTCGGGAGGTCGTTTAGGTGGTTTAAATGGCAACGAATTCAGGCCATTTTGTAAAGATTCATTGAGTTGCTCCACACTATCACTGAGCGCTTTGTCTAGCTCCTCCAAGCCTTGCTGCATAAAACCATTAAGCTGATCAACTACAGCCCCCATAGTACCGCTAACCATAGAAGTTAACGTCTGTTGTACATCAACCAACCAACCGTCTTGTTGCCGAATCAGGATTGTTTTTGCTGGAATGACCAAGTCATCGTGTTCACCGCCGCGCAAAATAGTCGTTAGTTGCGCTACATTGCCTTCCACTTGCCATTCGCCTAATTCGGCACTACGTACTTCAACTTGCTTAGTTTGCAAATAAGGCAAAAAGCGCACACTATCCCAAGTTGCATACTTTTTAGCGGTTTCCATATCGCCCTGTACTAATGCAGCCCAGAACTGTTGAGCAACCTCTCTAGCTTGCTGCTCCTCTGAAAAGACAGAACAAGCCGATAAACCATATAAAATCAACGCAAATAATGCACCAGATAAATAGTAAATTTTCACTGTAATTGGCCTAATAAGTATTCAGCATTCGTACCGGACCAATGCAAACGAGTCAGTGTTCTGGTGTTTTCCAGATTCTGCATCTGCTCTAGTTGCGCCAATACTTTGCAATAATTGGGAGTATAGCCATAGAAAAACGGCTGTTCTCCTAATTCACGACGACACTCCCATAAAACCTCGACCAACTGACCGGACTGCTGCATCAACCAAGCTGTCTGTTGCTGTTTTGCTAAAGCGTGCAATTGTTGACTGCGTTCTTTTTTCAAGCTTTCTGGCACAGGATTTGGCAAACGTGCTGCTTTCGTACCTTCTCGGGCGGAGTAACTGAAAATATGAATATGTCCAAAACCGATTTGCTCGACAAAATCCACGGTCTCTAGCCACTCTTGCTCTGTTTCACCTGGGAAGCCAACAATAATATCGGTGGTGACATTAAAATCGGGAATCGCTGTACGCGCTTGCTGCACTAAATCAGCAAATTCCTGTGTTTTGCAGCGTCTTGCCATACGGCGCAAAACGCTATCTGAACCGCTTTGAATAGGCAGGTGTATATGCGGCATCAGTCGTGGATTGCTAAACAACTCAAAAAAATCCTCAGGTAAGTCCCAAGGCTCTACCGAAGCAAAACGGATACGCGGAATATCGGTTTCTGCCAAAATACTTTGTACCAGCTTAAACAGTGAAGCATCTGGCAAATCACTACCATAACCTCCCACATGCACGCCGGTGAGTACAATTTCTTGAATACCTTGCGCAGCAAAAGCATTAATTTCAGCAATAATTTCAGCTTGAGAGCGGCTACGCTCCTCACCCCTCGCCACCGTAACAATGCAAAAAGTACAACGATACCGACAACCATCCTGAATCTTGATAAAGGCACGCTGACGACCGCGTATAAATAAACTATGCTCACCTGGCTCACTTGCCACGAAAGGCATAACTGGAGCCGCAAAAGCCTGCATAACTTGTTGCGGTAGTTGATCCTTGGCATCGTTTGCAACTACCAAATCGACACCCAAGGCTGCAGCCACCGTTTCTGCTTGCAGCGTTGCATAGCAACCCGTTGCTACCAGTCTTGAACTGGGATTTTCACGATGCAAACGATTTAATAAACGACGTGATTTAGCTGAGGCCTCTTGGGTCACAGCACAGCTATTCAGCACTACCACATCTGCCTCAGCAGCCGATGGAGTAATACTGTGACCGGCTGCTTGGAATTGGCGCGACCAATTTTCAAGCTCAGCCTCATTCAAACGGCAGCCTAGTGCCTTCAAATGCACCTTCATCGTCTGTAGCTATTAGATATTCTCTGGGAAACGCTCAATCTCGGCCTGCTCACGCATCGCTTCCAATACAGCACTGACTTCACGGGTTGTCAACTGGCTACTAAAACGAGCCAGATCACTGGCAGTCACCGCAGTATTACCATTGTCAACAGACAGCAAAGCCATCACGGTGTAGTCGCCATTGGGCAAAACGACCCCATCCCAACTTGCTTGGCCTGCTGCTGGCTGTGGCATAGCAAACGCTGTCTCCAACACAGCGGCTTCCAGCTTGCTACCACTACGTCCAATTTTGCCCGTTTTTTTAATGGCTGCACTGTCTTTGCCAGCCGCTTGAACAGCACTACTTAAATCAGACTGACGTGCTTGCTCTAAGAGTGCCTTGCCTTTTTCCTCAGCCAGTTTACGTGCTTCTTGGTTACGTAAGCTGGCAACAATAGAGTCCCGAACCTCATCCAGTGGACGCTGTTCAGGCACTTGCCGATCAATTTGCCGTACAACAACGACATGGGTATCACCTAGCTCTACCAGCTCAGAATTACGCCCCCCCATCACCTCATCAGAAAAAGCGGCTTCACGTACTTTTGGATTACTAGCAATACCTTCACCTTGATTACGGCTGAGCCAATCGGTTTCTTGAATCGATAAACCGGCAACATTGGCAGCAGGTGTCAAATCACCGCTTTGCTCATAAGCCAGTGTCTGCACTTGATCCACTTTGTCATAAAAAAGCTTATCTGCTTGAGCGCGGCGATAATCATCCTCAACACGATCTTTAACCTCGGCGTAAGGAATTTGCGTTGCTTCTGTAATACTGTTGACACGAATAATCTCATAACCGACACCTGTTTTTACTGGCTCAGATACAACCCCTTGCGCCAACGAAAAGACGGCTTTTTCGAATTCAGGATCCCATTCGCCTGCAACCACTTCGCCTACCAAACCACCTTGTTCGGCAGACAAGGTATCTTGGGAGGATTCTTTGGCAACCTGCTCAAAAGTTTTTTCGCCTGCGTTAATCGCTTGATACAAAGTCTCGACTTGAGCTTTAGCCTGCTCATCTTGGGCTGGATTATCTACATTAATCACAATATGGCTGACATTGCGCGAAGGTGGCTTGGTATAGCGATCTGCATTTTCTTCAAAATAATTTTGCAGTAGCTCATCGTTCAACTCGATGCCAGCAGCCAACTTCTCTTGTTCAATGTCAATATAAGCCAGTTTGGCCTTCTCTTCAGTCATGAATTGCGCCTTATTTTCATTATAATAAGCCATTACTTGCTCAGCAGTAATATTCACTTCAGACTCGAAATCAGCCGCTTTTAAGGTAAATAACTCTAATTCACGTTGTTGATTTTGCAAGCTTTGATACAGCTCTGCTTCTTTTTTCGTCACAAAACCAGTGGCATTCAAACCTGCCTGAAACTGTTGCAAAGTCGCATTGTCCAGCATTATGCGTTCAAACTGAGCCTCACTATAACCTTGGCGACGCAAAAATAAGCTATACTGGGCAGGATCAAAACGTCCATCGACTTGGAAAGAAGGATCAGACGCAATGCTGGCCTGAATTGCTGCAATACTAGCTTTATAAGCTTGCTCACTGGTTTTCTGACGTAATAAACTGCGATTAATGACAGCGTCCAGTGCCATATTCTTCAGCATATTTTCATCCATATTGGCAGCAAAATTACCAAATTGGCGACGGATTTGCGTTAGTTGAACCTGCACTTCACGTGCAGGAATTTCCTCACCATTGACAACAGCAGCGACAACTGGGCCTCCACCACCAAAATAAGAATTTATGCCCCACAGCGCGAAGGGAATACTGATAAAACCGATAATGGCGTATGCCACCCAACCTTTAGCCTTGTCATGGATTGCTTGTAACATGATTTTTCTACATTATGATTTGCGTTAAACAGGAATACGTCCGATAAGCGGACTTGAGAGAGGCATCATACAAAATGCAAGCAGTAAGGGAAAGCAAAAAGAAGTTGGCGGAGCGGACGGGACTCGAACCCGCGACCCCCGGCGTGACAGGCCGGTATTCTGACCAACTGAACTACCGCTCCACACAAAACAAAAGCAATCATTAAAAAAGGATGCTACAAAGCATCCTTAAGAATATTGGCGGAGCGGACGGGGCTCGAACCCGCGACCCCCGGCGTGACAGGCCGGTATTCTGACCAACTGAACTACCGCTCCAGCTATTTAAACATATCTCTAACGATGGTGGGTGATGAGGGACTTGAACCCCCGACATTCGCCTTGTAAGGGCGACGCTCTACCAACTGAGCTAATCACCCATCATTAGAAAGGGCGCTAGTTTACTGCATCTTTTAGTGCTTTACCAGCTTTAAATGCAGGTATTTTTGCAGCAGGTATTTCAATCGTTTCATTGGTGCGTGGGTTGCGGCCAGTCCGTGCTTGACGCTCACGAACCAAGAAAGTACCGAAGCCGATCAGTGAAACCTGCTCTCCTTTAGCAAGCGCATTGGAAACAGCAAGTACCATCGCTTTATAAGCACGGTCAGCCTCAGCTTTGGTTAAGCCCGATTCTTCAGAAATTGCATCTATCAATTCTGTTTTATTCATGAAAGAGTCCTTCGAATTGGTTATTACAGGGAAACCGGAACATTCCACCCATGCTTGTAGCTAAAAAGCGACTGGTGTGAATATGCCCGCATGTTATACCAGCCCCCTTTAAAAGGTGTCAACTAAATGAAAGAGCAGAAGCCAATATTATCAAGGCCTCCGCTCAATGTGGCCGGACATTTTCCAAATCATCCTCAGATGCAGCAGTTGGTAAGGCTGATGTTGCTACCTCACCACTTTCTTCATCCTCGTCTTCTGTCAAAGGTTTAGGTTCATATTCCAAAGCGAGTGACAACACTTCGTCAATCCACTTCACTGGTCGAATATCCAAACCCTTTTTGACAGTATCAGGCACTTCGGCCAAATCCTTTTCATTATCTTTGGGAATCAAAACCAGCTTGATGCCACCTCGATGCGCCGCAAGTAATTTTTCCTTTAATCCACCAATCGGTAATACCTCACCTCTCAGGGTAATCTCCCCGGTCATCGCCACATCAGAACGTACTGGAATCCCGGTCATGGCCGATACAATAGCCGTCACCATACCAATACCAGCACTTGGACCATCCTTAGGCGTTGCACCTTCTGGCACATGGATATGCACATTATGCTTACGCAGATAATTGCGAGAAACCCCTAAATGGCGAGCACGACTCTTCACGACCGTTTCAGCCGCGTGAATCGACTCTTTCATGACTTCCCCCAAACGCCCGGTACTTTTTAACTGACCATTGCCAGGCAATGCAGCACTTTCAATCGTCAGCAAATCCCCACCCACTGAAGTCCAAGCCAATCCTGTCACCTGTCCTACCTGATTTTCCTTGCCACTGCGCCCATAATCATAGCGTTTAACCCCTAGATACTTTTCCAAGTTGCGCGGTGTTACGGCAGACTTTTTCTTGCCATCTAATAAGTGTTGTTTAACGGCTTTACGACATAATTTGGAGATTTCCCGATCTAAATTACGTACCCCGGCTTCTCTTGTATAATGACGAATAATATCCAGCAAAGCTGTATCACTAATATTCAACTCACCTTCTTCCAGCCCATTTGCTTTTTCCTGTTTCGGAATCAGGTAGTTACGAGCAATATTGAGTTTTTCATCTTCGGTATAACCCGGGATACGAATCACTTCCATACGATCTAGCAAAGGCCCCGGAATACGCATACTATTAGACGTTGCGACAAACATCACATCGGATAAATCAAAATCTACCTCTAGATAATGATCGGCAAAGGTATGATTTTGCTCAGGATCAAGCACTTCCAGCAAAGCAGAAGCTGGATCACCACGGAAATCCGTCGACATTTTGTCGATCTCATCCAATAGAAACAAGGGATTACGTGTCCCTACTTTGGACAAATTCTGAATAATCTTACCAGGTAAAGAGCCAATATAAGTACGACGATGGCCACGTATCTCAGCCTCATCCCGCACTCCCCCCAGAGCCATCCGCGTAAATTTGCGTCCTGTTGCACGGGCAATAGACTGCCCCAATGAGGTTTTACCGACCCCAGGGGGGCCTACCAAACATAAGATAGGCCCTTTGATCTTCTTGACACGCTGTTGTACAGCCAAAAACTCCAAAATACGCTCTTTAACCTCAGTCAAGCCATAATGGTCTTCGTCCAGAATACGCTCAGCAGCCGCCAGATCGGATAAAACTTTACAACGTTTCTTCCAAGGTAAACTGACCATCCAATCAATATAGTTACGTACAACGGTTGCTTCTGCCGACATAGGTGACATCATTTTTAGCTTATTTAGCTCATTTGTCGCCTTGTCTTTAGCGTCTTTAGGCATACCTGCTTTGTTGATTTTGCGCGCTAACTCATCTACCTCACTAGGGCTTTCATCCATATCACCCAGTTCTTTTTGAATCGCTTTCATTTGCTCATTCAAATAATACTCACGCTGACTGCGCTCCATTTGCTGCTTAACACGACCCCGTATTTTCTTTTCCACTTGCAGCAAATCTAATTCATTTTCGACGAGCTCCATTAAATGCTGAATACGCTCTTCCACATCCAGTATTTCCAAAACACTCTGCTTTTGAGGTATTTTCAAACCAAGATGGGCAGCAACTGTATCGGCTAGCCGCACAGGATCGCTAATACCAGACAAGGAGGATAATATCTCAGGCGGTATTTTCTTATTAAGCTTGACGTACTGCTCAAATAAGTTGACCAATGAACGCCCCATAACTTCAGCCTTGCGCTCATCCAAATTTACAACAGATGGACGCAAAGCAACCTCTGCGGCAAAGTAAGGACTGTCATTCTGAATCTGTAGCATCTCAGCACGTTCCAATCCTTCCACTAAAACTTTCAAAGTGCCGTCAGGTAATTTAAGCAACTGCAAAATCGCTGCCATTGTCCCCAAAGCATGCACATCACTCAGGTCAGGCTCGTCTGTTTCAGCATTTTTTTGTGCAACCAATAACACTTGCTTATCAGACTCCATCGCAGCGTCCAAGGCACGAATGGATTTTTCACGCCCTACAAACAATGGAATCACCATATGTGGATAAACCACTACATCGCGCAATGGCAAAACAGGCACAATCAAGCGACTGGTTTCAGGTTTTTTTTTAGGCATTCAAGACCTCGCTTACCCTAGCTATTCAACTTGGCTTATCTCTTAATCTTATAAGCATTGTTTTAAATAGAGCTAATTAGGGCGGGAAACAAGCCCCGTTGATAATAGTTGATCACAGGGCAAAGGTAGAAACATAGAAACAGTGATTACTCAGCAGCGACAGCCGCTTTTGGCTCAGAATTTTCATAGATCAGATAAGGAGGTGCTTCGCCCTTCACGACACTTTCGTCTACAACCACCTTGCTGACTGAATCTTCAGAAGGCAAATCATACATGGTATCCAGCAGGATTTTCTCCATGATGGTACGTAGACCCCGTGCTCCCGTCTTACGCTCCATCGCCTTACGTGCAATAGCATGTAAAGCATCTTCACGGATAACTAATTCAGCACCTTCCATATCAAATAACTTGCCATATTGCTTAGTCAAGGCATTCTTTGGTTCAGTTAAAATACGAACCAGCGCTTCTTCATTTAGCTCATCCAAGGTAGCAACGACAGGCAAGCGACCTACAAACTCTGGTATTAAACCATAATGCACCAAATCTTCCGCTTCAACCTCACGAATAACATCACCAAATCGGCGTCCATCTTCAGGTATTTTAACCGCAGCAGAAAAACCAATACTGCCCTTTTCAGTACGGTCACGAATGACCTTATCCATACCTGCAAAAGCGCCTCCGCAAATAAAGAGTATATTTTTAGTATCAACCTGGAGGAATTCTTGCTGCGGATGCTTACGGCCACCTTGAGGGGGCACAGAGGCAATCGTACCCTCAATGAGTTTAAGCAAGGCCTGCTGCACACCTTCCCCGGAAACATCGCGGGTAATGGACGGATTATCTGACTTACGGGAAATCTTGTCGATTTCATCGATATAGACAATGCCCGCCTGCGCTTTATCAACATCATAATCGCATTTCTGTAATAGCTTTTGAATGATATTTTCTACATCCTCACCGACATAACCCGCTTCAGTCAACGTGGTAGCATCTGCCATGGTAAAGGGAACATTCAATAAGCGCGCCAAGGTCTCAGCCAATAGTGTTTTGCCACTGCCGGTTGGGCCAATCAACAGAATATTACTTTTCGACAGCTCAATTTCGTCTTTGCCCGTCTTTTTAAATAGGCGCTTATAATGATTATAAACTGCAACGGCCAAGACCTTTTTGGCCAAATCCTGACCGATGACATATTCGTCCAAGCTCTGTCTAATCTCACGGGGCGTAGGTAAACTGGATTTCTCATCGACATCCCCTGGACTGGATGTCATTTCTTCCTGAATAATGTCATTACACAAGTCCACACATTCATCACAGATGAAAACAGAGGGTCCTGCTATCAGCTTGCGCACTTCATGTTGGCTTTTGCCACAAAAGGAGCAATACAGCAATTTCCCATTATCCTGGTTACCCTTCTTATCTTTACTCATCAGAACCTCTACCGATACAGACAGACTGTCATCTATCTACACAACAATTTACTGTACTACGCATCACTGCCTGTCACAATTATGACTTTCATTATGCACGACTGGCACACTTAAACAAGAATACAGTTTTTTCGCGGTGGTTAAAACGAAAACAGCCTGTATTACAGGCCGTATGGGGATGAATCGGTAAAATTTCAAGTTTTCACACTGCGTTGATACAAAATATTATCAATTAAACCGTATTCTTTAGCTTGTTCCGAGGTCATAAAGTTGTCACGATCCGTATCATGCGCAACTTTCTCCAAACTTTGCCCGGAGTGGTGAGCTAAAATGCTATTAAGCTCTTCACGAATTTTTAGAATTTCACGCGCATGAATTTCAATATCGGAAGCCTGCCCTTGGAAACCTCCCAAAGGCTGGTGAATCATGACACGCGAATGCGGCAAACAATAACGCTTATCCGCTGCACCGCCCGCCAATAATACCGCTCCCATACTCGCGGCCTGACCAATACACAATGTACTCACATCAGGTTTGATAAACTGCATGGTGTCATAAATAGACATACCCGCTGTGACAACACCACCTGGAGAATTAATATAAAGATAAATATCTTTTTCAGGATTTTCTGACTCCAGAAACAGTAATTGCGCCACAATCACATTGGCCATGTAATCTTCAACAGGACCAACACAGAAAATAACGCGCTCCTTCAGCAGGCGCGAATAAATATCATAAGCGCGCTCACCTCGTGAGGATTGCTCAACCACCATGGGTACTAGGTTCAAAGCTTTAGCATCCAAACCACTATTCTGATTTAACATACCTTTATCCAGTTAGTCCGAAGATCAGGCAGCGTCGACCTCATTTTCATCTTGTGCAGCCGCTTCATTTTCATTCTGCGTATTTCGGTTACGATTCATGACACTGTCAAAATCACCTTGTTCTTCAGTGACCTTGGCCTGTTCCATAACCCAATCAACGACCATTTCTTCCATAACAGCGGCTTCTACTGTCTGCATAGCCTGGCGGTCACTACGATAATACTCAATCAAGGCAGCAGGATCTTCATAAGAAGCAGCAAGCGAATCCAACATAGCATCCACACGCGCTTGATCATGTTTAAGGTCTTTTTGGCGGATCAACTCACCCACAATCAAACCAAGCTTAACACGACGCTCAGCCTGTGGCTGGAACAAATTCTCCGGTAGATTATCGCCTGAACTACGCGCATTTTGAGAAAACTCATTACGAATAAGGCGGATTTCATCCTTAACTAATGCCTTAGGAAGCTCAATTTCATGCAATTGAGCCAAACCATCCATGACTTGCTGCTTAATTTGATTTTTGAGCGCATTACTCAACTCACGCTCCATATTCTTTTTCACTTCCTGACGGAAAGAAGCCATAGTGCCGTCTTCTACGCCGAACTGCTTAATAAATTCTTCATTGATTTCTGGCAGTACAGGCTCCTGTACCTGCTTCATAGATAGGGTAAACTGGGCGGTTTGCCCTTTGAGATTCTCTGCTTGATAATCTTCAGGGAAAGCGACATCGGCAACTTTTTCATCACCAGCTTTCATACCATACAAAGCAGCCTCAAAGTCCTTGAGCATACGACCTGCGCCCAATTCAAGCGGATAATCTTCCGCTTTGCCACCTTCAAAGCTTGCACCATTTAATTTGCCTTCAAAGTCAATGCGTACCAAATCCCCTTCTTGCGCTTCACGCTCGACATCACGCCACTCTTTTTGCTGCTTACGAATAATATCTAACATTTTATCAATGTCAGACTCAGCTACTTCAGCCACTGGGCGCGTCACCTCAAGACTGGCCACATCGGCAATTTCAAACTCAGGATACACCTCAAAGCTGGCTTCATAGGTTAATGGCTGCCCCACTTCCATCTTTTTCATTTCAATCTGAGGAAGGCCAGCCACACGGAGAGACTGCTCAAGGACAGCTTGCTGATAAGTCTGTTCCAGCACATCACCAACTACCTCTTGGCGAACTGACTGACCGTAACGCGACTTGACAACATTAAAAGGAACTTTGCCTGGACGGAAACCATCGAGACGGACACGCTTCACCATCGACTTGAGGCGCTTTTCAACCTCTTGGTCAACACGTTCAGCAGGGACTTCCACTGTCATTTTGCGCTCAATTTTTCCCGTTGTCTCTACAGAAACTTGCATGCCATACCTCATAAGCTTCACTGTGAGCTATATACACGCTATATATAGACAGAGAAGCCATCATCGTTATCTTGGAATTGTTGAATGTTGGTGCGAAAGGAGAGACTCGAACTCTCACGCCTTGCGGCACTGGAACCTAAATCCAGCGCGTCTACCAATTCCGCCACTCTCGCATGTTCCGTTTTGCCTTGGACTTTACTTGCCCAAGTCATATCGGAAAGGGGGCGATTATACACAGCAAACGCAGACTTGTATAACCTTAATGAAGAGGAAATGGGGTGGATGATGGGGCTCGAACCCACGACAACCGGAATCACAATCCGGGGCTCTACCAACTGAGCTACAACCACCACTGAAACAACCTGTTTCTATCCTGCGGACATTATAACATAATGGCGCGCCCGGCAGGACTCGAACCTGCGACCCACGGCTTAGAAGGCCGTTGCTCTATCCAACTGAGCTACGGGCGCAGTCTGAATATAAAATGAGTTGGTCGGGGTAGAGAGATTCGAACTCCCGACATCCTGCACCCAAAGCAGGCGCGCTACCAGACTGCGCTATACCCCGACTAAGCCAAGAGAAACACTCTCGGCAATCCAAGACCGCGAAATATACGCTGCAAGACCACACAGGTCAAGTCGAAAAATCATCTTGTTTACAGATTCATAAAAACTGCTTCAGCACTGTCTCAGCAACGCTCATCCAACCACGCTGCAATGGCGGGGGGCACAGTTTTTTGTGCTTTAGCACTCACATAAAGACCGATGTGACCACCGTTAAAACCCATTTCTACATAATCCTGACTACCCACATATTTTTGCAGCGCCTGCGAAGCAGACGGCGGCACAATATGATCCTGACGGGCATAAATATTTAAAATAGGCATAGTCAACTGACTTAAATGCACTGCCTGACCATCAATCTTTAGCTCACCCGCAATTAGCTTATTTTGTTGATATAATTCTTTAACGAACTGCCGGAATGCCTCTCCAGCTTGGTCAGGGCTATCAAAAATCCAACGTTCCATATGCATGAAGTCTTGCAAAACCTTATGATCCCTCATTAAATCAACTAAGCCCAAGTATTTTTGACCCAGCAAACGATAGGGTTTCAGGTTGAGAAAAGCCCAATTAAGCATTTCTCCTGGCACATTGCCCATCGCATCGACTAATAAATCAATATCGACATTTTGCACCCAATGGCTAAGCATATTATCTTCAGTCTGGAAATCGACAGGTGTTACCATAGTCACCAAATTTTTAACCTTATAGGGATACATCGCGCTATAACACAAAGCAAATGTACCCCCCTGACAAATCCCTAAGAGATTCACCTGCTCACACGCATGCAGCTCACAAACTTTGTCAACACAATGATTCAAATAACCGTGTAAATAATCGCCTAAGCTTAAATAACGATCTATCGCCTCGGGATAACCCCAATCAATTAAATAAACCTCTTGGCCGTTTTCTAGCAAAGCACTGACCATTGAATGGTTTTCCTGCAAATCGGTCATATAAGGGCGATTAACCAAAGCATAGACGATTAATAAAGGCACAGGATGACGCTCCACCACATCATCACTGCGGTAACGCAATAAACGTACTTTACCCTGCTGATCAAGCACATCATAAGGTGTTACACCCTCAAAGCTTTCATCCATTGTCAGCAGGTGCTGCATACCAACTGCCAAATTTTCATTAAAGCTTTTCATTTCATTGAGAATGTCATCATAATCAAACTGAAATGGCATTATGCACCCTCCCCGCTCGCTGATGAGACGGCTGGATTCGTCGCTGCGCTTAGCGACGCGACTTGTTGCTCTAAACGCTGTAACTGCTGTCGGAAAGCACGCTGTTCACAACGCAAGTTTTGCTGTTGTTGCAAAATACCATTCATATCTGCACGGGTGGGCAAATTCATGTGACACAAATGCTCATCCTGAAAGTGATTTAGCGCCAATTTTAAACGCATGAATGCATTCACTAGATCACCATAAATGACCTGATACTCATCACTCATCGCAAAATTGGCATAAACACCTTCGCAGGCATCAACCCACAAATCAAACAACTCACGTAAGGAAGTAATGCTTTTTTCTTCAGCCGCCATTTCCTGTACACGCGCCCGCAAAGCACTCATCGCCGCAATATTTTGCCGCGAAAAAGCGCCAAGATACGCATGTAGTGCTTGTTGGTAATCCGTTGCCAAGACAGACAAATGCTGTAAGCGATCTTTTAGATTATTTGGCACGCTATCCATAGGCAACAAAGCCAATGTTTTAAAAAATTGCTCCTGCCAACGTTGCGCGCTCTCTTGACTGTGCTCCCCCAACCATTTGCCGAGCTCAGGCATACGTTCAACCACATGCCCCCAGCTTTCAGCCACAGCCAAACCAGACATCAAGCTATCAATGCGTAAATAACCGCTTTGTGATTTTTGTAGCCATTGATTTAATGCCGATTCAATCACCGACATCCAATCATCAAACTTAGGCGTATGGTGGGCACTTTTTAAGACTTGTTCCCCCAGTTGCGTATAAACCTGACCCATTTCAAGGACACGCTCTAACACATCGCGCACAGATAAAGGAACACCTGATAACACTCGACTCAAACTTTCATTAAAGTTACCGAGAGGCTTAGAGTTTTCTTGGCTTATATTAACCAGCTTCTCCCAATACTGTCGCTGGGCGTCTAGCCAAGACTGCATTGTTTCTTCCGACCAAACTGAATTCATCATAATTTCCCTATAAGGGTTGTGCAAAATAACCGTATCATGCTAGTTTGTGCGGCGCAACAAGCTTTTTTTCGATCAGGAGAGAATGAATGCACGAGGACATTGTAATCGTTGCTGCTACCCGCACTGCATTGGGGAATTTTAACGGGTCATTGGCAGGGATTTCTGCGGCTGAATTAGGCGCAACCGTTATCAAATCACTGCTGGAAAAAACCGGTGTTGCCCCCGAACAAATTGATGAAGTCATTATGGGCCAGGTACTCACAGCAGGCAATGGGCAAAACCCTGCTCGCCAAGCCGCACTAGCTGCTGGATTGTCAGAAAAAACGCCCGCCATGACCATCAACAAAGTCTGTGGCAGTGGTTTAAAAGCCGTTCATTTGGCCTATCAAGCAGTTGCCTGTGGCGATGCTGAGATTGTCATTGCTGGTGGACAAGAAAACATGAGTGCATCCGCACATATTGTTCCTAACTCACGCAACGGACAAAAAATGGGCGACTGGAAAATGGTCGATACCATGATCAAAGACGGTCTATGGTGTGCTTTCAATCATTACCACATGGGTACAACGGCTGAAAATATTGCCCGAAAATACGGTTTTAGCCGCGAACAACAGGATGAGTTTGCTGCCGCCTCCCAACAAAAAGCAGAAGCAGCTCAAAAAGCAGGCTACTTTGATAATGAAATTACAGCGGTCAGCATCCCACAACGCAAAGGAGAGCCAGTTGAATTCAAAGTAGATGAATTCCCACGTCATGGCACTACAGCTGAAAAACTATCTGCTTTGCGCCCTGCTTTCAGCAAAGAGGGTACGGTTACAGCAGGCAATGCTTCCGGCATTAACGATGGCGCAGCCGCCGTGATGGTCATGAAAGCTAGCAAAGCGCAAGCCTTGGGTTTAAAGCCGCTCGCCAAAATAAAAGCATTCGCTAGTGCTGGCGTTGATCCAGCCATTATGGGTACTGGGCCAATTCCAGCCACCACTCGCTGCCTAGAAAAAGCAGCTTGGCAAGTCGCTGATTTAGACATGATCGAAGTCAATGAAGCATTCGCAGCACAAGCCCTGTCAGTCAATCATGAGCTGGGCTTTGATTTATCCAAAGTCAATGTCAGTGGTGGCGCAATTGCCTTAGGGCATCCAATCGGTGCATCTGGTGCGCGTGTATTGGTAACTTTATTACACGGCATGAACCGTACCGGCGCACAAAAAGGTCTAGCGACCTTGTGTATTGGTGGTGGTCAGGGTGTCGCGCTGGCTGTTGAAAAAGTTTGATTTCCGATAATTTCCAATAGTTAAGGACTAAATAATGAGCAAAGTGGCATTAGTAACTGGTGGTACAGGTGGTATTGGTACCGCAATCTGCAAGCGTTTGGCTAAAGATGGCTTTAAAGTCATCAGCACTTATTTTGAACCGGAAGAACAAGCCAAAGCATGGGCTGAAGCGCAAGATTTTGATGTTGATCTGTATGCTTGTGATGTCAGCGACTATGACTCTTGCAAAGCTATGAAAGAACAGATTGAGGCAGATCACGGCCAAGTAGACGTTATTGTCAATAATGCTGGTATTACTCGTGATGCCAAATTCAGCCGTATGACGCCAGAGCAATGGCGCGCTGTTATTTCTACCAACCTAGACAGCTTGTTCAATATTTGTCATCAATTCGTTGATGGCATGGCCGAGCGCGGCTATGGTCGTATTGTTAATATTGCGTCCATTAATGGTCAAAAAGGCCAAGCCGGTCAAACCAATTACAGCGCTGCCAAAGCAGGAGCGCATGGCTTTACTATGGCTTTGGCACAAGAAGTTGTGCGCAAGGGTGTAACCGTCAATACAGTATCCCCGGGTTATATCGGTACAGATATGGTTATGGCGATTCGTGAAGATATTCGTAACAAAATTATCGAGCAAATCCCTATGCAGCGTTTAGGTAAGCCAGAAGAAATTGCTGCCACTATCGCTTTTCTAGTATCTGACGATGCTGCCTTCATTACTGGTGCAAACTTCGCTGCAAACGGCGGCCAACACATGCACTAATGCTTTCAGCCATAAACTGAAAAGGCTCTATCTACTATTGTTTTTTTACTGAGTAGACCAGCATAATCAGCTTTATCGGCTTCAACATCTGCCCGTTTCCTGGAGCGGGCAGTTTGCTTCTTTAAAATAAAAAGCCTTTAATTAACAATACCAACCATGTATATCATGGCATTTACAAGACTGATTTGGTACAAACAGGCATGTCAAACAACCGCATCATTAAGAAATATCCCAACCGTCGCCTGTATGACACGCACCAGAGCTGCTACATCACCCTGAACGATGTACGTGAACTGGTAATGTCAGAGACGCCTTTCCAGGTCGTAGACCGACAAACCGGAGAAGATATTACTCGCAATATTTTGCTACAAATTATTCTTGAACAGGAATCAGGTGGCAAACCACTATTCAGCGCTGAAATACTGTCACAGTTTATTCGCCACTATGGTGTTAACTCACAACAAGGGTTTACCACCTTTATGGAACAAAGCATGAAGCTATTTAACAGCCATCAACAAGCTATTTCTGAACAAATGCAAAAAGCGCTCTCAGGCACACCACTAGACACTTGGCTTAAACTGAGCGAACAAAACCTGCAAACCTGGAATAAAATGCAACAGGAACTCTTCAAGGGATTATCAGTGGGTAGGCGAGGAGATAAACCATCCAGCCCAGATCAAGACTCATCAGACACAGAGAAAACAGAAAAAAATGACCCGCTTAAACGCGGGTCTAACTGATATCACAGCAACCGGATGTAGAGGAAAGGAGGAGAATCATCCGGCACTGTATGGAGATCATTAAAATCATTAAGCAACTTTAGATTTGCCAGCTTTAGTGGCGTTTTGAGCCATTTCAGAAGCTTTAGACATCGCTTGCTCAACAGCAGCTTGAGCTTTTTCCATATTTTCAGTCATAGACTTCTTGCTCAGCTCAGTCATTTTTTCAGTGCTTTCAGAAGCATTTTTAGCAGCTTCTTCAGCGATAGCCATCAGCTCTTCACGGGTGCTGCTCAACATGTCGATGGCTTCACGAATATTGCTCATCCACTTTTCGTTGCAAGACTTTACGATTTCTTGTTGCAGAGTGATAACTTCTTTTGGGTCTTTAGCTTTAGTGATTGCTTCAAATGTTTTGCTGCCACTTTCAAAGCAAGAGTTTACCAGTTGGCTTTGCTTCTCGGTTAACTGCTCAAAAGTTTTCATATTCAGCTCACCAACACGCTTAGCTGATTGCATCACTTTGTCATTGAAAGCTTTCATTAAGTCCATCATTGGGTTTTCCATCACTTCATCCTCATACGGTAAAACGGTGCTTTTGAGAATTTGTTGCGCTGCAACATTTGTTGTATTGAACAATAACTAACTTATAAGTAACTGTCAAACATTTTTTGTGCGTCGCACAATCTTTTTAAAACCAAGGCACTCCCTGTACAATACTAGCCCAGTATCAACAAGCGCATAGCAATGGAAGAAATGAAAATTGCCTAAGAAATAGGCCGGATAGATAGGTTAAACAGCAAAACAATGAACGCAACTTAGCCGATAAAAAAGTATTATGTATTATGAGCAATACGGCTTAAGTATTTAAAACCCTCACCTCAAGCTTTTTCCCAATGAAAGAGGCTGTAGGTGAGGTTTTTTAAGCATTCCAGTCCAAATCAAGGACTAAACGAAGAACCACAGCCACAAGTTGTGGTGGCGTTTGGATTACGAATAACAAACTGAGCACCTTCTAGCCCCTCAGTGTAATCAATCTCAGCCCCTACCATATACTGGAAACTCATGGGATCAATCAGCAATTTGACACCATTTTTTTCTACCAAGGTATCCCCCTCGGTTTCATTCTCATCAAAGGTAAAACCATACTGAAAACCTGAGCATCCCCCTCCCGTTACAAATACACGCAGCATGAGAGCCTCATTGTTTTCTTCTTCAATCAGTGCTTTGACCTTGGCCGCAGCAGCATCGGTAAAGATCAGCGGGTCATCAATGGCCACTGTCATATCATTCTCCTAAAACATCACTATGCGAGACACGTTAGCACCCGAGTTTACACAGGGTCAAGCTTCTGAGGATTCTTCTACAACGGGTGCAGGACGTGCTTGAGGCTGAGGCGTATCGCTAGGTTTCTGGCGCACTAACTTACCATTGACTTCGGCTCCCACAGCCATCTCCAAAAGATTATAGTAAACATCCCCACAAACACGTGCTTTTTCGAATAGTTCTACTTTGCCATTAGCAAAAACATCCCCCTCAATCGAACCGTTCAGCAACATACTAGAGACACGTACTTCACCTTGAATACGCCCCTGCTCACTTAAAATCAACGTAGAGTCATCATTGTCAGCGGTGAGATTGCCTTTAATCGTACCTTCAACATTCAAATTACCTGAAAACTGCAAATCGCCATCAATGGTAGTTCCACGACCAATCAGTGTATCAACACGCGCACTGCGGCTAGTTTTTTGCTCTGTATGAGCTGATGAAGCAGAAGGCGGTGCGGATGGTGCCACGCTCATAGTATTACCACTAGCATTGCCCTTAACATTTTTCCCGAACATTTGGCTTTACTCCTTAACTTGCAGTCGATTTTTGGGATAATTTGAATGAATTCCAGTCATAAGTCTTAGTGATTTTTTCTGCACCACTGTCTTTGTCTGGCTGCAAAATCACAGTGATTTTTTCGGGTATAAAAAACTCCGGTAACTCCAAAGTCCCCTCAAGACTAAGATAATATTTTAGGGAAAAGCGTTCCGTTTGTTCGTCTTCCCTAGCCCTTGTCAGTTCAGCCAACGCGAACGCTTTATCCTTACCATTCAGTTTACCTGTCAATCTTATATCAAAATGACCGGAAACCACAGCCTCACCGCTGCGTAAATGCGCTAATACTAAATGATATTGATAAAAACGCCCTGCCTCCAAGGTATGACCTTCATCATCCAGTTGGCGAACTTTTAATCCAAAATGCTGGATTTGTAAACCTCGTGGTGCATCTTCACGGGGAGTAAGAATAGCTTCATAGAGTAACAAACGCTGCTTGGCTTCTACCAAATCCCCTTCCAATAATAACAATTTACGCCGCAATTCCTCATTGGCTACTTCTTGTATCTGTTGCGCCCGCTGCGCTGCCTTGGCCTGACCTTCCAGACGAATCAACTCAGATTTCTGTTTTTCCAACAAATGCTGCTCGCTGGCACGGCTACTAAACGAAACAGCAGGCCAAGAACCTGAGCCTACTTCACCCACCAACAGCGCATTATTCAAGAAAAACCAAGCCAAACCACCGAGTAAAACCAATAAAAGTAGCCACAAATACAAACAACAGCGGCACTTCTTACCTGGTGCTTGCAACTCCACCACACCTCGATGATCAATACGATACTCTAAGCTCATATAAACAAACTAAGGCGTATATTCAAGGCAATAAGCCAAGCCATTGCAAACCACTCCGGTGTAACTCGTTGCTCCAGCAAGGTTAAGCTTTTTCACAATACGCCTTTCTCTAAAAGTATTAGGATTTGCTGTATAATACCCGTTCCTTTTGGCTTAACAAGCTTTACTCCATGAAACTCAACATTAAAGTATTATTTGTATTCGCACTCTTAATAGGTGCAGCCATTTTCTTCTGGCTAGCACCTTCTAGCGGTTTGCAAGCAGCACCGCTCATTAGTATGACAACCATTGATGGTACAAGCATTCATACCAAAGACCTACGTGGCAAGCCTTATATGGTCGTTTTCTGGGCTACAGAGTGCCCAGGTTGCGTTAAAGAAATTCCCAACCTAGTACAACTAGAGAGAGAACTGGGAAAGCAAGGATTTCGGGTAGTGGCTATTGCCATGCCACACGATACAGTGTCCCAAATCAAAACGATGCGAGAACAAAAAGGCATGAATTATGACATTGTCTACGACGAGAAAGGTGATCTCGCTGAAACCTTTGGCGGCATTATGGTTACCCCCACAAATATTCTGGTCTCCCCCGAAGGTAAAATCGTTTACCAAAAAATGGGCGAGTTCGATCCTGCTGATATGCGTCAGCGCATTCAAAGCTTGCTGACAGGCTAAGGAAACAGCCACATGACTTATCTATGGATCAAAGCCTTACATATTATTTTTATGGTCACCTGGTTCGCTGGCTTATTTTATCTGCCACGCCTGTTTGTCTACCACGCCATGCCAGAAAATAGTGCCAACTTCAACATTTATAAAGTGATGGAGCGCAAGTTATTTATCATAATGACCATTGGCGCCATATTGACGTTGCTACTCGGCATCATGCTATTGTGGTTAGGAAATTGGGTGTTATTTAAATCAGGCTGGTTTCATGCCAAATTATTATTGCTGCTGATTCTGTTTGTTTATCACTACTATTGCTACCGCTTGGTGCTTAACTTTCGTTATGATGCTAACCAGCATTCCCATAAATGGTATCGCCTTTTTAATGAAGCCCCTAGCGTACTTTTGATTTTGATTGTCATTCTGGCAGTGGTAAAGCCCTTCTGAAAAACCCACAGAAGCCGTGTGCAGTACAGTGAGTTGTAAGGCAACAAAAAAGGGATGCTTAAGCATCCCTTCTTACTTTTAATAATGGTGCCAGCTCATTCAAAGCACGGCGATAAACGCGCCGCTTAAAGAAAATCACTTCTTTGGGCGGCATCCAGTAATCAACCCATTCCCAATGATCAAACTCCGGCTTGGGAGTAGCTTTTAAATTGACATCGTTATCTTCGCATAGCATACGCAGTAAAAACCAACGCTGCTTTTGCCCGATACATAAGGGCTTCGAACGACGACGCAGCATGTGATGAGGAATACGATAACGCAACCAACCGCGTGTTTGTCCAATGAGTGCGACATGCTCCTGCAATAAACCAGTTTCTTCCCTTAACTCGCGGTACATAGCATCAAGTGGAGATTCGCCTTGATCTATCCCTCCCTGTGGGAACTGCCAGGAATCCTGCCCCAAACGCTTCCCCCAGAATACTTTGCCGTCGCAATTGCAGACGATGATACCAACATTCGCGCGGAACCCGTCCTCATCAATCACGCTCGACCTCCAAAAAATTAATTATTCACAATTCTTCCATAATCTTCATGATTCAGCAATTTCAAAGCGCTATAATCGCCATTTTTCAAGCAACTTCCATAGGACTCTTGGATGACTTTGGCACTATTTGATCTAGATCACACCCTACTACAAGCCGATAGCGATCATGGTTGGGGAGATTTTCTAGTCAACAAAGGATTGGTCGATGCAGAACAATATACGGCGGCTAATCAACATTTTTACCGCCAATACCAAGCAGGCACATTAGATATTCATGAATACGCTGCTTTCAGTTTTCAATTCCTGCAACGCACTGATCGCGCTACCCTGAACGCATTACATCAGCAATATATGGAGGAATTTGTGCGTCCTCGTATTAGTCAGGCCGCACGTGAGCTGGTCGCTAGGCATCGTGAACAAGGTCATACCTTAATCATTATTACTGCGACTAATAGCTTTGTTACCCGTCCTATTGCCACGGAGTTAGGTATTAGCGACCTTATTGCTATTGAGCCGCGCATGGAAAATGGCCATTTCACCACACAAATTGCAGGTATTCCCAGCTTCCGTAAAGGCAAGGTGCAACGCCTGTATTTATGGCTAGAAAACAATACTGAAACGCTGGCAGGCAGTTATTTTTATAGTGATTCACACAATGATTTACCCTTACTCGAGCTAGTCGATCACCCTATTGCCGTTGATCCAGACAATACCTTACGCGCCATAGCTGAAGAACGTCACTGGCCGGTTATTAGTTTGCTGCCATAAAAACTAGACAAGCCTTTTGCACTGAACCTACTCATTCGCAGATTTATTCCTCTGACATACCTTGCCAGAGCATTTCATAACCTACTTCGTAAGTTTTCTGACTAAAATGGGCTAGCTCCTGAAACTTTGCTCTGAACAACTTATCAGCATGGGAGCGCTCATGCTGTTCAAAAGATTTCCAATAGGTAACAATAACAATGTCACCCATGTTTTGTTTTTCACACTTATCGCTACCAGAGTCATCCGCGTCCGTGCCAACTGAGCCTTCTTCTGAAATAAAACCGGCATTACGAAAAACCTGTCCACCAATGAAACCGCCCTGATCATCGCCATAGTTATTTTTAACGACATTACACAGTTCACCTAGCGTGAGCTCTACATCTTCAATCGCCACACCGTCCTTTAAATCCACCACATTGAACAACATGACACAACCGAACGGAATTTCGATGGGATTAAACATAAATGGCCTCCTCTTCAGCAAGCGTTTTCATCTACAGTCAGCTTAAGTCGCGTTTCAAGCACTACAATAAGCCTTTAGGCTACTCAGTACTTCACCAAAATATAGGGACTCACATAGCATCCTTCAAACACCAAGGAGAATTGTCATGGCAAGCACAGACGATAAAAGCAAACAGACCCGACAGCATTACCTGCAAAACTTTATGTCTGCACTGCCTGACAAACTAGTGCAAACCTTCTTGCTAGAAAAATTAAACGCTGATCGCAACTGGTGTGACGAGTTAATGATTTATGCCCTGCCCCATACTCCAGCAGATGATCTAGCTGAAGCCCGCTATCGGCAAAGCATTAGCAGCATGATGCGACACCACACCAACAAAAGTGGTTACATCCTGCCGCCAGCCGCAGAAAAATTACTGGATGCTATTAATACGCTACTCGACAGCACGAGCAAACCCAGCATTGCTCCCCAACAAGCGATTAACTTATGTATCGCTGCCTTGAGCCAACTGCCCGAACTAGGCGAGCGTATGGAAGATGCGAATGAACGCTTGTACCAACTAGCAGAAGGCATTTGCGCACGTTTGTATGAATGCTTTATCGAACTAGACAGCACAGAACAAGAAAATCTGTTCCAACGCCTATTGCGTGAATACGCTGAACCCATGTACCTAGATCGTGACCTTGATAGCATCATTCTGAAGTTATTAAAGCAATGGACAAAATATAAACCAGAATGGCAAAAAGCTTGCCTAATACAACAAGAAACCTTACTCAAACAAAGCCAAGATGATCATTGGCGCAAAGCTTACCTAATCAAGCAAACCAGTGAATTACTACAGGGCTGGCACAAGGAATAATGGAAATCAAAGTTAACTTTCTCGACAATTTGCGCCTTGAGGCCAAGTTTGATGATTTTAGCGTTATAGCTGACCAGCCCATTCGTTACCAAGGTGAAGGCTCTGCGCCTAGCCCATTTGATTACTTTCTAGCATCCTCAGCGCTGTGTGCGGCATATTTTGTCAAAGTTTACTGTAATGCACGCCATATTCCCACCGAACACATTCGTGTATCACAAAACAATATTGTCGACCCCGATAATCGCCATCAGCAAATATTCAAAATTCAAGTAGAATTGCCGGAGAACCTCTCAGAGAAAGATCGCACAGGCATTTTACGTTCGATTGAACGTTGTACTGTTAAAAAAGCCATTCAAACTGGCCCTATGTCTCAAATTGAAACCATTACCAATCTGGAAGAAGACGCTCAAGCACTACTAACACTGAAACCTAATAACCGCTCCCAAACCTTTATTGTTGGCAAAGACTTACCGCTAGAACAAACAATTGCCAATATGACACAAGTTCTCGCCAATTTAGGCATAAAAATCGAAGTGGCTTCATGGCGCAACCTTGTTCCGCATGTTTGGTCTTTACATATCCGCGATGCAGCCTCACCCATGTGTTTTGCCAATGGCAAAGGATCAAGCAAGGCCAGTGCGCTTTGTTCAGCACTTGGTGAATTTATTGAACGATTGAGCTGTAATTTCTTTTATAATGACCAATATTGGGGTGAAGAAATCGCTCATAGCGACTTTGTACATTATCCCAATGAGCGTTGGTTTAAAGCAGGCTTGAATAATAAACTACCCAAAGGTTTATTGGACGAGTATTGCTTAGCTATTTATAACCCTGATGGGGAGTTACGCAGCTCACATTTAATTGATACTAACTCAGGCAATAAACAGCGCGGGATTTGTGCTTTGCCTTTTGTGCGTCAATCTGATCAAGCCATTGTGTATTTCCCTTCCAATTTAATTGAAAACTTATACCTTAGCAATGGTATGAGTGCAGGTAATACGCTAGCAGAAGCACAGGTACAATGCTTATCAGAGATTTTTGAGCGCGCTGTCAAAAAAGAAATCATTGAAAATGAAGTGGCTTTACCCGATGTTCCCACAGAGATTTTAAATCAATACCCAGATTTGCTAGAAAGCATTAATGCCTTAGAAAAACAAGGTTTTCCGGTTTTAGTCAAAGATGCCTCTCTAGGGGGGCAGTTTCCTGTTACTTGTGTCACGTTGATGAATCCGCGCAATGGTGGCGTGTTTGCCTCATTTGGTGCACATCCGCGTATGGAAATTGCTTTAGAGCGTAGCTTAACTGAATTATTACAAGGACGTAGCTTTGAAGGTTTAAATGACTTTCAGCCGCCTACGTTTAATACTATGGCCGTATCTGAACCGAATAATTTTGTCGAGCATTTTATTGACTCATCCGGCCTAATTTCTTGGCGCTTTTTTAGCAATAAGGCAGATTATAAATTTAGCCATTGGAATTTTTCTGGCACAACCGTACAAGAAGCACAAAACCTATTCACTATTTTAAAAACACTGGGCAAGGAAGTTTATATGGCCGTTTATGAGGATTTAGGTGTGCCAGTTTGCCGTATTTTAGTGCCAGATTATTCTGAAATCTACCCAATTGAAGATTTGATTTGGGATAATACCAATCAAGCGCTGAACTATCGTCAGGCTATTCTCAATCTACATACTTTATCCGATCAGGCTTTAACGGATTTAGTCGAGCAACTAGAAGAAAGTCAACTAGATGATTATACCGATATTATTACCCTGATAGGTATTGAATTTGATGAAAATACGCCTTGGGGACAGTTGACTGTTTTAGAGTTAAAACTATTAATTTACTTAGCTTTAGGGCAGCATGAAGCAGCTTTGGAAAAAGTCGAGCAATTCTTGCAATACCATACCAATACGCTGGAACGCAGCTTATTTTATCGAGCGATGCAAACTGTTTTAGAAATAGAACTAAATGAAGCACTTGTTCTGGATGACTTCCTAACTAATTTAACGCGCATGTTTGGACAAACCATAATAGATGCTGTTATTGGCTCAATACAAGGAACTATGCGCTTTTATGGGCTAACACCGACCAATAGCCAATTAGAGGGCTTAGATAAACATTTGCGTTTATTGGAAAGTTATAAGAAGCTGCATAAGGCGCGGGGGCGCATGGCAAATTAATATGGGAAAAGCGGGTAACTGTCAGATCAGGTTTGGACGAGTACAATTTAAATGATGCGGATCAACAAGCTCATCCGCTAAAGAGACCGGCATAAAGCGCAATATCTTTACACCGACGGTGACGAATAATAGCGCTAAAGCAACGCCACCCAGCCCTAGCATCCATTCCCAAACAGACGGTACATAGTTGTACGTTTCACCATCAAAATAAGCACTTTGCATTTCAGCACCGGGGAATAACACTAGCGGATAAGCCTGTCCACCAATCAAAATAACGTAAATCTGCATTAGTCCACCGAAGACCACCAAAGCCGCAGCCGCTATCACAGCCCAAGAATTATTTTTCAAAAAGCGGCAGAAGATCAATCCAAAGGGCAACAAGCTCCCCAATACAATTTGTCCCAACCAGAACATCCAAGTATAAATGCCACCATCCCATAACATAAAAGCTTCCACACCATGATGCTCAGTAGCGTAAAGATTAGTTAGCTGCCGTGCCAACTCCAGCAATAACACAGCACCAATAAATACAGCCAAAAGGTAACGCAAACGATTCAGTACAACATCACCCAGCTCACGCTCAGTCAAGCGATAAGCAGCTAATAAGATTAGCAGGAACAGGGCTAAACCCAATGCAAAAGACATAGCGATAAATAAAGGTGCCATAATTGCAGCATCATAATATTGCCGTGCGACCAAGAAACCAAAAATAGAGCCTGTACCCATCGTTAAAATCAAACGCCAAGCAAACGCCGCAAAACCGATGACTTTATAGAATGGCTTCATTTTACGATCCATCATCGTCCAGATAGACAGCACAGACAAAACCAAAAAGCCGTTATACAGAATGATGTTCCAAGCAAAAATAGACTTAAAATTGTAATGAGTCATGGCAATGATCAAACGATCAGGTCGCCCCAAATCCAATACCAATATCATCAAACCACCGACTAATAAGGACATCGCCACCAAAGCGGAGAAGCGTCCCAGCGGTTGATAAATAGACTTGCCAAAAACGCTACCAATAGTGCTTATATTTAATACCCCTGAAGCTGACACAATCAGAAAAATAGCAAACACATGCGGCAAACCCCACACAATCTGATTATTCATACCACTAACATAATGCCCGTGGTGCTCCATATAGAAAAAGGCCATTGCGCCCAAAACTACCACAGCCGCTAATACAGCCAGCAGCAGGTAAAAAGGCTTGTTGGCCGGAATTTCACGGTACTCGATTGATTTAATGCTCATCTGTTACTGTCTTTCCCGAGTCACAGTCACAAACCTTGATAACGAACGCCCGTATTCAAGTCCAAATCAGCACGAATCTGCTGCGCACCCTGCTCTTTTAATACCTGACTAATACGGCTATTCGGATCATTCAAATCGCCAAAAATCACCGCATCGGGTTCAGCTTCCACACAAGCTGGCAATTGACCATGATCAATACGACGCGCACACATATTGCAAGATTCCACTGTACCAATACCACGCGGCGAATATGGACGTTGATCAGTCAATGGTTCGTGGACAAAACTACGTGCTTTGTAAGGACAGGCCATCATGCAATAACGACAGCCAATACAAATATGCTTATTCACCTGCACAATGCCATCAGCACGGCGCATGGATGCTCCTGTTGGACAAACATCGACACATGGTGCAAACTCACAATGCTGACACATGATTGGCAAAGTAAAACGGTGTTTGGTCTGTTTATCTGTCACTTGCACCGTACGTATCCAGTGAGCCTGCTGCTGAACATTGGCATGCGGATCATTCCCCCAACCATGCTCTTTCTGGCAAACGGCAAGCATTGTAGCGCCACCATCTTGCAACTTGTGAATATCAATCAAGATGCCCCAACGAACCTGACTGCTCACCGGCTGATCCAGCGGACGTACTTTCATGACATTACCCGATGGCTTAGACGACTTAGACGGGCTAGATGGATTAGATAGGCTGGTGCTCGCCGCAGCTTGTTCAGCAGCTACGCAACGATTCGCCTGCACCACATGCAAAATCAGATGAGGTGCAAACGCGGCAGTGATTGTACCCGTCCCTGTCACCAGTGCCATAAACTTACGCCGATAAGCATTGATCTGATTAGGCGTCATCTCTGTCATGGCTTGTCCCACTGTTCGCTGACCAACACCATGTCTGCCAATGTAACATCGTTTTTAAGCAACTGATGATAAACGGCACTAATTAGCTTATGCTGATAATCAGGCTGCTTCATGACTGCGGGTCGATCAGCGTGACACTGAAAACAATCGATTTTCACACCAACGTAGTCATGACAAGTCGCGCAGAAGTGATCCTTTTGCGCGTCATTATAATGCACCGCAGAACCATCTTCGCGCGCTGCTGCAACATGACAATAAATACACTCCACCAAGCTGTGTTTAGTCGTGCGAATCCCATCCATCAGGCTGTCATCCCGATGCACATCCAGATAAACCATATGATTGCGACGCATATCGGCTGTTGGCTCAACACACTGTACTGCCTTAGCTTTGGCAGGGGCTAAATTTGTCTCTGGCGGTGACGCATCGCATCCCGCCAGTAACGGCAGCAGACCAAGCATTGACAGTAACAAGGCTGGCTTCAGTTGGCTGGGCATAATCAATGACGTACCACGCAAATCATCCGGCTTAAGGGCGAGCTTGTACAGATACCTGACGCTGCAAGACCAGTGCATTGCTCACCAACTGATGAACACTGACAATCTGATCTATCGAAAAACCGTAATAAGGGATCACCCTAGTAAACTGCGACTTACAAATGGCACAAATGGTTGCCATATGGGTCACGCCTTTTTGTTCAGTCACGTAGCGTAGCGCTTCCATACGGGGCTGTGCACCTTTGATACGTAAATCCATCAAGTCATCCGTGAGCAAACCACCGCCACCACCACAGCAGTAAGTGGCCTCATGGATGGTATCAGCGGGCATATCAATAAAATGATTACAAACCGCCTTGATCACATTACGCGGAATTTCAAACTGACCACCTGGCTTATTCCCCATCTGCGATCCACGCGCCACATTACAGGAATCATGGAAAGTCAGCACCATGTCATCATTTTGTGATTTGTCTAGCTTCAGCTTGCCATCCTGAATCAGTCCCCAAGTTACTTCCAAAATATGTTGTGGCACGGGGTAACGCTGATCTAGGAAATCAAAAGGTCCAGCTAAAGTATTCAAAAAGCTATAAGCGACCCGCCAAGCATGTCCACATTCACCAAAAACAATCCGCTTGACCTTCAATTTAATCGCAGCTTCACGAATACGCAGTGCCAAACGACGCATATTCTCGTAACTACCAATAAACATACCGAAATTAGCCGCCTCAGACGCATACGAACTGAGTGTCCAGCTTATACCCGCTTCGTGGAAAACCTTGGCATAGCCTATTAAGCCATCCACATGCGGCTCTGCGAAAAAGTCTGCGGATGGTGTCACCAATAACACCTCTGCCCCCACTTCATCCAGTGGGAAGCGTACCTTGATACCATTATCTTCTTCGACATCCTCTTCCAAACCTTCCAGCGTATCAGCCAGCGCCATTTCCGGCAGCCCTAGGTTGTTACCAATCCTGAAGACCTTGCCAACAATTTCATTACAATACTTCTGGCCGCGCCCGATATGATTGAGAATCTCACGCGCCGCCATTGAAATTTCAGCCGTATCAATGCCATAAGGACAAAATACGGAACAGCGACGACACTGTGAACACTGGTGATAATAGTTATACCAGTCTTCAAGCAGCTCTTCAGTCAAATCAACCGCACCCACCAACTTAGGGAAATACTTACCCGCGAAGGTAAAATAACGACGATAAATCTTACGCAATAAATCTTGCCGCGCTACTGGCATATTCTTGGCATCTTGAGTCCCAATGAAATAGTGGCATTTATCGGTACAAGCACCACACTTGACACAAATATCCAAATAAACTTGCAAAGAACGATAGCGATGCCGCAAATCATCCAACTTTTCCAGCGCGCGATTTTTCCAGTCGGGCACTAATTCAAAACGCCCACCCTCTGCTGACATTGCAAAATCAGTCGGAAAGTGCATGGCTTTCTGGAAGTCCGGCTTGGCGATAAAAGGCCCATTGCCTTGCATGGTATCTTCGCGGACTTCCGGTATCTCAACGTAACCCTCGCCATTCAGTTTAGGTACTTTGTAATCAGCCACGCCGTTTTTACCTCAGAAACTTGTTCAAATCGAGTACTTGCACGTCGGCCAGCCATGCTGTGTATTAACTATTTAACTCATCACGATACAACTTGCCTTGCTTTTCCAGCTCCAAAGCCCAGCCAGATACATGGCGCTTTTCACGCGGATTATCGACCTGATTACGAGTTGGACTAAAGAAGACACCAGGCGCATGCAGCAATTTGCTCATCGGAAAAATCATCATCAAGATCGCTACCAATAACAAATGCAGCAGTAGCACAGAATCACTAGGCAGTGCTTGCCAATCAAACAACATCAAACCCTGAAAGAATGCTTTCACCATAACGATGTCAGTATGGAAGACAAACTTCATCATCAAACCACTCAGCCCAATACCGATGAGCAAAGCCAACATTAAATGATCTGAAGGTGCAGAAATATAACGCACTCTATCCACCAGAATACGCCTCGCCCACAAACCAGATAAACCGATAATCATGGCAAAACCAGCATACTTGCCAAACGGCTGCATGAATAACAACAAGCTGCCTACATCCACAAAATAGCGTGCATGACGAATCAACACCAGCCACAAAGCCATGTGGAAAATAAAAGCAAACAACCAAGTGTATTTATTGGAACGGAACAGACTTGCAAAGAAAATCACTTCGCAGAACATGCGCCACACCACGCCGCCCTTGCTAACAGGCGCTGGTGTTGTAGGAATTTTCAATGGCGCTGGCACTTTAGCATAAATGTAAACCTTGTATGCCACACCCAACACCAATATCAATGTTGCGACCCAGAACAAGATTCCGTACAGGCTACTTACAACTGTCACTACCGATTCCTCAAATTCCTCAAAGGCAAACCTCTACCGAAACCTTCTGATAATTCAATCAAACGCAGCCGGTTGGCTTAGGCAAACCAGCATATTTACAGGCTTGCTTACCTGGACCATAGGGGAACAGGCTGTACAGATATTTAGAATTACCCTTATCGCTGCCCAAACGCTTACCAACTACTTTGGTCAAAACGCGAATGGCTGGAGCAATTTGATACTCTTCATAGTATTCACGCAGGAAGTTAATAATTTCCCAATGCTCGTCAGTTAAATCAACATCTTCCGAGTTAGCCATCATAGTCGCTACTTCAGGTGTCCAATCGTCCAAATTTTCCAAGTAGCCTTCTTCGTCCACCGCAATACTTGCGCCATTGATTTCAAGTGCTGTCATAATGACGGCCTCCTATAGTAAAAATTGAAAAATTCAAAGCCAGCTTTGAGTCTTGTCATGGTCTACTGACAGGTCTACAAAACCTGCATAGTCAACCAGCTTTATCCCCTCAATGACGCGATCTATTGCTATACCACGTGCGGCCAAATCTGGTTCCAATACATAGACCGCTTTGTCAGACATTGCATCCTTAATGCTGTCAGCGATCTTTGAACTCATTACTGCGCCAATCACGCAGTCTTCGATCATGAGTACACTGTCACCTGCTAGGGCATGTCCAAGACAACTTTCCAGCGCATTACGTTCAAAGGGTGACTTATTTACAATATGCAACATACTCATCATTCGCTTCCCTACGCTTAAAAACTAAATGTCACGTCTTGCTCAGCCATCACAGTGGCTAGCTCCCGCCGTGAAATAACCCGCACAGAAGGCTTTTCCACCCAATCATCTGCCTCATCTGCATAGGTGATGGGCATTAAGTCATTTTCCGTCAAGCCACGCTCTTCCAAAGACTCGCGTTCAACATACAGTTTATGAATATCATAATCACCCAAGGCATTGTAAACGGCAGAAAAGTTTTTCATACCGATTTCTTTCGGTTTCTGCCCTTTGACAATTTGGTAAACACCATCATCAATGAAGGCCACACTCACATCCTGCTCGAAAGCCGCTGCAATCAGTACCACTTCCAGCGACTCCAGCGCATACACTGTGCCATAAGGCGCTTTACGGTTGACATACATGAATTTTTTCATTGCCATGTTTTGCTCCCTTAGTCGCCAAAGACCAGTGTACGATCAGACTGGATACTGCCCTCAATAAGCTGACCCAAACCGGAAATACGAAAACCAGGTGCAATATTGTCAGCATCCAGCTTCTGGCGCTTTGCCTCAGAACTGTCCACCAAACCACGGCGCTGCGCAGCCGCAATACAGATCACTAAATCAATACCATGCTTTCCGGCTAATTCAGACCATGCTTTTTGAAGCAGGCGATCATCTTGCGGCGGAACTGCCAAACGTGTACCGTTATTCACCCCATCGTGGTAAAAGAACACACGAAAAATCTCATGCCCCTTGGCCAAAGCAGCACGAGCAAACTGAAGTGCCGTATCCGCAGCTTGATGCTGGTAAGGCCCCTCATTGATCATCAACGTATATTTCATGCTGTGTCCCTTTCCTTCAGCTTATTGCGAACACCGCACCAGTTATCAATATGAGACTGGGTGAACAGCACAAACGAACAACAACAACCACAACACATTATCACACCATACCATCTAGTTTTATACCGCTTGCCATCCGCACAGCATGCAGACAAAACCGCCACCCACCCACTCGCTCCACAAGTCGGTCTACAGCACATCCATACCAACACACAACAGAATGCTTCTTACTGGATTTATGGGAACAGAATTCACCCTATAACATTCGCTATACATTACAAGCCGGTAAAAGTGTACTATACAATGATGAGTGGAAAAGTGAGCCAGACTTTGTCGAATAATAAACATGTTACGCATAGTAGGTAGTTTTTTACTGATTTTACTGCTAGCTTATTTGGGCTTAGGCGTTCTCCTGTACCTCAAACAACGTAGCTTTATTTACTTCCCGCAAGCCAACAATCTTGCCACACCCGAGAATAGCCTGATACTCCCAGTCAATGCTGCACACTTGCACTTGATCACGAGCATTGGTCAACGTCCGCAAGCAATTATTTATTTTGGTGGTAATGCTGAGGATGTATCACTGAGTTTGCCAGCCTTTGAAATAGCCTACCCCACTCATGACCTGTATTTGGTCAATTACCGTTCTTATGGCAATAGCTCAGGCAAACCGACAGAAACTGCACTATTCGCCGATGCTCTAGCCGTTTTTGATCACGTACAACAACAAGGTTATAAAAAAATCATAGTGATTGGGCGCAGCCTTGGTTCGGGGGTAGCCTGCTATCTTGCCAGTCAACGCTCGGTGGATGAATTAAATCTAGTGACACCTTTTGATAGCTTGCTTGCCATCGCCCAACAACATTACCCTGTTTACCCTTTGAGCTGGCTACTCAAAGACAAATATGAGTCTTGGCGTTACGCGCCTAAAATTAATGCTCCAACAACATTACTGATTGCTGCGCAAGATGAGATCATTCCTAACAGCCACTCCAAAGCTCTGTTTGCACACTTCCCCAAGGGGCAAGCACGTTACTTAATACTGGACAATACTCAGCATAATACTATTTCACAACACCCTGATTATTACGCCAGTTTGATACGCTTAGCCAATACGATCAAGCAGCCCTAACCCCCTACAAATCAACTACATCAGTCAGCAAAACCCATCCGATTATTCCTCTCATTACATCCCCCTTCTGAACCCCGCTCTTACAATCCTGCAAGCTTGCTTTAGAGGAATAATCCCATGAAAAAACTTGCGCTTTTTGTCGCACTAACGCTCTCTAGTTCAACCTGGGCGAGTCATCCTTCTCGTTTAGAACCTCGCGTTACGGCGACGGTGCGTTCACCTTATTATTTTGCCATGCTGCCTGCCCAATATGAATACAAGGACGGACAGTATGAAGAAATCCAATCTGCTCGTGGCATAGCTTATCGCCTGCAAGAAGATGGAGGCTCGGTAAAGCTTTGGGAAGTGGAAGGTTGGTATGCTAATACGGTTTATCTGAGTGCAGATGGTCGACATCTCATTCGTATTGGCAATTGGCCAGAAGGTTTTGAACCAGACAGCGACGATTTAGCTGTCGCTTTTTATCACGAAGGTGAATTACTGCGTGAGTACTCTACCGCAGACTTAATCAATAACCCTCGCAATGTTCGGGTCAACGCTGGGCATTATTTTTGGCTAGCACGTGATGGCAAATACCCACGCTTAAGCTTCAGTAATCATTTCATGTTGAAAACTATTGAAAACCGTGTACTAGAGTTTGACATTAGTACAGGTGATATTATTGGCTCTATTGCCAGCCCTCAGGGTACAGCGACAATGAGTCACGACACAGAAACAGCTCCCCGCAATTTGGATGAAACAACACAGCTACTAGGAATACGTCGTGATGGTCCAGCCAGCTTTACAAATATCGGCCTAACGCCTGCTACCCCTTCAGCACCACCAGCCACACAGTAAATGTTATTACACAAAAAGAAAGACCCGCATAATGCGGGTCTTTCAGTTTTAGCTAATCAAAAAACCTTTCTGGTTTTAGAGCAAGTTATTAAACCCACCACCAGCCTTTGATGCCAGTATTGGCGTTAGGGTTTGGGTTAGGGTTAGGGTTTGGGTTTGGGTTTGGATTAGGGTTAGGGTTAGGGTTTGGGTTTGAGTTTGAGACTCCATCGTTCAGCCAATCACGGACATCATCGCCGTTGACGTGGCCATCTCCGTTGTAGTCATTGTACTCATCAGAGAACCAGTCAAAGAAACCTGCGCCGGTATCACCTTTGTCGCCTTTAGCGCCTTGGTCACCTTTGTCGCCTTTAGCGCCTTGGTCACCTTTCTCACCTTTTACGCCTTGGTCACCTTTGTCGCCTTTCTCACCTTTTACGCCTTGGTCACCTTTCTCACCTTTGTCACCTTTTACGCCTTGGTCACCTTTGTCGCCTTTGTCACCTTTTACGCCTTGGTCACCCTTGTCGCCTTTAGGACCTGTAGCGCCGGTTGCACCTGTAGCACCTGTAGCACCTGTAGCACCTGTAGCGCCGGTTGCACCTGTATCGCCTTTAGGTCCCTCAACACCATGCAAGTTTTGTAATAATTGTGATACCAGTCCTAACAGTAATAGTAAAAGATGATTAGAGTTTATACCGGGATTAGGATTGGGATTAGGGAAAGTATTAACTTTACCTGGTAAAAATGAATTGCTAGTTTGTGCTGTCGGTGCTGTTGAAGTTAGATTAGACAGCAAGTTGCTAATTAAATAAGTCATTATTTGTTCTCCATAAACACTCAAATTCAGAATGCGAAGCTAAATATAGGATGATCTCCGCATCATTCGATTAATTTTCTCGCCGCAATCCTTTGACCTTTGAATC
This sequence comes from Pseudomonadota bacterium, assembly GCA_002747435.1. Classification (GTDB taxonomy): domain Bacteria; phylum Pseudomonadota; class Gammaproteobacteria; order Thiotrichales; family Thiotrichaceae; genus Thiolinea. The sequence goes on from PDPH01000047.1 coordinate 46,148, forward strand.
GACTAAATTCCCTCTGTCGCCTGTTACTGATTGCTGACAGATGTATTTTTAAATAAGGCAAGAGTGTTGTACTAGTAGAGACATGACAAACGTGAAGGTATTAAAAACGAATGGATAAATTAAAGTAATTTAATGAGCAGAATACTGTCTAACTGGTCTAAAACTAAGCCGATGATAGGGTGAAATGCCATGCTCTTGCAAAGCTTGCAAATGTTGCTTGGTGGGATAGCCCTTGTGGCGCGCAAAACCATACTGAGGGTACTGCTTATCCAATTCCAACATCTCGGCATCACGCGCCACCTTCGCCAAGATAGACGCTGCGCTAATAGCAGGAATAAGGGCATCACCTCCAACAATGGCGCGAAATGTCCAGTTTTTCAGGGGCGGATAAGCATTTCCATCAACCCATACTTCTTTAGCTTGTCTGGGTAACGCTTCCAGTGCTCTTTGCATAGCAAGAAAAGTAGCTTGCAGTATATTCAGTTGATCAATCTCAGCAACCTCGGCTTTACCAATAGCCCAAGCTAAGGCTTTTGCTTGGATTTCTTCTGCAAGGTACTCTCGTTTGCGTGCAGACAGTTTCTTGGAATCATTAAGTCCATTAATCGGACAAGCCGGATTCAGTATGACTGCCGCCGCCACAACCGACCCTGCCAAAGGCCCACGCCCCGCTTCATCTACACCCGCAATCCAGTCCATCTCATTCATAAAAAGGTATCCACAATGGCATCCGCAGCAGCTTTACTGGCATTACCTTGCAATTGCTGCTGCATTTCTTGGAAACGTTTTAAGAGGTAATCTTGCCGTTCTGGAGGCAGTGCAATCAGTTCTTGCATAGCCTTCAATAATTCGGGCACATTAGCTTGCTGTTGTAATAATTCAGGAATCAAGGCTTCATCTGCCATGTGATTAGGCAAAGTCACATAACGTACCTTAAGTAAACGAAAAACACGTAGCAAAAACCGAGTCAACTCAGAGACGCGATACGCAGCGACCATCAAACGTCCAGCTAACATAGCTTCTAATGCGGCTGTTCCTGAGGCTAACAAAATATAATCCGCAGCCTGCATGAGTGTTCGAGATTGCCCTTGTAGATAGTGTACTTGTAAAGCAGGCGTCAGTTTGTGGCGAATGGTTTCAAGCCATAATTGCAAGGCAGGTCTGACAATAGGAATCACGATTTGCAAATCAGGGTATTGTTGCTGTAAACGCCAAGCCGTCTGTAAAAACACTGCGCCTAGTGCTTTTACTTCAGAACGGCGACTACCCGGTAATACAGCCAGAACGTTCCTCGCTTCATGCAAGCCTAAAGCTTGACGTGCGGATACTTTATCAGCATCGAAAACGATTTCATCGGCTAATGGATGACCGACAAAACGCGCATTCACGCCATGACGCTGATAAAAGTCCACTTCAAATGGAAATAAAGTCAGCATCAAATCAATGTGACCTTGTATTTTTTTAATACGTCTTTCCCGCCAAGCCCAAATAGAGGGACTGACATAGTGTACAGTGGCAACACCTAAATCATGTAGTTTAGCGGCAAGGGGTAAATTAAAGTCTGGTGCATCCACACCGATGAACAGATCAGGTGGATCGGCTCGCCAAGTTTGTAGTAATTGTTTACGGATGGACAGCAGCTCGGGCAAATCTTTCAATACCTCAACCAAGCCCATCACTGACAGTTTTTCCATAGGAAAGAACGACCGGCAACCAGCCGCCTGCATTTCTGGACCAGCAATGCCTTCAAATTGCAAATCAGGGTAACGCGCCAATAAAGCCTTGATCAAACGAGCCGCTAATAAATCACCCGAAGCCTCGCCCGCAATAATAGCAATACGGCGCATGGTGATTAGCGAATTAAGCCACGCTGGCTATGACGGCAAAAATCCAGCAAACTGCGCACATCAGCATATTCGCCATAGCGTACTTCAATTTCATGTAAAGCATCATTTAAGGATAATTGTTGACGATACAACAAGCGGTAAGCTTCACGAATACGATGAATCGCTTCAGCGTCAAACTGCCGCCGCCGTAAACCTTCCACATTAATGCCACGCGGTTCGGCAGGCGCGCCATTGGCCATCACATAAGGCGGGACATCTTTACTCAGTGCGCTCCCCATACCTGTAAAAGCGTATTCACCTACCACACAAAATTGGTGCACTAAGGTAAAACCACCTAAAGTGACATAATCACGAATCTCAACGTGACCTGCTAAAGTAGCATTATTGGCAAACACCGTGTTATTACCAACAATGCAGTCATGCGCAATATGCACATAAGCCATGATCCAATTATCGTTGCCGATAACGGTTTTACCTTTATCCTGTACGGTGCCTCGATTAACAGTACATCCTTCACGGATGACATTACGGTTCCCAATAATCAGCTCAGTCGGCTCATTTGCGTATTTTTTATCTTGTGGCACTGCACCAATCGAAGCAAACTGAAAAATCTGGTTATCTTCACCTATACGGGTTGGACCATCGATCACCACATGCGGTGCCACACAAGTCCCCCGACCGATACTAACCCCTGCCCCTATAATGCTGTAAGCCCCTACTTCTACCCCTTCGGCTAATTGCGCACTGGGGTGAATCACAGCGGTGGAATGAATCAATTTTCCTCCTCTTTGGCAGCACACATCAACTCTGCTGAAGCAACCAATTTGCCATCGACGGTGGCAGTGGTATTAAATACCCACATTATGCCTTTGCGCTTGATCAACTCAGCTTCCAGTACTAACTGATCACCTGGTTCAACTTGCTGCTTGAAACGTGCCTTATTGACCGCGACTAGCATATACAATGTGTTGGGTTGTGGTTCTTTACTCAGCGTACGAAAACCCAGTAAACCTGTTGCCTGAGCCATTGCCTCAATAATCAATACGCCAGGCATAACGGGTTTATCAGGAAAATGTCCATTAAAAAAAGGCTCATTGCTAGTCACATTTTTAATGGCTTTAATAAAACGCCCAGGCTCAACCTCCAACACCCGATCCACTAATAAAAAGGGGTAACGGTGTGGTAAGAAGCGCTTAATCTCATTCACATTCATTTCAGACATATACACCTCAGGAATCCTTCTTTTGCAATTCGGCCAGTTGCTTCTCTAGGGCATTAACACGACGCGACAACTGATCTAGCTGTCGAAAACGAACCGCATTTTTGCGCCAAAGGGAATGTTTTTCTACCGTGGTTCCCGAAGAATAGACACCGGGTTGGGTAATAGAATTAATAACAAAACTGGTAGCCGTAATAGTAACACGATCTGCAATGCTTAAATGTCCTGCAATAGAACACATACCAGAAATCTGGCAATGACTACCGATTTGTGCGCTACCCGCAATGCCCGTACACGCTGCAATAGCAGTGTGATCACCAATTTTTACGTTATGCGCAATATGAATTAGATTGTCCAGCTTAACGCCATTGCCCAAGCGGGTTTCTCCCATTGCTGCTCGGTCTATCGTGGTATTTGCGCCAATTTCGACATCATCACCTAAAACAACCCGCCCCACTTGAGGAATTTTGTACCATGCGCCCTGATCAGGAACGAAGCCAAAACCATCCGCCCCCAAAACCGCACCCGAATGAATAATTGCACGTTGACCAATCCATGTCGCAGAGCCAACACTGACATGAGGGTATAAAACAGTCTTAGTTGCAATGAAACTATCCCGCCCAATAAAGCAATGTGCGCCAATGACCACACCGTCTGCTAAAGTAACACCCTCTTCTACAACTGCATGCGCACCGATATGCACACCTTTACCCAGTGTCAGCGTTTTAGCCACTACCGCACTAGGATGAATACCTGGCTTAGGCCATTGTGGGGGATACAACAGGCTGACAATACGAGCATAGGTAAGATAAGGATTGCTATTAATCAGTGCATCACCTTGATACTGTTCAGCCAGATCAGGCGTCAGAATCAGCGCTCCCGCCTCGGATTGATCTAAAAAACGGGCGTATTGACGATCACGTATATAGCTGATGTCATCCTGTTGAGCCTGTTCTATTGGCGCAATATTTACAATGCGCCGCTCAGGATTGCCTTGCACACTACTAGCGGTAGCTTCAGACAAATCAGCCAGCGTCCAGCCCTGTTTCATCTTATTATTCTCCGAAAAAAGTCGTCTTATCCTGCTCCTGACCTTGTTGCTGAAGCTTTCGTTGCGCTTGCTCAAACTGTTCGCGCAAGTAATCCAATACTTTGCTGGTCATATTAATGCGTGCACTGGCGAACATATAGTCACTTTCGCGCAGAACCAAATCAATGCTTTCCCGTTCGCGCACTGCCTCAACCGCCTTCTCAATCTCATCCTGCACTTTTTGCAAGACCCTATCCCTTTCGAAGCGATGCTGTTCCTGAATATCTTCTAGCTTGCGATTGAAATTACGCTGCAAAGTACGCAGTTCGCGTTCGCGCTGAAGCAAGCCCTCTTGACTCAGGCTGGCTTTCTCGCGCCGAAAAACTTCCTGCATCTCTCCGATCTGCTTTTTCTCCTGATTCAACTCCAGCTCAAGCTTAGAAAAACGTACTTCCAAGTTACGCTTAGCTTCAATGTATTGAGGCGAACCATTCAATAAACTAATCAGATCGACCACTGCCACTTTGAATGGCAGTGCTCCTTCAGCCAATACAGCTTGATTTAATAATGCAGATAACCACAGAACCAACAGTGGCCGCAACCATCCTGATTTCATCTAAAAACCCATCCTTGCTTGGGCAAATACCCCGATATTTGCCCTCATCCAACTTAACTATTGCTTAACTATTAGAAAGAAGCACCAATACTGAACTGGAAGGTTTGTTCTTTATCGTTTTCTTTAGTATTTAAAGCTTTAGCGTAACTAACTTCCAGAGGCCCTAGCGGAGACAACCACACAACCCCTAAACCTGCTGAATAGCGCAACTCACCGGAATCAAACGCATCGGTAGAATCAAAGACATTCCCCGCATCCACAAACGCGCTCATTTTGACGCTTTTCACATCCGTAGCCAATGGCATAGGGAATAACACTTCAGCGGTTGTTGTCACCAGCAAGTCGCCGCCTTTAGGATCACCTTTAGAATCGCGCGGCCCCAAACTATTGGAATCAAAACCACGTACTGAACGAATACCACCTGCTGTGTATTTCTCGAAGAAAGGCAATTCGTCCAAATCACCACGCCCGGTTCCACCTGCTACACGAGCCTTCGCCGAAAAGGTAAGATTGTCATTAATGGCTTGATAAAAAGCGCCGTCGTAACTCATTTTCTGATACTGCAAATCACTGCCCGGCAAAGCACCTTGTAAAGAAATACGATGCCGTTGGCCTGATGTCGGAAAAATACTGCGGTTGCGCGTATCGTGTACATAACTCACAGTAACGGGAAGCTGTTGGTATTCCTTACCCTGCTTTGTTGTAAATTCAGCAATATGTTTGGCGGGATCTGTACCCAAAATAATCTCACGATTTTCTGCGCCCGCAGACACATAAAATGAATTAGTTTCACTAATCGGGAAGGTATAACGGACATTAGCACCATAACGATTAGAGGCATAATCGGAAATATCTTCAGCCGCAGCATCATATTCATTGTAATAAAAGCTGAAGCCCCGACTGACACCATCGGGTGTATAGTAGGGATTGGTATATGAAAGCAGGTAATTTTTATTAGCATCACTATTATCAATATTAACCTCAACTTTTTTACCCGTTCCCATGAAATTATTTTGATTCAAACTCAGGTTCAGCAACAAGCCTTGCGATTGAGAATAACCGGCACCAATACGGAAATTATTGGCTGAGCGCTCTGTAATAACAATGTTAATATCAACCTGATCCGGTACACCCGCAACAGGCTCAGTATTAATACTCACCTCTTCAACATAAGGCAAACGCTGCAAACGTATTTTAGAACGTTCCACCTGTTCAGCCGAGAACCAAGAGCTTTCCAATTGGCGAATTTCACGACGATACACTTCATCACGTGTACGATTATTACCCCGAATATTGATGCGGCGTACATACGTTCGCTGCCCGGTATCAATATTCAATGTAATACCAACACGCTTATTGTATTCATCTATATCAGGACGAGCGCTTATCTTGGCAAACGCATAGCCTTGCTTGCCTAAAGCCTCAGACAAACTTTTGCGTGTTTCTTCCAAATCGCGCTGCGAAAATACTGCACCTTGACGAATTTTAACAGCCTGATTAATCTGCCCACGCGACAGCTTGGTATTACCCGTAACATTTACCTTGCCAACGCGGTATTGATCCCCTTCATTAACATTAATGGTGATATAAACACCTTGACGATCCGGTGTGAGTGAAACTTGCGTAGAAACAATTTCAAAATTCAGATAACCCCGATTACGATAAAAAGCATTTAAGGCATCCAAATCACCGGCTAACTTTTCCCGCGCATATTGGTCGCGCTTACTCAGCAAAGGGATAGAAAAACGACCCGATGGCCCAGATTCCAATTCCTTCAAAAGCACAGCTTCAGGAAAAGCGCGGTTGCCAATGATTCTGACTTGCTGAATGCGAGCAATCTTACCTTCGCTGACTTTAATCGTAATACCAACACGATTATTGCCTAGCTGCTGAATACTAGTGTTTACTTTTACACCATAATAACCACGCGAGAGATACTGCGCTTCCAATTGACGCTGAATTTTTAATAAAGCTGCACGATCCAGCGTATCACCGCTGCCCACCCCCGCAGCTTTCAAAGCACGCTGTAATTGTTCTGTGCCAATTTGGCTATTACCGCTGATTGTAATCTCACCAATAGCAGGACGCTCCGTCACGGTGACAACCAAGACATCACCTTGGCGCCCCAACTGCACATCCTCAAACAATCCTGTTTGATACAAAGAGCGAATAGCCTGCGGTGCATTATTATCGTCAAACGGCTGACCGACACGAAACGGCAAATAATTCATGACGGTAGCAGCCTGTACGCGCTGCAAACCATTGACACGAATATCACGCACTACAAACGTTGCAGCCACCACAGACTGCGAGGCCATCAGCAAAGAGCCAGCCGCTACAGCCCAGCAAATTGATTGTTTTTTCATTAGTTCAATAACCGCATAAAGTCGTTGTACAAGGCCAGAACCATAATGCTAGCCACAATCGCCATACCAAAGCGCAAGCCAAACGCTTCGGCTCTGGCTGAAACGGGGCTGCCCTTTACGATTTCGATAAAATAATACAGCAAATGCCCACCATCCAGCATGGGAATGGGTAGCAAATTCAAAATACCCAAACTCAAGCTAACAACGGCAAGAAAACTCAAATAATAGGGCAAACCAGCTACGGCTGTCTCGCCAGAAAATCGCGCAATGGTAATGGGACCACTAATATTTTTCAGTGATACCTCACCAACCAGCATGCGCCCCATTAGCTTGAGGGTTAATACTGAGGTCTGCCACGTTTTCTTAACACCTAGTACCAGCGAATCAATTGGACCGAAGTATTGAGTAAACTCCATTTTTTCACGCCACTCAGCCGGTAAATCCACACCAATATGTGCACCAATCCGCCCAATGATTTCACCCTTTTCAGTGTGCGTGGCAGGTGTCAAATGAATCGTAGTAATACCGGAGCTGCGTTGTACTTGTATTTCAAGCGTTTGCCCTACGTTGTCACGTATATAATCAACAAAATCCTTGGGATTAGCTGGTTTTTTACCATCCAAGCTCAATACTTTGTCACCGGCTAATAGACCCGCTTGCGCCGCAGGAGAATTATCTTCCAAAGCAGCAATCAGTACATCTAATTCAGGCGACCAAAAACCCAAACCAGATTTAGCCAGAAAATCACCTTCGTCTTTTAATAAGGCTTGCTGACTCAGATCAAGCGTCAACTGTTTTTGTTGCCCTGCTTGGGTTTGCACTGTAACCTGCAAAACAGGATTATTCAGATACTCGTCCAGCAATAACATTCTGGCCTCTTCCCAAGAAGCCACTGCCTGATCATTGATTGCGGTAATTTTGTCACCAGCGGCAAAACCAGCCACCGCAGCCGGTGAGTTTGCCTGCGCCTCAACCAATGGCGTCATCGCTGGATTGCCTGTCATAAAAGTCAAGGCATACAGCAAAATAGCCAAGATGAAATTAGCCACTGGACCGGCAACTACAATAGCCATACGTTTCCATACTGACTGACGGTTAAAAGCCAAATGCACCTGATCTTCTGGCACATCACCTTCACGTTCATCCAGCATTTTGACATAGCCACCCAGCGGCAATGCAGCTACCACATATTCTGTTTGATCTTTTTGAGAAACCCGCATCCATAATGGCTTACCAAAGCCAACTGAAAATCGCAACACTTTGACACCCAGCTTACGTGCCACCCAAAAGTGGCCGAATTCATGCACCGTGACCAGTATGCCAATCGTGACTAAAAAAACGGGTAGAATGACCAGCAAGTTGTTTATATTCATAGCGCTTTTTTATTCTTTATCCACGATAATGCCGCCTGACGACTTGCCTCATCCTGAATAAGAATATCCTCTAATTGTTGGGGAGTTCCAGAATCAGCCCATTGCATCACATGCTCAATCAACTGTGGAATATCCATAAAACCAATACTGCGTTTTAGAAAGGCTGCTACCGCAACTTCGTTGGCTGCATTCAAAGCTATGGTCGCAAAACCACCTGCGGCATGCGCCTCATAAGCCAGTTTTAAACAAGGGAAACGTTGCAAATCAGGCTTCTCAAAATCCAGCCGTGCCACAGCAAATAAATCCAAGGGCTCTACCCCAGACACTAAACGTTGCGGCCAACCCAGTGCATAGGCAATCGGTGTTCGCATATCAGGATTCCCCAATTGTGCCAATACCGAACCATCGTTATAAGCCACCATTGAATGAATCATACTTTGCGGATGTATAAGCACTTCAACCTGCTCAGGCACTAAAGCAAACAAGTAGCAAGCCTCAATGACTTCTAGCCCCTTGTTCATAAGCGTAGCAGAGTCCACCGAAATCTTTTGTCCCATCACCCAATTAGGGTGCGTAACTGCCTGTTCTGGTGTGACTTTATACAGCTCCTCAGTTGGATAGCAGCGAAATGGACCACCGGAAGCTGTCAACAAAATACGCTCTACCCCCTGATAACCACTAGGCGGTAAACATTGAAAAATAGCATTATGCTCACTGTCTATAGGCAATAGCTCAGCGCCGTTCTCACGCACAGCCTCCATGAATAATTGCCCAGACATGACCAAAGCTTCTTTATTGGCTAACATCACTCGCTTGCCAGCACGCGCTGCCGCCAAAGAAGGCAATAAACCTGCCGCCCCCACAATAGCCGCCATGACATAATCAGCTTCACAATGTGCTGCAACTTGTTCCAAAGCCGACTGACCTGCTAATACTTCAGTATGACTACCAGCCTGCTTTAACTGCCAAGCTAATTCCCGCGCCGCAATCTCATCCACCATCACTGCGTAACGGGGAGCAAACTGTAGGCATTGCGCCAATAAGCGCTGCACATTGCGCCGAGCTGTCAGAGCAAACACCGCAAAGCGCTCAGGATGACGTGCTATAACATCCAGCGTACTCACACCAATACTGCCGGTCGAGCCAAGAATCGTGATATGAATGCGGGTATTCACGCCTGTGTCATCCGATAAGCCCAATACAAACCCAGCGTAAAAACTGGCAGAGCCGCGACTAGGCCATCAATGCGATCCAACACGCCACCATGCCCAGGCAACAGCTTTCCACTGTCTTTAGCACCAGCTTGTCGTTTCACCATGCTTTCAAACAAATCACCCGATATTGAAATCAACACAGCCAGCATAGAAAAAAATACAAAAATCAGACCTTGAGCGACAGAATGCGTACTGAGCGCAGCACCCACACAAGCCCATACAAGGGTCAGTAACAACCCGCCCAGAGCACCTTCCCAAGTTTTTCCCGGACTTAACTCAGGTGCTAGCTTATGCTTGCCAAAGCGCTTCCCTGCAAAATAAGCACCGATATCAGCAAAAGCAATCAAACTAATCACATAAAAAACAGAAATAAAGTTGAAAGCATGCAAATACACCAAGGCATACCAAGCAGGAATCAACACCCAATAGCCAATGAAACGTAAAAGCCAAGGGTGTTTTTTATAAAAATTGGTTTGTGCCTTATAAAGAAACAATAAACTTAGAATAAATCCCCAGATCAATACACTTAACAACAGCAACGGTAATATCAACCAATCAATCCACAACAGTAGCTCGCTTAAAGCCAATCCCAATAATACCCATGCCCCACGTTGCTCCCAATCATGTACACCCGTTAAGCCGAACCATTCCCATAAACCAAAACCTACAATAAACACGAGTGATAATTGTGCAAAACCAGTAGTGGGTAGAAAGTAAATGGCCGAGGCTACCGATACCGCCAAAATAAGCCCCGTAATGACACGTTGTTTAAGCATGCTTTCCTCGATGAGCGGCCTGTAATTGCTCGGTCGTCATACCAAAGCGTCGTTGACGACTGGCAAACGAATCAAAAGCAGCGTACAGACTGTTTTCATTAAACTCTGGCCATAACTCATCAGTAAAATACAGCTCGGAATAAGCCAACTGCCACAGCAAAAAATTACTAATACGCTGTTCGCCTCCCGTGCGAATAAACAAGTCAGGCTCTGGCTGATTGGCTGTCGATAAACAAGCCTCTAATAAAGGCTCATTCAAGTCACTAGAACGCAACTTGCCTTGCTCCACTCGTGCAGCCAGTTGGCGGCAAGCCTGTAAAATATCCCAACGCCCACCATAATTGGCTGCGATCATTAAACACAAACCATCACAGTGACGGGTTTGCTCTTCCACCCATGCAATCTTCTGACGCAAGCCTGCTGAAAATGCACGGCGATCACCAATAAAGCGCATACACACATTATGACGCAACAAGCCATCTGTTTCCTTTTCCAGCACTGTCATAAACAAGGACATCAGCCCATTAACTTCATCCTCTGGACGCTTCCAGTTCTCACTACTGAACGCAAACAGCGTCAAACATTCCACACCCGCTTTGCTACAAGCCCGAATAACCTTGCGTGCAGCCTCCACACCCTTGCGGTGTCCAAACAAACGGGGCAACAACCGAGCCTTAGCCCAACGGCCATTGCCATCCATTACAATAGCGACATGTCTAGGTATGCCTTCATGCCTGACCTGCATATTGTCATTTTCAACCATAACCATCGCTATCTAGGCTCCTACAGGCAGCCAAACTTAAATCGCCATTAAATCTTTTTCTTTCTGTTCGAGAACAGTATCCACTTCCTTAACATACTTGTCAGTTAATTTTTGCACGGTGTCCTCAGCACGATGCAATTCGTCTTCAGAAATTTCCTTTTCCTTTTCCAAGGTTTTCAGATCATTATTTGCATCACGGCGAATATTGCGTATGGCTACTTTTGCGCCTTCACCTTCACCGCGCACTACTTTGACCAAATCACGACGGCGCTCTTCCGTCAACGGTGGCACAGGTATACGAATAACCGTACCCGCTGTCGCTGGATTCAAACCTAAATCAGAATTCATAATGGCCTTTTCCACGGCCTTGACCATTTCCTTATCCCACAAACTAATACTCAAAGTACGGGCATCTTCGGTAGCTACATTGCCAACCTGATTCAAAGGCGTAGCCGAACCATAGTAATCAACAGTCACATGATCCAACAGGCTAGGATGAGCACGTCCGGTACGAACTTTAGTCAGATCTGTTTTCAGCGCTTCAACGCTTTTCTTCATGCGATTTTCCGCATCTTTTAAAATATCATTAATCATTATTTATCAAACCTCTACCAGCGTGCCAACAGATTCGCCTTGCACAATGGCATGCAATGCACCTGCGGCAAACATATCAAACACCCGCAATGGCATACCATTATCACGGCATAACACCATTGCAGTTAAATCCATAACACCGAGTTGCTGAGCAATAGCCTCATTAAAGCTTAAACGCTCATAACGACGCGCGGCAGGATGCTTCTGAGGATCAGCATCATAAATACCATCTACCTTAGTCGCCTTGAGCAATAAATCCGCTTGTAACTCCACTGCTCGCAAGCTAGCGGCTGTGTCAGTCGTAAAAAAAGGATTCCCCGTACCCGCAGCACAAATCACGCTATGCCCAGCCTCTAAATAGTACCGTGCTCGATGGGCAGAATAAGGCTCGCCAATTTGACCAATAGCCAAAGCAGGCATGACATGACAACGCCCACCCAAGCTTTCCAGCATATCCTGCATGACTAGCGCATTCATTACCGTAGCCAGCATCCCCATCTGATCACCACGCACCCGATCCATACCCGCAGCAGCGAGGCCAGCACCACGAAACAGATTACCACCGCCAATCACCAATGCCACTTGAACGCCTTGCGACTGAAGTTCCAAGACTTCTTCAGCAACACGGCGCAGAATGACAGGATCAATACCGCCTTCCTGCTGCCCCATTAAAGCTTCACCGCTAAGCTTGAGCAGAATTCTTTTTAAGGTCAGCGCCATACCATTACTCCTGGCTGTAAAATGTGAGGTACTTTATACAGATGAAAAGAAAAAGGGGCAACCTGTGCCCCCTTTTCTGATAAACAGCAAAGTGGATTAACCTGCCTGTCTGGCTTGAGCAGCCACTTCCTCGGCAAAGTTTTCCTGCTTCTTCTCAATACCTTCACCAACTTCCAAACGGGTGAAGCTAACGACAGAAGCCTTATTAGACTTGAGCAAATCGCCAACTGACTGATCAGGGTTCTTAACAAAAGGCTGACCGACCAGCGTAATTTCACCCAAATACTTGCGCATACGCCCTTCTACCATTTTCTCAGCGATGTCGCGCGGCTTGCCACTTTGCATAGCAATATCAATTTGGATTTCACGCTCTTTCTCAACCACACCGGCTGGCACACCTGATTCATCGACACAGACAGGACGGCTAGCCGCAATGTGCATGGCAATGTCCTTGCCCATAGTTTGGTCACCACCCTGATGAACCACAGCCACGCCAATGCGTGAGCCATGCTGGTATGTCGAAATTTGACCGTCGCCAGCATCAACACGCTCAAAGCGGCGCACCTGGATATTTTCACCAATCTTAGCGATTAAAGCCTTACGCGCCTCTTCAACGCTCTGACCATCCGCCAAGCTCAAAGCAGCCACTTCATCCATAGACTGAACATTGCTATCCAGAATAGCTTGCGCAACCGCATCAGCAAAGCGGGTGAAATTGTCATCTTTTGCCACAAAGTCAGTTTCACTATTGACTTCGACCATAGCAGCATGGTGAGCATCAGCAGGCATAGCGATCACGACACGACCCTCAGCCGCGATACGTCCTGCTTTTTTGTCCGCCTTGGCAGCACCAGATTTACGCATGATGTCAATAGCGGCATCCATGTCACCATTCGCTTCAGCCAAGGCTTTCTTGCAATCCATCATCCCAGCGCCAGTACGCTCGCGTAGCTCCTTTACCATTGCAGCAGTAATTGCCATCGTTTTAAACTCCTCAATTCTTTACATTACGCCGATCAGGCAGATTTGCTTTCAGCTTCCGTTTCAGCGCCATTATCCGCTTTATCCTGTTTATCATGTACAGCTACAGTCGCTTTCTGCTCTACTGCCTCTGGTTCGTCAACAACAGGAATCGCTGCTGAAGTATGACCTTCGCGCACAGCATCAGAAGCAGCCGTCAGGTACAAATGAATAGCGCGAATAGCGTCATCATTACCCGGGATAATGTAATCAATATTGGTCAATGGGTTATTGGTATCCACAACCCCAATCACAGGAATACCCAGCTTTTTAGCTTCTTGTACTGCGATTTTTTCATAACCCACATCAATAACAAACAGAGCATCAGGCAAACCTTTCATCTCTTTAATACCGCCCAAACTGCGCTCTAGTTTCTCTTGTTCACGCTTGAGCATCAGCACTTCTTTCTTATTGAGGCGCTCCAAGGAACCATCTTCGCCCATTTTTTCCAATTCTTTCAGGCGACGGATCGACTGCTTGACCGTTTTAAAATTGGTCAACATACCACCTAACCAACGGTGATCAACATAAGGCATTTTGCACGCCAGAGCAGCCTCACGCACTGCCTCACGAGCAGAACGCTTAGTACCAACAAACAACACTTTACCGCCACGGGAAGCCAACTTGCCAACAAAGTTCATGGCATCATTGAACATAGGTAAAGTTTGTTCGAGGTTAATAATATGGATTTTATTACGCTCGCCAAAAATGTACGGAGCCATTTTCGGATTCCAGTAACGCGTTTGGTGACCAAAGTGGACACCCGCTTCCAGCATCTGACGCATGGTAACTTTAGGCATGATAATCTCCTGATTCGGGTTACGCCTCCACACACCCCAGCTTGCGACCCGACGGCTTTCCCAAAACGCCGAGCACCCCGCACACTGTGACGGTGTATGTGTGAAATAAATAAAACAATCTTGTTTGCCAAATTGGCGTGCGCTTTATAACATGAATCGCTTTTTAGTGCTACCCGAAAGGTTAATCGATGGCAATTGAGATAAAAACTCCCGAAGATATTGAAAAAATGCGCATAGCCGGACGTTTGGCGGCCGATGTGTTAGACATGATCGGTGAGCATGTCAAACATGGGGTAACAACCAACGAACTCAATCAAATTTGCCACGACTATATTGTCAATGTGCAAAAGGCCATTCCTGCCCCTTTAGGGTATGGTAATCCCCCCTTTCCCAAGTCGATTTGTACATCCGTCAATCAACAAGTGTGCCACGGCATCCCCAGCGAAAAAGTCTTGAAAAAAGGTGATGCACTGAATATTGATATTACCGTCATTAAAGACGGTTATCACGGCGACACCAGTAAAATGTTCCATGTAGGACAAGCAAGCATACCCGCGCAACGACTCGCCAACGTTACCCAAGAATGTATGTATCTGGGCATACTACAAGTCAAGCCCGGTGCTACCTTAGGCGATATTGGTTATGCCATTCAGCAACATGCCGAAAGCAATCGTTTTTCTGTAGTACGGGAGTTTTGCGGACACGGCATTGGCACACGCTTCCATGAGGAACCACAAGTACTGCATTACGGTAAACGCGGTGATGGTTTAGTACTAGAGGCCGGTATGATTTTTACGATAGAACCAATGATCAATCTAGGCAAAAAAGCCATTAAAATCCTACCCGATCGCTGGACGGCCGTCACCAAAGATCACAAGCTGTCAGCGCAGTGGGAGCATACGATCTTGGTGACTGACACAGGTTTTGAAGTATTAACCCTGCGCGCCGAAGAAGCAGGCTGGGAAGACAGGATATACAACAAGCTACTGCAAAAAGCATCCTGAGAGCTGTAATGATCAACACTGATACGCGCTTCAACCCTTTACTGGACTATTACCAAGCGTTCAAAGCCAGTGATCCAGCCCAGTCAAGCGACTATGCCAAACTACTGCACACTGCACGCGAGCAATTACAGCAGTTTTTTGAGAAAGGCTTTCCGGTTCACACTTTGCTGTACCACCATACCGCCTTGATTGATGCCCTTTTGCAGGATCTATGGCAACAATCAGGCTTTTCTCCTACGATGGCCTCTTTAATTGCGGTTGGTGGCTATGGGCGACGCGAATTGCACCCAGCGTCTGACATAGACCTTATGATTTTGCTCAGCCATGAGCCTTCGCAAACTGAGTGTGAGCGCATTTCAGACTTTCTGACTTTTCTCTGGGATATGGGCTTGGAAGTCGGGCATAGCGTCCGCACGCTCGACGAGTGTTTGGAAACGGCTAAAAGTGATCTAACCGTGATTACCAATCTGATTGAAGCTCGCTGGCTGT
Organism: Pseudomonadota bacterium; assembly: GCA_002747435.1. GTDB lineage: Bacteria > Pseudomonadota > Gammaproteobacteria > Thiotrichales > Thiotrichaceae > Thiolinea. The sequence continues at coordinate 61,979 of PDPH01000047.1, forward strand.
GTGGTCATCGTGAGCTTTATATGTGCATGCGCAGGGGTATCAGCCCCCAAAATATGTGGAGTAGCCGCGAATTCTTTCTAGCAAAACTAGAAGAGCAGGAAAACCGCTATAAAAAATTTGGCGACACAGCCTACCGCGTCGAACCCAATCTGAAAGAAGGTCGTGGCGGTTTGCGCGATATTCATATGATTAGCTGGATTATTGAGCGTGAATATGGGCAGCTTTCATTATTTGAATTGCATGAGCATCATTTATTAGAGCAAGGTGAATACAAATGTTTACGCGAAGGACGCGACTTTTTGTGGCGCATTCGCTTTATTCTGCACAATTTAACCGGGCGCAAAGAAGACCGTTTATTGTTTGACTACCAACACACACTAGCCAAAAGCTTTGGCTATAACGCCCCCAACCGTAATGATGCGGTAGAGGCTTTTATGCAGCGTTACTATAAAACGATTACCGAACTAGAACGCTTAAACGATGTATTGCTGGGCGTGTTACGGGGTCGCCTAGTACCTTCGCAACAATGCCATCCGATTATGGTAGGTGAATGGTATCAAAAACGTGGTAATTTATTGGCGGTCAACTCGCGTGACACTTTTACACTCTACCCGACGGCACTGCTGGAAATCTTTTTAATCTTACAAACCATGCCAGATGTTCATTGTCTTGCGCCAGAAACCATTCGTCTAATGCGCAGCCATTTGCACCGCATTGACTCAGGCTTCCGTCAACAAGCTTGGCACAGACAAATTTTCATGCAAATTTTGCGGCAACCCAGTGGTATTACCCATGTGCTGCGCCTGATGAATCGCTATGGGGTTCTAGCTGCTTACCTGCCAGCTTTTGCCAATATTGTTGGTCGCATGCAGTATGACCTCTTTCATGTTTATACCGTTGATGAACATACCTTAGTGGTGATCAGCTATGTGCGTCGCTATAGTACTGAACGAGGTGCGCGTGAATTACCCGTGGGCGCTGAAATTTTCAAGAACCTGCCTAAGCCTGAATTATTGTACTTAGCTGCACTTTTTCACGATATAGCCAAAGGACGTCATGGCGACCACTCTGAACTGGGCGCAGTAGATGCTTATCATTTTGCCCGTGAACATGGTTTGAATCTGTACGATGCCTCACTCGTCGGCTGGCTGGTACAAAATCACTTGCTGATGAGTGTCACTGCGCAGCGCAAAGATATTAGCGACCCATTGGTGATTCATGAATTTGCCAGTCAGGTGATTTCGCAAGCTCGGCTGGATTATCTGTTCCTACTCACTATGGCAGATATGAAAGGCACTAACCCCAAACTTTGGAATAGCTGGAAACAATCTCTGCTAAATGAACTTTATTTCAACACACGCCATTTGCTACGCAAACGCATCCCCTTTTCTGAAAAAAGTAATTATTTGCTGGAAAAAAAGCGTAGTGCCGCACTAGAACAATTGCGCGAAGAAGGCTTTGATGCCGCGCAGTGTCAGTCTTTATGGGAAAAACTGGGAGACGACTACCTGTTACAACATTCGGTCGAATCTATTTGCTGGCATGCTGAACATATTTTGACATCTTCTGAATGCACTATGCCGCTAGTACAACTACGCATCACTTCATCAGGCAGCAGCAATGTCATCTTTATTTACAGCAAAGATCGACCAGATTTATTTACTCGCGTGGTATCTACTTTAGAACAGCTTAATTTGAATACAGTGCAGGCACGCATTGTTTCATTGGAAGACAGTATACACGACCTATACACCCTGCATATTCTCGGACCGGATAATACTTTAATTACCGAAGCGAGTGATCAGGCACATATTACTGAGGTCATACAGCGTAATTTGCAAGCAGACAAGCTCCGCCCCCGTCAGCACCGCCCACCACGAATATTACGTAATTTCGACGTACCCACGCGTATAAAATTCCGCCAGCAAGAAGATCGCGGCGTAACGTTGATGGAGGTGCAAACAGGTGATATGCCAGGCTTACTCTCCCGTATCGGTGAAGTATTAGATCAATTTGGCATTCGTGTACATAGCGCCCAAATCAGCACATTAGGCGAACAAGCAGAAGACGTGTTTTATATTACCCACCGTGATGGCGAATTATTCACAAATGAAAAGCAACAGGAGCAACTACGAGATGCCCTGGTACAGGCTCTGAAGCTTTAAACGCTTGAAGACGCTCACTTCAACCTCTCCCCTAAAGGCGAGAGGCTAATAAAATCAATTAACCCCTACCTCTAACTTAAGCAGCGGCATCGTCCGCAGCGGCTTCTTTCATACTCAAACGCATACGTCCTTGCCGGTCAATTTCAATTACCTTGACCTTTACCGTATCGCCCACATTGACAAAATCAGTCACTTTCTCAACACGATCTTTGCTGATTTGGGAAATATGCAGCAAACCGTCCTTGCCTGGCAGAATCGTTACGAATGCGCCAAAGTCCATAATACGTGCCACCTTGCCTTCGTAAACCTTATTCAGCTCTACCTCAGCCGTAATCGCCTCAATCATGCCCCTAGCTTTATGTGCGGCAGCGGCATCAACAGCAGCAATTTTAATAAAACCTTCGTCATTAATATCAATGGTTGCACCAGACGCTTCGGTAATACTACGAATGGTTTCACCACCCTTGCCGATGACTTCCCGAATTTTTTCAGGATTAATTTTCATGGTGACATAACGTGGCGCATAGTCAGACAATTGATCGCGTGGCTGACCGATCACTTTTTCCATTTCGCCCAGAATAAATAGACGACCACCTTTAGCCTGCTCCAGCGCTTGCTGCATGATTTCGCGGGTAATACCGTTAATCTTAATGTCCATTTGCAGCGCCGTAATACCCTCTTTAGAACCCGCCACTTTGAAATCCATGTCGCCCAGATGATCTTCATCACCCAGAATGTCACTCAATACGGCAAAGTCTTCACCTTCTTTAATCAAGCCCATTGCAATACCAGCCACTGGCGCTGAAACCGGCACACCTGCATCCATTAAGGACAAGGAACTACCGCAAACACTCGCCATTGAGCTAGAGCCATTAGACTCCGTAATTTCAGACACACAACGGATGACATAAGGAAAATCTTCCATTGCGGGTAAAGTCGCTTTTACACCACGCTTGGCCAAACGACCGTGCCCAATTTCACGACGCTTAGGCGAGCCAATCATGCCTGTTTCGCCCACGCAATAAGGCGGGAAATTATAATTAAAGATAAAGGCATCTTTATATTCACCCGCAATAGCATCAATCAATTGTGCATCGCGTTCAGTACCCAGTGTAGTCACGACTAGCGCCTGAGTTTCGCCGCGTGTAAACAAGGCTGAACCGTGCGCACGTGGCAAAACACCGACTTTCACTGTAATCGGACGCACTGTCTGACGGTCACGTCCATCAATACGGGGCTGACCTTCCAGAATACGACTACGTACCACTTTCTTTTCTAGGTGTTTGAACTCGACCTTCAATTCACTTTCAGTCAAGTTTGCTTCAGTCTCTGCGCTCTCGCCCTCTGCTGGCAATAATTTCTCTTTGGCAGAATTATAAATTTCGCTAATACGATTGCCGCGATCTTGCTTATCTGCAATCTGGAAAGCAGCAACCAAATCAGCTTCACATAGATCCGCCAAGGCCGTCGCTAGTGCAACATTAGGCTCAGGTGGCATCCACTCCCAAGCCGGATTATTAACTTCAGCCGCCATTTCATTGATAGCATTAATGGCGACCTGCATTTGTTCATGACCGAAAACAACCGCACCGAGCATAATCTCTTCGCTCAGCAGATTAGCTTCGGATTCAACCATTAAAACAGCATCCGCTGTACCGGCGACAACCAAATCCAAATCAGATGTTTTTAATGCTTCAGAAGAAGGGTTCAACAAATACTCGCCATTACGATAAGCTACTCGAGCAGCACCGATTGGCCCTTCAAAAGGAATTCCAGACAAACGCAAAGCAGCAGATGCACCTAGCATAGCGGGAATATCAGGAGAAACTTCAGGATTCAATGAAATAACTGTGGCAACCACCTGCACTTCATTATAAAAGCCTTCAGGGAAAAGCGGGCGAATTGGACGATCAATCAAACGAGCAATCAAGGTTTCATCTTCGGTTGGACGCGCTTCACGCTTAAAGAAGCCCCCCGGGATACGGCCAGCCGCATAGAATTTTTCTTGGTAATTAACGGTTAAAGGGAAAAAATCCTGGCCTGCTTGTGCTTCTTTGCGACCTACTGCACTGACCAACAATACAGTATCGTCCATATTAATAATCACTGCTGCGCTTGCTTGACGTGCAATTTCGCCAGTTTCTATCGTGACAGCATGCTCCCCATACTGAAAGGTTTTTGTAATTTTTGCCATATAAATATCAAAGCCTGTATTGACAATTTTTTAAGAAATCTGTCACGGGCAGGCTGTTTATGAATACTCCGGGAGGGGGGTACGCAGAATACTTATAAACAACCTTCCTGCGTGACAAGTGAAAATTAGAATAGATGTAAGTACCAACAAAAACACCGCAATCATGCGGTGTTTTTTAGTGCGTCGATTAGCGACGCAGCCCCAAACGCTCAATCAGGGACTGATAACGTCCCAAATCCTTGCGCTTAAGGTAGTCCAACAGCTTGCGACGCTGATTGACCATTTTCAACATCCCACGACGGGAATGGTGATCATGTTTATGGATGGCGAAGTGGTCGGTCAGGTGCTTAATGTTCGCTGTTAACAGCGCAACCTGCACCTCCGGCGACCCGGTGTCAGTATCTGACTGGCGGTATTCAGCTACGATTTCCGCCTTTTTTTCTGCACTCAGAGACATCGTCCAAAGCTCCAGATTAAAGGTTGCTAAAAAGTCGGCGATTATAGCACTGTACCTTTCAAGCTACAAACGAAAACAACACTTCATCGCAACTCCAACAACAGTCTCAAAATACTCTGTTTTTCACAGCTATACGCAAAGATCACCTACTACAAAGTAGTGTGCTTTTGGACAGGCTCAGCTATATCATTCCGTATTCAATACTTACTTTTTCTTTTTCAAAGGCACGCAGTCATAACTAAGGATGTTTTCCTTTCCCTGGTCAGACCACTCTTTCTTATCAAGGAAACTTTTCTTACTAAGATCGCCATGATCTGTACTAAAAGTCAATCCACTCATGGTATCTCCATAAAGATAAGCCGTATTTCCACCAATGAAAGGTAGGTAATAAGTATTTTTTTTGTCATCAACCAAGCGAATAAACGAAAACTCCTCATCATACTGGTATTCAGATGCAGTCAATTCACCGAAACCTTTACAGTTTAGCTGCACATTTTGAACTTGTTTGAAAGTTATATCATTGTTTGTTTCGGCATAGGCCAATTGAAAACTGCCGATCAGCACCAATGCAAGCAATACTATTTTATTCATGAGTCACCTTTTGATTGTGAACAGTTAACGAGAGCTAGTCAGACATAGCTTGACGAAAAGAGTTCAAAAATCATCAAAATCATTATGATAAATACCGTGTTGTACATTTTTGTTGCACTATGAGGAAGTTAATGGGATCTTGATCTACTTGAGTTTCGTTGAAAAGCTTTGGTATAACTTGCCTCCATCTGGCACAAGGCTGGATTTTACACTGCTGCACTGTCTATCCATTATTTACATCAAGGAGCAAACATGACTCGCATGGTGAATTGCGTTTTACTCGAAACAAAAGCCGAAGGACTGGAACGTCCTACTTACCCTGGCGAACTAGGCAAACGTATCTTTGAAAATGTCTCAAAAGAAGCTTGGCAAAAATGGCTACGCCACCAAACTATTTTAATGAACGAATACCGCCTCAGCCCTATTAACCCCAAAGATCGTCAATTTTTGGAAGAGGAAATGGAAAAATTCTTTTTTGGAGAAGGTGCATCAACAGTAGAAAACTACCAAGCTGTTTAACCAAAAACCCTCACCTCATTTATATTATTTATAGTAAAGGGTGAGGGTTTGAGCAGGAGAAACTACAAAAATCTTTAAGGCTCAGCCTTTTTTATTGGGTATCGCTTTCCAAACCATTGTATCTAACCGCCAGTCTGCCATCTCTTTCATAGGTGGTAACTGGTCGCCTGCCCCGTTCCATTGCCCAGAAAAAATATACAAGACATTTTGTGTCTTAGGCGCGAAACACATTACCTTGCCGCGCCATTCATCAGCACCTGCCACACAACGCTCTGTTTTACCGGCTGCATAAACGTCACGGAAAGGCGTACCAATAGCATGTCCCAATTTATTACCAATTAAATTATCGTGCACAACCACAGAAAAAATACCTTCTTCACGATAATCTGGATTAATACTTAATAAAGGTTTACTCTGCTGTTTAATCGTAATCACAGGATATTGCCCACCACCCCGATAATGTGTTTCCTGAGCCACATTAAAATTCTGGAAGGCATCGCCAATACGCACCAAATTAAAAGGCGTTTCGGCATTCAGTGGCCCAACCCCATCCGCCGACAACATAAATAAAGGTGCGACGGTAGCTTGTGATCCATCTGTATTAGCCTCTTCAGCATCACTGCCGCAGGCACTCAGCGCCAAAGCAAACACTATTGTCAGTCCCATCTGAGACAGCCAACGCAAATCCATGCCCCAACTCCTTAACCCCTTATGGGCTATTAATTTCAAATAAAGCTGCCATAGAGCCTGTCTCTGCAAGACATTTATCATACTATTCATTATAACCTTGCGTCATATCGCATAACTATTAGGCATATGCCAGCAATTTGCCGTTTATCAGCTATATTTTACCTTATACGATAATAAATCACCAAAGCAACAGCAAAGGAACTATACACATACTGAACGAAAGCTGAATCACCAATGTTTCACTCTCGTTTACTCAAGCTAAGTTCGATCTTCAAAAAAGAAGATAATGCCCGATTCTTTTACCGGAATGATAAAAATAACTCAGCCTCATACCAACAGCGAATGCTCCCAAGCCTAGGCTTCAAGGTAAAAGATTTCCTCCGTTGACCGCCGTACCCAATAGGATACGGCGGTTTATTATTATGACTCTTTTTACCAACAGATCACCATGACGCACCTTCTTGATAAAGCCATTGACCAACAGGTTTGGCTGATTGACAGTAGCATTTACATCTTTCGTGCCTGGTTTGCACGACAACCCACACAGCTTGATAACGCAGGCCAAGCGATTCATGCCGTTAAAGGCTTCCTGCAATGGCTCTATTCCTTCCTATACTCGCAAACGCCTCATTACCTAGGCTTTGCTTTTGATACCAGTCTGCAAAGCTCTGTACGCAAAACCCTTTACCCTGCGTACAAAGCCAATCGCCCCCCTGCTCCTGATGAGCTCAAATACCAATTCCAACTTTGCCGTGAATTTGTGGAAGCTTTAGGTCTAGTGCAGACAAGTAGTCTTCATTATGAAGCTGATGACATCATTGGCACTTGGGCACAACACTACCAACAACAAAACAAACAAATCATTATTGTCAGTGGCGATAAAGATTTAACACAACTCATTAGGGAACGAGATGTATGGTGGGACTATGGACGGCGCAGTGCTTTGAATGCTGGTGGCATCAAAAGCAGCTTGGGCGTTTGGCCTGAGCAAATCGTAGATCAACTCGCCATTGCTGGCGATAAAGTCGACAACATTCCAGGAGTCCCTGGCGTTGGTATGTCAACTGCCGCTAAATTGCTAAGACGTTTTGGCACATTGGACAAAATGCTGGAACATATTGAAACCATCGGCAGCATGCAGTTACACGGTGCCAAGCGTCTGCAAAAGCTGATTGAACAACACCAAGACACCATTCATCTAGCACGCCAACTGACCAAAATTCACCGCGCCGTACCAGCCATCCCTTTAGCGCTACATCGCCATACAAAGAAGCCTGAGCAGCTAAAAAACTTGTGTGAGCAATTGGGCTTGAATGAACAGCAATACAATAACTGGTTAAAACTATAGGTCTTTAGCCTGTTCGTATTCCTCTGAAGCCATCATCCAATCCATCTCTACTGTAGCTAAACGTTCATCCAATGCGGCTTTATCTAGTAATAGCTGCTTTAATTGATCTTTATTGGTTTCTGCATAAAGCGTTGGTTCGGCTAGCTGGGCTTCGAGCTGGACTTTTTGCTGTTCTAGCTTCGTCATATCTTGTTCCAACTTATCCACTTTTTTCTTCAAAGGCTGTAACTGCTTGCGGCGCTCGGCTGCTTCGCGCCTTTGATCTTTGCGCCCCGCCGCACTATGACTAGTCGTAGGTGTAATAGGCGTAGTAGATGTATTGCTCAATTCAGTTTGTGCGACTTGCTGGCGCAGCCTATTTTGCAACCATTGTGCATACGCTTCCAGATCACCTTCAAATTCGCTGACTTTGCCACTATCAACCAATAATAGGGTATCGGTCGCTGTTTTTAGCAGATGTCTATCATGCGACACAATAACCATCGCACCCTCAAAAGCTTGTAAAGCCATACTCAAAGCTAGGCGCATATCCAAATCCAGATGATTGGTTGGCTCATCTAATAGCAATAAATGAGGTCGCTGATAAATCAACAAAGCCAAAGCCAAACGTGCCTTCTCACCTCCCGAAAACGGTGCAACAGCCTCTTCTACGCGCTCGCCATGAAAAGCAAACCCCCCTAAATAATTACGCAAATCCTGTTCACGGGCTTGCTTATCTAAATCGCGCAAATGTTGTAGAGGTGATTGCTCTAGGTTTAGCTGCTCCAGTTGATGTTGGGCAAAATAACCTATTTTTAAATCCTGAGCCTGCCAACACTCGCCCGCTTGAGCTGGTAACTGCCCCGCCATAAACTTGATCAACGTGGATTTACCAGCACCATTCGGACCAATCAAGCCAATACGCTCACCTGGCAAAACTTGCAGGCGCACACCGCTAATAATAGTTTTGTCGTCATAACCCAGAACGACACCGCTCATATTTAACAAGCGATCCGGCATTTTTTCCGGTGCACGGAAACTAAAGCTAAACGGTGAATCCACGTGCGCCGGTGCTATCACTTCCATACGCTCCAAGGCTTTCAGGCGGCTTTGGGCTTGACGTGCTTTAGTTGCTTTAGCGCGGAAGCGGTCTACATACTTTTGAATGTGTTCACGCTCCCGTTTTTGCTTTTCATAAGCAGACTGCTGATGTGCTAGCTTTTCAGCGCGAGTGACTTCAAAGGTAGAATAATTACCGCTATACAGCGTTAAGCGTCCATGCTGAAGATGAGCAATGTGCGAACAAATGGCATCCAAAAACTCGCGGTCATGCGAAATCAACAATAAAGTACCACGATAAGCTTTTAGCCAATCTTGTAACCAAATGACCGCGTCTAAATCAAGATGGTTGGTTGGCTCATCCAGCAATAACAAGTCCGAACGACACATCAAAGCCTGCGCCAAATTCAAACGCATTCGCCAACCACCGGAAAAGCTACTCACAGGGCGATGAATATCGGCTGCATTAAATCCCAAACCATGGAGCAAAGTAGCGGCTCGGCTTTCCGCCGTATAACCATCCAGCGCATCCAAACGGGCATACAGTTCGCCTAAGTGAGCCCCATCAGCCTCAACAATTTGTTGCTGCAAATTGATATATTCCCTATCGCCATGCAATGCGTAGTCCAAGGCCGTTTGCGTACTAGAAGGTGTCTCCTGCCTGACGTGTGCCAACACCCAATTGGGCGGCCTATTAAAATGACCGGAGTCTGCGCCTAGTTCGCCCCGAATGAGCGCAAACAGACTGGATTTACCAACGCCATTGGCTCCCGTCAAACCGACTTTTTGCCCTGGATAAATACTAAAAGAAGCGCCTTCCAACAACGGTTTAGTGCCGCGCCTTAGGGATAAATTCGAAAACCTAATCATGATGTGAGTATTTGCTTGTGAGTCCTAGAGCCGCAGGTATTCTAACGATCCAATGTTTTAACTGCCAGCGCTCGCCGTGCTGCATGCAATGAACCAAACACCTGTTGCGCCCAGTAAAGAATGGCCTCTTGTTGCTCAGCAAATAGATTCCAACCCCGATAAAGCAATTGGTATTCTGGCTTACTGGCTTCACCGGCTTTCATATCCGTGCCATCCCAAGCTGCAATGCCCTTATTAATATCTGCACTAGCTTTTTCCATAATGGCCCAAGCTGATTTAGGCAAAAACGGCAACGGCGCTTGCAGCCCTTGCCAATAACCTTGTAATAAGCTGCTTAGCTGAGCATGTGCATCTGGCACAGGCATTAATTCATAACCTGTCTCTACCGTATAAATCCGCGTTACACGCTGCCAGTTTTTGGGTAAGGTATCACAAGCATTCAAAACCAAATGTCGCAACCAGATTGACACCCATTGCCATGCGCCCATATAACCAAAATGACATTCGCGCAGACCGTCCACGGTTACAGACTCCAACATGCCATACAGAGTAAATTCGCCCAAGGTCAAGTGAAATGGAAAATGCTCACTGTCCAGCAAGGGTGGATATTGCGTAAATAAAGCCTGTGCCTGATTAAAGTGCTGCTCAAAAATCAGTTCACCTGGCTTACCATGTGGCAACAAGCCTTGTGCGCGCAATAGCAACGCCAACGCTTCCGCAGTTCCTCCCTGCTCTAAGTGTTTCCAAGTTTGTCGGCCAATTTCACTATCTGCAAAAGGCTCTAAGGTAAAAGGCTCACGTGTGGCTAACTCGTCATCTTCATCACGCAATTTTAAATCCAATTGTTGCTGTAAAAAATACCGTGCTGGATGACGATAAAAACGAATCAGTTCAGTCAAACTGACTTCACGCAAAGCTGGATCCGGCTCAGGCAAACATTCCACATTCCAAAATCGCTGGGCATCTATTTTTTCTGCCCGCTCATGTAAGGCAACATAATCCTGTGCATAACTAAACAAGCGTGAAGTCGGATGGGTGAAATAACGCTGGCTAAAGGCTTGTAAAGGATGTTTGATAATCAGCTCCTCGGCTGTCACAGCCAAGCGTCGCTCCAAGTAATCCAGTAACTCAGCCACCAACACAGAAGGCATTAGTTCGCTATCATCCTGAATACTTTTGCCAATATAGCTGATATACAAGCGCTCTCTGGCTGACAGTAAACTTTCCAAAAACAAGTAACGATCTTCATCACGGCGAGAACGATCTCCCTTGCGGTGACCATCATAAGCCAATTTGTCAAAGCTCAACCGTGTATCCTGCCGAGGAAAACCACCATCCTGCATCCCTAACAAAGCCACAAATTTAAACGGTACACTGCGCATCGGCATCAAAGCGCAAAACGTTATACCGTTGCCCAAAAAGCCTTCTGCCTGATTCTGCTGCTCTAGTTGCTGCTGCAACACATCACGAAACACTGTCCAAGCCACCTTACCGGAAAATTCAGCCTGACGTACTTCAGTCATAATTCGCTCTAGCGCCTGATACACAGCCTGCGTCTCGGCATCCTCAGGAAATAGCTGCTCCAAAATTTCAACAAACTGCTCACGCCATGCCGCCAAGCTAGCGCGCTTTTCTGACCATTTCGCCATACCAAACAGCACATGTAGACATTGCAGAAAACGCTCTAGTACCAATGCCTGACTGCCTTCCAGTTCATTATAGGGCAGTACACCGGCCAATAAACGCTCACCGGGCATGGCGTAACCCAGCAATAAACGGTCTAGTCCATGTAGCCACGTATGCTCATCCGTGGTTTGCTCAGCAAACTGGCGGCGAAACTCACTATCCACCCCCCAACGAATATTGACCGCCCGCACCCAATCTCGACATTGCTGAACTTGCCCTTCATCCAAACCAAAATGTTGACGAATTTCAGCGTACTCCAGTAAAGCAAACACGCTTTCTGCTTCAAAACGCTGCTGAGGCAACGCCAACAACTGCATACAAGCCGCACTCATATTTAAAGCAGCAGAAAAACGCTGATCCGCAACACTAAAAGGTAGTTGTACTAGCGCTGCGGCAAACACTGCCTCAATAAAAGGGGCATAGGTTTCGATCTCGGGCGACATGACCACCATATCAGCCGCCGACCAGTCGGGATTCTCCTCCAGTGCTGCCAATATTTGATCATAAAGCACCTCCACCTCACGCATAGGCGAATGACAAGCGTGAATACTAATCGATTGATCCTGCGTTACATTCACAGGCGAGGCTTCCGCTTCAAACTCATCCGCTGAACTGTCACCTTGCAGATTCAAAATATCATGCTGTACGACTTGCAACATACTGGAGGCTTCAGGCTCATAAAAATGATCAGTCTCTATGGGATAAGGCTCTAAGCTGCGTAAGACTTCAATAAAATCGCGCCCCTGTCTTCCCCAAGAGGCCAATAAAGGATTACCCACCGTAATATAGTTTTGTTCTTCCAAAGAACGCCGTAAACGTCGCTTATCAGACTCAATATCTCCCCAATATGCCATCGACGGATTCATAACAAAGAAATGTACATCAATATGCCGCGCTACCTGAGCCATCATCTCGATATAACCCGGAGACAAGGCAGGCACGGAAAAGAAACTAATCCTCTGAGGTAATTTATGCAGATCCGCCTCGGCTAATTGTGCAATAAATCGCCGGTGCAGACGTATCCAATGATCCAATGGCTTGGTCTCAGCACTACCAGCAATCACGTTCTGCCACAATTGCTCCTGCCAATCACTAGCAGGCTCTGACTCCCAACGCTTGACCCAATCCGGGCGAAAAAATAAATAAGCATCAAACACGCGCGCGACTTGCTGTGCCAACTGCCAGGCACTATCGTCTTGCCCTGGCTTCAGGTAGTGCCCAAGCGTATCGTGATAAGGCTCAAAACGCTGTGAAAACTCATCCAATAAACGCCAACGCAACAAGCGCGGTGAACAAGGATCACGTTCCGGCACATTCTCCAATACCTTACGCAATAACTCCCAAGTCATCTCGGCTGGAAATAAATACCTCAAATTCGCCGCGATACCATTGGTACGCGCCAACTGCAAAGACAACCAACGCCCCATACCTGCATTCTGCACCACAATGGTTTCCGGCTTAAGCCAATCTTCAGGCTTAGCCGCAGGTAATGGCTCAGCTAACAATTGTGCCAACTCAACAGAGAGTTGTTCCAAACGATTGCTGTGATGCAAATAAAGCATGAATAGTATGATTTAGCCCGAAAAAACCTGATTATCCCATAAGTTTGCTTGAAAAGAGATAATAGCAAGAAAGATCGAAGCTTATGGTCTGGTATACTGACAAGACTTTAAAGATAGCACTAACCTTTGGCACGACTACCTGCCACTACTTATTTCGAACAAGGATTTTCTCAATCAATGGCTCAATATATTTACACCATGAACGGCGTGGGCAAGGTTGTCCCACCTAATAAACATATACTCAAAGATATTTATCTCAATTTTTTCCCGGGTGCCAAGATCGGCGTACTCGGTTACAACGGCGCAGGTAAGTCGACACTGCTACGAATTATGGCCGGTCTTGATCAGGATATTCTGGGTGAAGCGCGTCCCCAGCCTGGGATTAATATTGGCTATCTCGCTCAGGAACCACAGCTTAACCCTGATAAGGATGTGCGTGGTAATGTAGAAGAAGGTTTGGCCGTCATTAAAGAAGCGCAAGAAAAGCTGGATGCTGTCTATGCCGCCTATGCTGAACCAGATGCTGATTTTGATGCGCTCGCTGCTGAACAAGCCCGCTTGGAAAATATTCTGCAAGCCTCAAACGTGCAAAATCTGGAACATACTTTAGAAGTCGCTGCCGATGCACTACGTTTACCGCCTTGGGATGCTAAGGTAGAAACTTTATCTGGCGGTGAGAAACGCCGCGTGGCTTTGTGTCGTTTACTGCTATCTTCGCCGGACATGCTGATTCTGGACGAACCGACCAACCATCTGGACGCGGAATCAGTCGCTTGGCTAGAACGCTTTTTGCAAGATTTTCCGGGCACCGTGGTAGCTGTTACGCATGACCGTTACTTTTTGGATAATGTTGCTGAATGGATTTTGGAATTGGATCGTGGTCAAGGCATTCCTTGGGAAGGCAATTACTCCTCCTGGCTGGAACAAAAGGAAAAACGTCTGACTCAGGAAAAAAAGGCCGAACAAGGTCGTCTGAAAGCCATGAAAGAAGAATTAGCATGGGTACGCTCCAATCCCAAAGGCCGTCAAGCCAAAAGCAAGGCGCGTATGCAACGCTTCGAAGAGCTATCCGCTAGCGATTACCAAGCACGCTCAGAAACCAATGAAATCTATATTGCCCCTGGTCCACGCTTGGGCGATTTAGTTATTGAAGCCAATCATATCAGCAAGTCTTTTGGCGACCGCTTGCTGTATGAAAATCTCAGCTTCAAGCTGCCACGCGGTGGCATAGTAGGCGTGATTGGTCCCAATGGTGCGGGAAAAACGACTTTATTCCGCATGATTACCGGACAAGAGCAGCCGGATTCTGGAACATTTCGCGTCGGTGAAACGGTACAGATCGGCTATGTTGACCAGTCACGCGACTCGCTAGACAATAGCAAAACTGTTTGGCAGGAAATCTCTAACGGACAAGACATTATTACAGTCGGTAGTTATCAGATTCAGTCACGTGCTTATTGTGGCCGCTTTAACTTCAAAGGTGACGCTCAACAAAAACGAGTAGGCGATTTATCAGGCGGTGAGCGTAATCGTGTGCATCTAGCAAAACTGCTAAAGTCAGGTGGCAATTTATTGCTATTGGACGAACCAACCAATGATTTGGATGTGGAAACCTTGCGTGCCTTAGAGGAAGCTTTATTAAACTTCCCAGGTTGTGCGGTGGTTATCTCGCATGATCGCTGGTTTCTTGATCGTATTGCTACCCATATCTTAGCCTTTGAAGGCGACTCGACTGTGACATGGTTTGAAGGCAATTACAGTGATTATGAAGAAGACTATAAGCGCCGACATGGTAATGAACTGCATCCACAACGTATTCGTTACAAACGTTTGAAAACAGCTTAAAACTTTCGCATAAAAATGCCCTCATCAGAGGGCATTTTTCACTCAAATCTACAATCGGCATTCTGCCACTTTAAGGCGTTGTCCTGGACGAATCAAGCTACTACGCATATCATTAAAACGCTTAATCGCATTGGTAGAAATACCAGTTCTACGCATGATTCTGTCCAAAGAATCGTTTTTCTTGACCTTATAGTAAAAGGTGCGCTTCCCCTTGCGATCCCTGTGCGAAGTGGCGCGATGCAGTTTGCGTGAAGCACTCATACAACTCGGCAACAGGCGCTTCTCAATGACTTTTTTGAGGCGAGGCGTCGAAGCTGAAGTCAAAGTACGCTCCACCGGCGAAATAGAGCCAGCAGTAAACTTGAATTTAACTTCTCCATCTAGCTTTTGATAGGCATTTAATACTTGCACTAGATAACGCTGGGTCTCCCTATAAGGCACTTCCAGACCGTATTTATCTACCGTACCCTCACCTGAATTATAAGCCGCTACCGCATATGGAATATTGCCTTCGTAACGATCTAATAACCAACGTAGGTAACGTGTTCCGGCATGTACATTGTGTGTAATGCTATCGTCAGTAGCACCAAAACGCTCTGCGGTAGCTGGCATTAATTGCATCAGACCCGATGCACCTTTGTGGGACACGGCACCAGGACGGAAACAGGTTTCCGCTGTAATGATTGCTTTGATTAAATTAGCATCGACATGGTGCTCAGTAGCCGCAGCATCAATCAGCTTCTGATATTCCTTCGCCTTGTGGCGCAACACTTCAGCACTGTATTGATCACAAGTTCTTAAAACATAGCCGCGTCGGACTTTTTGCTTTACGGGGTCTGCTTGCACAGCACCCGTCGTAGATAAACCCAGCGACATGACCATAGCAGCGACTCCGATCCACTGCTGCATGGATAGTTTTCTCATCCTAGCATCTCTCTCGTTTATGTGCTGTTTCTGGCTTTTTATACCTTTGCCAAGCAGGCACAAATAGCGTCTCCAGAATGCATTCCTGAAAAATCAGCGATTTATATAGTATCGTCCTCAAGCACTCTAATCTTTATTTTTTATCAAAAACAAATAAAATTTATAAAACCACTAAAAACCACCCCCACCAAGCCTTCGCGGCAATGCTCATGGCTATGATGAGCTTGAACTTTTTTTAATCTTTTATTCTTGTCGCTAAAAAATTACCGATAATCGGTATAATGGTTGCCATGTTAGTAGAACTTGAACCCACATTCCTAGACTTTGATCAAAGCGGCACGCCCTACTCACCTTTATTCAAGGATGTCTACTTTGACCGGCAAAATGGCTTGGAAGAATCGCATTATGTTTTTCTACAAGGCAATCAACTGCCGGCACGTTGGCAACAGCAAGACAGCTTTGTGATTGCAGAAACAGGTTTTGGAACAGGTCTTAATTTTTTGGCTACTTGGCAAGCTTGGCGTAATGACCCACAGCGCTGCAAACGACTACATTACCTATCTATAGAAAAGTACCCACTCAGCAAAGCACAACTGCAAAAGCTCCATCAACACTGGCCTGACTTACAAACCTATAGCGAAACTTTATTAAATGCTTATCCACCGCGCTTAGCTGGTTTACATACTCTGTTGTTAGAAGAAGGGCAATTACGCCTCAGCTTGTATTTTTATCCCGTGGAAACAGCCTTGCAACAGATGCTTTGTCAGGTTAACGCTTGGTATCTGGACGGTTTTGCTCCCTCACGCAATCAAGCCATGTGGAGCGCATCCACGCTACATGGCATTGCTAAACTATGCGCCCCGAATGCCACACTGTCCACCTTCACCGCCGCCAGCCAAGTCAGACACCATCTACAAGCCGCAGGCTTTCAGGTCGAAAAACGTAAAGGATTTGGCCACAAACGAGAAATGATCACTGCTAGGCTATTGCCAGCGCCACAAAACACAACCTTATGTGCACCTTGGTTTGCATTACCTAAGCCCCAGTTCAAAACAAAAACAGCTACGGTCATCGGCGGCGGTATAGCTGGTTGCCAAATAGCTTATGCGCTGGCAAAGCGTGGTTGGCAAGTGACCTTGCTAGAACGCCGTGAACAATTGGCTATGGAGGCATCAGGCAACCGAGCCGGAGTATTGACACCCAAAATGACCGCAGAGCCTGACTGGGGAGAGCGTTTTTATCGACAAGCCTTTTTATTTGCTTTACGACAGTTACATGAATTGGAGGCAGCAGGCAAAAAAATAGCATGGCAAGCTTGTGGCGCTTTACAACTCAATCATAATGATCGAGAACATAAACGCTGGCAAGCTTTGCAACAGCGTGGCTTACCACCAGACTTTATTCAAGGGCTTGATCAAACAGCAGCCAGCCAAATAGCAGGGATTAACTTGCCACAAGGAGGCAGCTTTTTTCCAGCAGGAGGCTGGTTACACCCGGCCAGCTTGTGCATGGTCTTATGTGAACACGAAGCGATTCAGATCAAGCTGTATCACTCAGCTTGGCAGCTCAAACCCATGGCAACAGGTTGGCGAATACTCAATGCAGCAGGTGAGTTATTAAGCGAGTCCGCTATAGCCATCATCGCTAATGGATCAATGACTTATCAACTGGGGGCGCATGAGCATTTGCCGCTCATCCCGGTGCGTGGGCAAACATCTTTAGCGAGTGCCAGCGAATATAGCCAAGCGCTCAAAGTCACTTTAGGACATGAAGGTTATTTCACACCTGCCATTCAAGGCAAACATATTTTTGGTGCTAGTTTTGAGCGCCAGCAAACGGATTGCCAACTTAATCCTAGTACAGATCAAAACAACTGGCAGCAGTTACACAAACACTTGCCACACCTAGCAGACTCATTAGGACAGATTAACAGCGGCCATTGCGCCTTGCGTATAACGACACCAGACCGTTATCCTTGCGTCGGGGCTGTGCCTGACTTTGCAGCCTGGCGACAAGATTATGTCGCTATACGACATGGTCAACGGGGGCGCACTTGGCCTGAAGCCAGTTATCAAGCGGGTTTATTTATCAATACCGCTTATGGATCGCGTGGTTTGAGCACAGCAGCTTTATGCAGCGATATGCTCGCAAGTATTATTCATGGGGAACCATTACCGCTAGAAAAGAGTCTTTATCAAAAATTACACCCGGGGCGTTTTTTGTTACGAAACTTGCAACAAAATCGGAGTTGATTCCACCTAAGACAATAGGTTACAACGAATACAATTAAACCGAACATTGGCTAACACGTTAATCAATCAGTTCCAATAAACATCTAAACATCATGAAAACATTCCCTAAACCTCAACAAAGGAGATACTCCATGAAATCGATCTGGCTTTTTAGCCTGTTTTTGTTTTTATTTTCCGGTGCTGCTGCTGCACAACAATGGGAAGCAAAGTGCGTCGACGGCAAAAACTTGCACTATCTGCAAACCATTAATGGGGATGGTTATTTATACATGACAGTCACTTTGCCTGATAATCAAAAGCGTGTTTTTCCTTTCGCGCGCGTTCGCCAAATCATGTTCAACGGTGAAGCTGTCTGTGCTGAAATTGTAAATGGCCTGAAAACACGGAGTAATCAGCCTGTCACACAGTTTTGCGTTAATCGTCGCTCTAACCTGATTTATATGAAACACCAAGAACCATTAGAGCGCCAACCCATGCAAAGTGGCCAATACTGCAAGGCCACCGTGATTGTGCGCTAGTCACCCGCAAAACTTTCTGCTAGGGCTGCTCCATTCTCTTTCGTAAATTATTACGGAACAGCCCTGCATTGCTGCATTCAACCAGACTACACTCACGCAAACGCTACACTGCATTTATTCGCGTAGCTTCTGTAATGCTTCCGACAAGGCTTTGTTTTGCTCTTCCATTTTGTCTAAGCGCTCACTTAACTGATCCCGCTCACGATTTAATTGTTTTGCCTGCTGTTTCAATTCCCAAAAAGTATTCTGCATCGCTTTATAATGCGCACGTTCTACTGGCGATAAAGCTTGAATTTCTGTTTCGGATAACAACTCCAGCTCAGGTAACTTTACCTCTGGTAAACGCATCGCTTGCGTATTAGCATCATCAGCTTGATTGTATGGGTTAGGGTTAGGTTTGAGTTCTGGCACTTGTGTGGTGCTTTGATTGCCCAGATCAAAACGAGATAAAAAGTACAATAGCAAAACAGTTAGCACAGCTCCCAGCAATATCAGCAACAGCCAGCGAGTAATACCAACACTTTGTATGGGATTTTCCATGAGCTATTTACCCCAACTATAGACTCGCAGTGTTCCGCATCCAACCCGGTAATAAGCGTACACCACTGCTGCCACAAGCACTACCTAATAGCTTATCCACAGATCGTCCAGTGGCTCCCAAGGCAACACACCGGAAAAAGTTCCCCCGAAAAGCTTGTAGGAAATAACCTTGCTTCGAAAAAGAGACTGTATTCACAGCCTGCCTCCTTCACCTATAAAACTATCAAATCTGAATAACTACAATACTATATCAAGCTACTGTAACAATATTTTATGATGCACTATAATGTCCAAGTTGGTGGAGTAACACTAATCACCCCAACACTAGGCTTAGTGTCACGCCCTTTAATCCCAAAATCTTAGGAGAAAAACATATTATGAAAAACGTTGCAGTCAGTATTTCGGCTCTGCTTTTAACACTTGGCCTGCTGAGTGGTTGTCAAGATAGTAAGGAAGACGCTCAAGATGCAAGCCAAGCGACCGAACAAGCTGCTGAAAATGCAGCAGAACAAGTCAATGAAGCTGCTCAGGATGCAAGCCAAGCGACTGAACAAGCCGCCGAAAATGCAGCAGAACAAGTCAATGAAGCTGCTCAGGATGCAGCCAATACGATGAACAATGCTGCCGAAGCAACTCAAGAAGCTGTAGAAAATGCGGCTCAAGCTGTTAGCGAAACAGCAGAAGAGGTTGTTGATACGATGAACGATGCTGCTCAAAAAGCAGCGGACACAGTCAATGATGCCGCTCAAACGGCTGGAGATGCTGCCCAAGAAACTGTCGATGGTGCAGCTCAAGCCGTAGAAGAGGCGGCTGAAAAAGTTCAACAAGACGCTCAATAATGATGTATCCAATATGCCCTTTCAACGAAGGGCATATTGCTGCTGGATATACCACGCCCAATCAGGAGGTTTAGCCCATGAAAAACATAGTCGTCAGTATTTCGGTACTGTTTCTAGCGCTTAGCTTATTAAGCGGTTGTGATAAAAAGGAAGAAGGAACAGCTCAAAATACTGATGCACCTGTGTCTGAGCAAAAAGCTCCCGACAGCCACGCAGCAGACTCAGTCAGTAAAGATGAAGCTGCTGGAAATGCGGCTGAAGCCGCCGCTCAAACAACAGAGCAAGCCTTAGATCAAACCATAGATGAAGCAGACACTGCTGTAGAAAATGCAACTCAAGCAACGGCAGACGCCGTAGAAAAGCCAGCGGAAACCGCTGCGGATGCAGTCGATACTGCGCAAGAAACCGCCGATCATGCCGTCGATGCTATACAAGAAACTGCTGCCGAGGCCGCACAAGCTGTTAAGCAAGCTACTGAAAACACGGCTGAAGCCGCTGCGAATGTAGTCGACGCTGTCAAGGAAAGCACTGATCATGCAGTCGATACCATACAGAAAACTGCTGCCGATGCTGCACAAGCCGTTGAACAAGCTACTGAAAACACGGCTGAAGCTGCTGCGAATGCTGTTGATGCTGCAAAGGAAGCCGCTGCTAATACAGTAGATACGGCACAGCAAGCGACTAAAAGTACGGTTGAAGCTGTACAGGAAACTGTTGCCGATGCAGTCGAGTCAGCTAAAGCTATGGGCGAGAGTGCGGCGGCAGCAACAGAAGACGCACTACAAACAGCAGCCGTAGCAACCGCAGGCGCTGTAGAAACAGCGGCTGAAGGTACGGCACAAATGGCTGAAAAAGTTGCAGAGACAGCAGATGAAGTCGCTCAAAAGCTTCAAGATGCTAAACCAAATGGCGAAACTGTTTACCGTAGTTTATGCTTTAGCTGTCATGATATGGGCATCGTAGGTGCTCCCAAATTAGGCGACAAAGAAGCCTGGGCTCCGCGTATAGCGGCTGGTATAGATACACTGTATGCTTCATCGATTAAGGGTAAAAATGCCATGCCTCCCAAAGGTGGCAATCCTGCTTTAACCGATGAGCAAGTCAAAGCATCGGTTGACTGGATGGTTGAGCAAGTTGAGTAAGCACAGGGCTTAGATAATAAAAGTTTGAAAAGCCTCCTCCTGTTAGGAGGCTTTTCTTTTTAATTTTTAAACGCAGCCTCCAGAATAGAAGGATGATGAATAGTCACTTACAGCATTTACAACCCTACCCATTTCAAAAAATCCGCACTTTACTGGAAGGTAGCCAATTACCGGCTGGACTGAAGACGATTTCATTAGCTATCGGTGAACCCAAACACCCAACGCCTGATTTTATCCATCAAGCAGTAAGCCAAAACTTGCAAGGGCTAGCCACTTATCCCATGACTAAGGGTACGTTGGCTTTGCGTACAGCCATTAGTCAATGGCTAGTCAAACGCTTTCAATTGCCACTCGAATCCATTGATCCTGAGCGCCATATTATTCCGGTCAATGGTACACGCGAAGCTTTATTTGCTTTTGCTCAAGCCGTGATTGAACGTAGCACGCATCCTGCCGTACTAATGCCTAACCCTTTTTACCAAATTTATGAAGGTGCTGCTTTACTCGCTGGAGCAGAGCCTGTTTATCTGAATTGCACGGCTGAAAATGGTTTCATACCTGATTTTGATGCTGTCGATAAAACCACTTGGAAGCGCTGTCAGCTATTGTATATTTGCACACCGGCCAATCCAAGCGGTGCGGTTATGCCCTTGTCGCAAATGCAACATTTGATTGCATTGGCTGAAAAACATGATTTTCTGATTGCTTCGGATGAGTGCTATTCCGAGCTGTATTTTGACGAAAACCAGCCGCCCCCCGGTCTGCTGCAAGCAGCCGCACAAATGGGCAATACAGATTACCGGCGCTGTTTGGTATTTCATAGCTTGTCTAAACGTTCTAATGCGCCTGGCATGCGCTCTGGTTTTATTGCCGGAGATACTGCTGTGTTGGACGCTTTTTTGCAGTATCGGACTTATCATGGCTGTGCCATGCCTCCTCCCTTTCAAGCAGCTAGTATTGCTGCCTGGCAAGATGAAGCGCATGTGCAAGCTAATCGTGATTTATATCGCGCCAAATTGGTGGCCGTATTGGAAATATTGCAAGCGGTCATGCAGGTGGAAAAACCAAAGGCAGGCTTTTATCTCTGGCCGGTAACGCCTATTAGTGATACGGCATTTACTCGTTTACTGTATGAACAGCAAGCTGTGCAGGTCGTGCCAGGCTCTTATTTGTCACGCGATACACCGCAAGGCAATCCAGGGCAAAACCGAATTCGTCTCGCCTTGGTTGCTAGTCAACAAGAATGTATTCATGCCGCCCAACGGATTCGTCAGGCCATTGAACTGCTATAGATCACTATTATAGGTCGCCGTTATCAATCACCCTTGTAAATTTTGGAGAAGTACATGTCTGATATTCAAGCCATTATTGAAGCAGCCTTTGCGCGTCGCGCCGAGATTACACCCCGCACCGTGGACAGTGAAACCCGCGATGCTGTCAACAGTGCTATTGAAATGCTGGACAACGGCAGCGCTCGCGTGGCTGAACGGCGTGGTGTAGGCGACTGGGTTGTTCATGAATGGCTTAAAAAAGCTGTCCTGCTGTCTTTCCGCATTCATGATAATGCCGTGATGCGCGGTGGCTTTAGCGACTATTACGACAAAGTACCGTCTAAATTTGCCGATATGAATAGCAAGGATTTTGCCGCCAGTGGTGTTAGAGTTGTTCCACCGGCTGCGGCACGTAAGGGGGCATTTATTGCATCGGGCACGGTATTGATGCCGTCTTATGTCAATATTGGTGCTTATGTTGATACAGGCACAATGGTAGACACTTGGGCAACTGTCGGCTCTTGTGCACAAATTGGCAAAAATGTACATCTATCGGGTGGCGTAGGTATTGGCGGTGTTTTAGAGCCACTGCAAGCAGCCCCCACGATCATTGAAGATCATTGCTTTATTGGCGCACGTTCTGAAATAGTTGAAGGTGTGATTGTAGAGGAAGGCGCCGTCATTTCTATGGGCGTTTATATTGGGCAAAGTACCCGTATTTATGACCGTGAAAATGATGAGATTATTTATGGCCGCATACCCGCAGGCTCTGTTGTTGTCTCCGGCAACCTACCTTCCAGCGATGGTCAGTACAGCCTATATTGTGCGGTTATTGTTAAACGTGTAGATGAAAAAACCCGGAGCAAAGTGGGTATTAACGAATTACTGCGAGCTATTTAAACCTATCTGTAAAAAGCCTGTGCGTTCTCACAGGCTTTCTACATCACATTCATTCGCCTAGTAACTAGCAAGCATCAATCGTCTACAACTTCGGCTGTTGCTATTTCAGTAAAGCTTAATTGACCATTCTGTAAATCCACCTGGATCGTATCACCTGGCATAAAACGTCCACTTAGAATTTCCTCGGCTAAAGGATTTTCCAGACCATTTTGAATGGCACGCTTCAAAGGACGCGCACCATACACCGGATCAAACCCAGCTTCAGCAAGATGATCCATCGCAGCATCGCTAAATTCAATGTACAGATCACGGCTAGCCAAACGCTTACGTAGACTATTCAACTGAATATCTGCAATCTGGCGAATCTCATTCTTATCCAAAGGATGAAAGACCACCACTTCATCAATTCGATTAATGAATTCGGGTCTAAAATGATCACCCACAACGTCCATGACAGCCGCTTTCATGCGGTCATAATTCGCTTCACCCGTCATTTCCTGAATACGATGCGAACCTAAGTTTGAGGTCATAATGACTACGCTATTACGGAAATCAATGGTGCGTCCCTGCCCATCAGTCAAGCGTCCATCATCTAATACTTGCAATAAAACATTAAATACATCCGAGTGCGCTTTTTCTACCTCATCCAGTAAAATGACTGAATAAGGCCGACGCCGCACAGCTTCAGTCAAATAGCCACCTTCCTCATAACCGACATAACCAGGAGGGGCGCCAATTAAACGTGCTACCGAGTGCTTTTCCATAAACTCGGACATATCAATCCGCACCATAGCATCATCCGTATCAAACAGAAATTGCGCTAATGCTTTAGTCAACTCGGTTTTACCCACGCCAGTAGGCCCCAAAAACAGAAAAGAGCCACTAGGACGCTTAGGATCAGACAATCCTGCACGCGCACGACGAATAGCATTAGATACTGCGGTAACAGCTTCCACCTGTCCAATTACACGCTGGCCTAAATCCTTCTCCATGTGCAGCAATTTTTCACGCTCAGACTCCAACATTTTACTGACTGGAATACCGGTCCAACGCGACACAATGTCTGCAATCTCATCTTCAGTCACGCGCGTTTTCAAAAGCTTGGGTGCTTTGCTCGCCTCCGCATCAAGCGCCTCATCAGCATGTGCTAATTGACGCTCCAGCTCAGGAATACGGCCATATTGCAATTCAGCCATACGCTGCAAATCACCCGCACGGCGAGCTGTTTCCATATCCATACGCACTTGGTCTAAGGCTTCTTTAATATGCGTTGTACCCTGCACATCGGCTTTTTCACTTTTCCAAATTTCTGCTAAATCAGCATACTCTTTTTCCAAACGATCAATTTCAGCCTGTAAATCAGCCAAACGCTTTTTGGAAGCCTCATCCGAGTCTTTCTTTAGCGCTTCGCGCTCAATCTTGAGCTGGATTAAGCGCCGCTCTAATTTGTCCAATGCTTCAGGCTTGGAATCAATCTCTATACGAATACGCGAGGCCGCCTCATCAATCAGGTCAATCGCTTTGTCAGGCAACTGACGATCGGTAATGTAGCGGTATGAAAGCGTGGCCGCAGCGACTAAAGCGGGATCGGTAATTTCTACACCGTGATGGACTTCATACTTTTCCTGAAGCCCCCGCAAAATAGCAATAGTGTCTTCTACAGTCGGCTCATCAACCAATACCTTTTGGAAACGCCGCTCCAAAGCAGCATCTTTTTCAATATATTGGCGATACTCATCCAGTGTGGTTGCGCCTACACAATGTAGCTCACCACGTGCCAAAGCAGGCTTAAGCATATTACCTGCATCCATTGCACCATCTGCTTTGCCTGCACCGACCATGGTATGAATTTCGTCAATAAACAGAATAATATTGCCTTCTGCCTTGGCAATATCATTCAAGACTGCTTTCAAACGCTCCTCAAAGTCACCACGAAATTTTGCCCCCGCCAACAAAGCCCCTAAATCTAACGACAATAAACGCTTGCCGCGCACACCTTCAGGTACTTCATTATTAACAATACGCTGTGCCAAACCCTCTACCAAGGCTGTTTTACCCACACCTGGCTCACCAATCAGTACCGGATTGTTTTTAGTGCGTCTTTGTAGAATTTGTACCATGCGACGAATTTCTTCGTCACGGCCAATAATAGGATCAATCTTGCCTTGCTCGGCTCGCTCGGTCAGGTCAATAGTGTACTTTTCCAAAGCCTTACGCTGATCTTCGGCATTCGGATCATCCACAGACTGACCACCACGTAAAGCATCAATGGCTTTCTCTACCGCTAGCTTGACCGCACCCGCTTCACGTAGCGCATTACCCAAACTACCTTTGTCATCCAAGGCAGCCAGTACAAACCATTCGGAAGAAATGTATTGATCTTTATGCTGCTGAGCGATTTTATCAGTGACATTGAGCATTTTATTCAAATCATTCGATACATGCACACTGCCTGCATCCCCACCACTAACGCTTGGCATTTTATCCAAGGCTTCTCCTAAACCGGAGCGCAGCTTGTTGACATTGACGCCAGCCTTGGTCAAGAGACCGCGTGTAGAGCCACCGTCCTGATCCAGCAGGGCTGTCATCAAGTGTATCGGTTCAATCATTTGATGATCACGTCCCAAAGCAAGTGACTGAGCATCTTGCAGGGCGAGCTGAAATTTACTGGTCAGCCTATCCATTCTCATAAGTTAGTTCACCCCGTTCAATTAAGTTAGGTTAAAACAAGTTAATCATTTCCTAATACTGTGGATATGGGGTAAAAGAGCACATAAATCAAGGTGAAACCGCTGATAATTTTGCCATTCTCACCCGTTTCCTGCTCCTCCTGCTTTACACCTATCCAGTTTGTTATAATCTACTAATTATAGCGTTGTAGATCCTAATCAGCATGAGGTCAGGTGTGAAGCAAATCGTCCTTACTCCAACTAGACAACAGGGCATTGCCTTATGGCACATACTTTTGCTGGTCGTGGTAGCTGTCGGTTTTGCACTGTTTGTCAATGCCAAAGGTATTGGCTTTTTTACCCGACTCATTCCAGATAATTTACACTTACCACGTTTTAGCGGGGATAATGTCAGCCATAATTACGATAATACAAGAACATCTTCTCGTTATGACTCATCTGCGGCGAGCGAACCTTATCATTATTACCGCAAGCCCAGCATAGATACCCAAACATCTGCCGCGAGTCGAGCCGCAGCTTATGCCTACCTTGCCAGTGATTACGATCTGAATTACCCGCCTAATCTGGAAAATGGCTATTACACCGTGCAAGTTTTCTCAGGCTACAATTCGCGTACAGCCTTTGCTTTACAGCGTGATTTGCGCCGCGATGGTTATCGTAGCTTTATTGATGAAAAAAAGGATCATCGCGGCATATTATTTCGGGTCAGGGTAGGACAATACCCTAATCGCAGCGATGCTTTCGCTGTACGCGACAAAATTCGTGGCCGCTATCCACGTACACTCGGCAGCAGCTTTGTCATGCAAATCAATAGCAACTCTTGATGTAATGATTGCACACTTATTGCGTATTTAAGGATGGGCAAATAAAGAATATTGAAAATTATCCAAACCTTGGTTGGCACAATAGATACTGCCACTATGAACGTGCTTGGATAAAGTTACTTCTCCGGCACTATTAATAATCAGCCCTTGCACCTCACGTCCACAGCGCTGCACCGACTGCTTCACCTCCACCGGCGTGCCAATAACAGCAATTATTTGAATTGTCTTATCATGTTGATAAATCTGTACTTGATCACTACCAGGTGAGCGAATGAAATAGCAAGGCGCACCGGGTTTTAGCCATTTCTTAGTTCCCTGCTGCTTGCCTTGCTGGCGTATCTGCAAACGACACCCTGTATCCTCATACCATAAAGAGACAACTTGCCCAGCGAGTTCTGCCTGATCTGTTACATAAGTAGACGCAGGCTGCTTAGGTACAGGCAAAGCAGCCCTTTCCACTGTTCGTTCACGCTCCCCGCAAGCGTATAAAACGCCTACGAGTAACATCGTTAAACCAATCGCCAATAAGCGACTTAATAAACTGGCCAAAACCAAACCTTTTCAGATCGCTCTATATAATCCAAACCACCACTGGCCATTGCTGGCCCTTCCCATGAAAATGCGCCACTACCCATAAACTCACCTGTACCATCCCACAGGTCAATGTGATCACCTTGGTTATTTTCACCCCAAAAATTTTCACAAAAAATAATGCCCGTGCGATTTACATAATCTTGCCAAGTCACGTGGCTACTGATTTCAGCTTTACCAAAACGACTCGCATGATTGCGTAACCAAGTCGCTAATTCGCGCGCCCGCAAAGTATGTCCTGCACCTTTATGACCACCAAACCAACACTGCACACCATCATAGCCTTCCAGTAAAGCACTACGTGCCAGACATACACCCATGCGTATTGCACACTGATTGGCGAAATTAGGCACGCCGTCTTCACGTCGACAAGGTTGCATTTCGTAATGACTAATATTGGGATGATTTTGCCACAAACGCCCAAAGCCAAGATTCACCCCTTCCGTAGGTAACGGTATTAACGGATCCATTGGGTGTTCAGGCGTAGGTATGGCGGGCGTTTCAGTATCATTAGGAGTATCCTCCCCACTTGCAGCAGATGGGGAAGAGATAGTCGGATCAGGTGTAACAGCTTCTTCTCCTATCACTGCCTCTTCTGAAGGGTTGGGTAGATTGCCTGTTTCTGCTTCCGTTGTACTATTGCTTGGGTTATTGCTGCTATTAGGGCGACGATGCTCCGTACCACCGAATAAAGAACGAAGCCATTCTAGAAATGCTTGCATGCAATAAATTCTCCATCTTGATCAAAACACGACAATAATACGACTTAATTTACTGTCTAGACTATAGGAGAAAATCTAAAAATTTGCCCAGAAGAAACAACCAAAAAAGTAACTAAGGCATTAAAAATGCGTTAATTTGCCAAACAACGCTCGCGCAGAATGCTGCTACGCGGAAAGTGCGCACTCAGAAATTCCATCTGATCAGCCAAAATGCTTTTACCTTGTAGAAAAATATATTCCACATAAGTTGGCTGGAAGGGTACGGCTAACAAAGGCATACCAGCCTGCTCAGGCGTACGCCCCCCTTTTCGGCTATTGCAATGTTTACAGGCTGTTACCACATTCGTCCAAATATCATGCCCACCTAAAACAATGGGGCGCACATGATCACGGGACAAATCCTTAGCCATGAAACGATCACCGCAATATAGACAGATGTGATTATCACGACGAAATAAAGTTGGATTATTTAAAGGTGGTACATACTTTGAGCCAAACAACCCCTGCTTACTACCGAAAGTAGCAATAATTGAATTAAGCTCCAGCTCACTAAGCAAGCCTGTTTTGGCATTAAAACCGCCACGGACACGCATCAAGGATGTACCACAGGTATAAGCAACTTGATCAGTATAATAAAGCTTGACCGCAGTCTGAAATGGAATCCATTCCAGAGGCATTCCGCTGATGTCCGTGCGCAGAATAAGTTGTTGCAAATTTGACATTATGCTTCCTTCTTCCACGGAATCATTGCGCACTTTAGCAGGGTCACATGACTAATTCATTAAATATCCCGTAACAACAAGCCATGCCGCCCTACTGTATCACTGATCTTTTGACACAAATCAACTAGCTTTGGAAAGCAATCACTTAATCAACGACAACTGGCAGAGTTTGACGCAAATCAACAGTTATTCGTTTAAATTTAGCTATAGTCGGGGTCTATGAGTAAGCGTCTTTTTACCTGAAAGAGAGATAATATATGTTCAGTTTTGACTATGGCTTGCCTGCTGCTTTGATTATCCTGCTAATTATTACAGGCTGGTTGAGTTTCTTTTCTGTTGTATTGTTTGGCTAAATTCAAGTAGCCAAGCAATAATAAAGATAAAAAGGCCGTTTAAAGCGGCCTTTGGTTCGTTTTGGTTTGTGGTTCATTTAGCTCAGATCAAGCGCTCATACGCTCAGTTAGAGTAAGCCTGTGGCTCATCTTCGGCTACCGCTAATTTTAGTTTTTTTACTGCTGCATTTTCCAACTGACGAATGCGCTCTGCGGATACATTGTATTTTTCAGCCAAATCCTGCAAGGTTGCCTTCTGCTCAACCAACCAACGGCTAGCCAAAATATCTCGGCTACGCTCATCCAAACGCTCCAAAGCACTAGCAAAGCGATGGCGAGTATAATCTTCCCATTCGGCATTTTCTAAAGCATCTGCCGGATCAGCCGCTTCGGCGGCCAAATACTGACTAGGGGAGTAAGCCGCTTCATCCTCATCTTGATCCACTGCCAGATCAAAGGCTATATCCTGCGAACCTAACCTTTGTTCCATTTCCAGCACATCCGCTTTACTCACGCCTAGATCATTTGCCACTTCCTCAGCCTGATCATTAGATAACCAACCCAAACGTGACTTGCTACTGCGCAAGTTAAAGAATAATTTACGCTGGGCTTTGGTGGTCGCCACCTTGACAATACGCCAATTACGTAAAATATATTCGTGAATTTCGGCACGAATCCAGTGCACTGCAAAAGAAATAAGGCGCACATTCATTTCAGGGTCAAAGCGCTTCACCGCTTTCATCAAACCCACATTCCCTTCTTGCACCAGATCGCTCAATGGTAAACCATAACCGCTATAGCCACGCGCAACCTTTACAACAAAACGTAGGTTGTGCAGAATGAGTTTACGTGCTGCTTCTAGGTTCTGGTTATAGAAAAGATCATCCGCCAGCTCCCGTTCATCCTCAGCGCTCAATACTGGTATAGCATGGATGGCATGGATATAACTTTCCAGATTCCCAACTGGAACCGGCAAACCTTGCCCCCGTAGAACTAAAGCATTCGTCATGATCTTTGTATCTCCTAAATTATGCTGAAGCTGATATTAGCACTCTTAGCGTTAGAGTGCTAATTCTCCCACTAGTTCCTAGACTAATAGCTTAATCAAACTTCAAACTGGCCACATGACAAATCTTTAATGGTGTATTCAATAAAGCGTGCTACAGTTGTGCTAAACTGATCAGAACTATCAAAAATAACAACAACATGAGCACAGAATACACATCCTTGCTAGAAAAAATTGATGATAACAGCTCGCTGACGGTGGAAGAACGCGAGAATATCGCCAATATTATTGCAAATTTATACGATGAGCTCAAAAATACCCGCGAACAAACCAAGCAATTATCTACCCGACTATATAACCGCGATACCGTCGTAGAAGACTTGGAAAAAGCTTTAGCTTCTCGTGAAGCCCAGCTACAAACTAAAGAGGCTATTCTGCAAAAAGCGCAACAAGCCGAACAATCCTATCAAGAGAAATCCAATCAAGTGGAGCGCCGCTTGCAGGAACGCGATCACATCATAGATGCTAGGGATGAAAGTATCCGCGAACGTGACAGTTTATTACGCACTCTGGAAAAACGTTTGCATGATAATGAACGTCTACTAGCTGAACATGAAAAAAGCCTGCGCGAACGTGATGACCTGATCAGACAGCGTGAAAAACAGCTTGAAGAAAAAGAGCGCCAAATCAGTAAGCGTGACCGCGAAATTGAGCAACGTGACAAACAACTGAGTCGCCGCGATATATCCCTCAACGAATACGAACGCCAACTGCGTGAATTAAATGGCTGGGTCAGCACTCAACAAAAAGAACGTCACGAACAAGAAAGCATACTGGCGAATTACCATAAGCAACTCACCGAACTAGAACAACAATTACAAATACGCGATGAGCGCACCCAAAAGCAAGAAGAACAATTGCGCATCCGTGACGAAGAAATTCGCACACGCGACCAGCAATTAACCAAACACATTGAAGCCGTCAGTCAGCGCAATGAGCAAATGGCTGAGCAAACTCAACTATTACATGAAAAAGAATCACACAATGCTCACTTCGGGCAATTGCTACAACAAAGAGACCAATTAATTATCGAAAAAGAGCAACAACTGATTAAGCGTGATCACTTGATTCAAGAGCATGAGCAACAACTTCAACGCCGTGATGAACAAATCAGCTCACAATTTGAACAACTCCAAGAGCGTGATCGTGAGCTAGGGCAGCGTGATGCTCAAATTAGCCTACTCCAACAACAATTGGAGCAGCTAGATCAAGCACTCACAAATCAGCAAACCGCTATTGCCACCAATAATAATATCTTTCAACAATTACAAAACGATATATTGGAGCGTGACCAACAAATTAAGTCATTACAGGAAATACTGATTCAAAAAGATAATCTGTTACAAGAGCGGGATAACAAAGTAACCGAGTTGTCTACACTACTCCAACAACAGGAAAAATTATTACTTGACCAAGAATCCCAGCTTAATCAACGGGAGCAAACTTTGTCTGAGCAAAGCCAAATGCTCAGCCAGCGCGAACAAAGTATCAATGAACAAGAGTTACAACAGATTGAGCGCGACAATGCACTGAATCAACGCGATACAGCACAGAATAACCGTGAGCAAATACTGGTAGAACGTGAACAACAATTGAATCATCGTGAGCAAGCTTCGATTGAGCAGGAGCGTCTCATGAATAAACACTTAGAAAAGCTGCAAAACCTAGCCCAACAAGAACAAGACAATCAACTTCATCTCGCTCAGGTGGTAGAAAGCAATTTGGCGCGTATGGCTGACCAAGTCAAATCGGACATTGGCCAGCAAGGTGCTGATTTACGCAGACAGTTCAAACTGATTAGCAAAATGATTGAAGCCAGTAATCAAGAACAATATGAGCACTTCCAAGAAAAGTTAGGCACTGTGATGAATGCACTCAACAATAATATCCAGAACCGTAACGAAGCTCAGGAAATGTTTCAGCAATTAACAGCCCAGCTCAGCCAGATGCCTAATCCCAGTCAACAACAGTCTGAACTCCTCAACCTTTATCAGCAGCATGCTGAACAGCAACAACACTATTCACAACAGATGCTGCAACACCTCGAAACACTTTTACAAAACTCACAACAAGCCAATCGCATTGAAAGCATTGAAACTAATAGCGCAGTATTGGAGGAACTCCATCAACAGTATGAAACGCAACTTCAGCAACAACACGAAAATTTATTACACCAGATTAAAGCGCTGTTCAAAAATTTAGAGAGCCATCAAACGCCTTCTACGCATAGTCAAGTAGATAACAGCGAAGACTATCAACAGTTACTCAGTCAATTGTTACGGCGAGACAAAGTGATTGAGCTAAAAGATCAAATGATTGCCCAACTCAATCAACAATTACTTATCAAGGAAAAATTCCTGCGCCAAAAAGATAGGCAACTGCAAGGCAAAACAGCGAGCGACTCAACCTGATACCGGCTGTGTTATGTCTGCTCTGGTGCATGCCCGGTCGCTGGAGTCACCGGCAGAGTTACCTCAACGGTGGTACCCACTCCCCGTTCGCTGCGAATCATTAACTCACCACCATGTGCTTCCACAATCAGTCGAACCAAGTACAAGCCCAGCCCGAAGCCTCCAGTCTTACGGGTACGCGAGGCATCGGTACGGTAAAATGGCTCTGTTAAATGTGCAAGATGTTCAGCAGCAATCCCCGGTCCGTGATCCTTAATTCGCAGCACGACCTGATTACTGTCCAGTTGGGTACTGATGTTTACGGATTGCATAGTCTGTTGCTGACTCTGATATTTCAGTGCATTATCCAGCAGATTACGGATTACCAGTTTGATGCGCACATTATCCAGTGCCTGTAACGGCAGGGCTGATGACAGTGCCAGTTCTACGGTTGCTTGTGGGAAATGTTCATTCACCACCGCACGTACCAGCTCATTCAGGTTCAGCTCGGTGGTATTGAGTGCGGTATGGCGACCCTTCAGCCGCTCGGCTTCCAGCAGCTCATTAATCATCGCCTCCATTTCATTCAAATCACGGTGAATATGACCTTGGGCAGTAGACTCTTCTAGTAAGGCCAGCGAAACTTTGGCACGAGTGAGCGGGCTGCGTAGTTCATGGCTGATCGCCAGCAATAATTCGCGTTTGCTTTCCAGCATCTGTTCAATATCATCCGCCATTTGATTGATGCTGAGTGCCAGTTCACCCAGTTCATCATTGCGGGCTACTTGGATGCGGTGTGACAAGTCACCCGAGCCGATCTGTTTAACGCCGCTCTGGATGGTCTGTACCGGTCGGAATAAATGCCGGATCAGGTAATACAATGCGGCCAGAATCAGCAGTAAGATCACAACGCCAAACAACAAGCCGCCTTTGTGATGATTTGGGCGCTGCCAGCCTTTGCCCCACAGATAGACGGTGTCGGTACCATCCCTGCTCTGGTAGCTGAGCACCACACCATCCCGTTCAAGATTGTAGGCGATGCGCTGGCCGTCGGTAGTCATGAAGCGACTAGGCAATGGGGCGGCAGTGATCCAAGCGGGGAAGGTGTTGCTCTGCCAGCGCTCCGTGCCAGAGATGATAAGGATTTCCAGCGGCAGGGTATTGGCCAGTATCCGTGCACGTTGTTTATCCGGCGGGTTACCAATGTCCTTTACCAAATATTCTGCATACTGACGCAAATGCGGCACAACCTGATGTTTAACGTGGTGACGGATGGCGGTGCCGAGCATGCCCTGAAACAGAATGCTGATCAACAGGCCGGTAATCAGGAAAATCAGCAGCAGGCGCAGCGACAACGAGTGACGGATTCTTTGAATGAGCTTCATCAGCTTATATCAGGCTTCGGCAGCCAAAAAACGGTAACCACTACCTCGAATGGTTTGGATACAATTCAGCGGTTTCAGTTTTTGGCGCAGGCGACTGACCAGAATATCGACCGAACGGGTATAGAGATCGGCATGAATACCGCGCAGTGAATTGAGAATGTCATCACGGCTGAATGCCTTATCCGCTTCGGTGGCAAAAATCAGTAGCAATTCGTATTCGCTGGTGGTCAGCTCAATATCTGCTGTGTCAAGGGTGGCTTTACGCCGTTGCCGGTCAATGCACAGGTGTTGGAAACACAGTGGCTTCTCTGTATTATAACTGACCGGTTGCGCCTGACTGCGGCGTAGAATATTGTGGATACGGGCGACTAATTCACGCGGTTCAAACGGTTTGGCTAGATAGTCATCCGCGCCCAGCTCCAAGCCAATGACCCGATCCATGACATCACCACGGGCGGTGAGCATCAGTACCGGCAGGTGTTGCAACGCAGGATCACGCCGAATCTGGCGGCAAATTTCAAAGCCATCGATGTCCGGTAGCATGACATCAAGAATAGTCAGATCCACATCGCCCTGTTGCAGACGATGCAGACCTTGTTGCGGGTGTATCTCACTGAGTAGATTCAGGTCATAACGGGCGAAGAATGCTTTTAACGGTTCAGCCAGTTGTTCATCATCGTCAATCAGTAAGATCGTGTGCATTGTGGATTACCCCATACGGTATTATTCCTAATCGTGGTGCCAACCCCGATGGTGGTCTCTTTGACCCATATCGTGGTGCCAACCCCGATGGTGGTCTCTTTGACCCATATCGTGGTGCCAACCCCGATGGTGGTCTCTTTGACCCATTTTGTCCATCATTCCGAGCAGCTTTGTGCGCTGTTCGGCACTCAGGCTATCCGTAAAGGCAGCGATCTTACTGACCATCTCTGGCGCGTTGCCACGGAGAACCTGCATTTTTTCATCGATCATACTGATGACCTGCTGCTGATCCAGAACTGGCTGGGATAACAGTGCCTTGATTTTCGCTTTATGATCCTCCTTTTTATGTTCCGCACGTTTGGTCTTGACATATTCCTGAATGGCTTCTAACTGATCGACCTGAGTGTCGGTTAACTCCAACTGGCGATCCAGTTTGTAGATCATGTAATCACCCATCATACCGTGACCACCGCCGAAATGCTTGGCGACGGCGTAACCGGATGCACCCAATATTAAAGCGATGGTGGTGACAGAACTTAAGATGATTTTTGTGGACTTCTTCATTGGATAACTCCTTGTTCGTAATTTTGCATTAATGGGATGTCGTTTGACATGGGTGCATTATGCCGAGTTGCGGTGTAACAAGGGTTTCTGGGGTGTAACGGATTGTAACAATGTGTTGTGATATTTATTTAGTTACATCCGCTCATCAAGACTGACGTTGCAAAGCCACACTTAATAATTTTGCTGTCATATCAACAACAGGAATCACTTTTTCATAAGGTATACGCTTGGGTCCGATAACGCCCAACACGCCAACATGCTCGTCATCCAGAGAGTAGGGTGCTGTTACCAAACTGCAATCATCGAACACATGATGACCTGCCTCGCGTCCAATAAAGATTTTTACACCTTCTGCCCGCATTGTTTTGTCTAACAAAGTCAAAATATCGCGCTTGCGTGTAAATGCACCAAATAACTCGCGTAGCTTTTTAATATCGGACAAATCATCATAGGTCATTAAATTAGTTTCGCCTGCAATGACATAATCATCTTCCTCAGGCGTATTCACATTAGCGAAGGCCATTTCGCCCAACTCAATAGCCGAGCACATAATGCGATCCATATCCTCACGATGTTGGCGCATCTCATCCAACAAGACTTGACGGGCATCCTGTATATTTTGACCAATCAGGCATTCGTTCAGAAAATTAGCAGCCTGCTGTAATTCAGCGCTAGATACCTCTATTGCCAAATCAATAATCCGGTTTTGTACCTCATTACGATTGAACACCAAAATTACCAAGACCTGCGTGCCAG
Organism: Pseudomonadota bacterium; assembly: GCA_002747435.1. Taxonomy (GTDB): domain Bacteria; phylum Pseudomonadota; class Gammaproteobacteria; order Thiotrichales; family Thiotrichaceae; genus Thiolinea. The sequence goes on from PDPH01000047.1 coordinate 98,074, forward strand.
ACAAGCGTAGAAACTCAATTTGTCGGATAGAGGCAGGGTTACGCTTGGGTACAGTCACAACACCTGTCAAAGCAGTAATGCCTGATAAAAGGCTGGAAGCAGAATGAATCAAGGCATCAGCATTTTGCCCTGCACTCAAATGCCCTTGCATACGGTATATGTCTTGTGCCGCAACGGGCTGAATCTGTAATAAGGTATCCACAAACAAGCGATACCCCTTGGAGGTGGGAACACGTCCCGCTGAGGTATGTGGCGAACGAATATAGCCCATCTCCTCTAAGTCCGCCATCACATTGCGAATAGTGGCTGCACTTAAGTCAAGGCCACTGTGCTTTGCCAAGGTGCGAGACCCCACAGGCTGCCCCTCCGCAATATAAGCCTCTACCAATGCTTTCAGCAACAACTGAGCACGTTCGCTTAATTCAGATGCTTGACCGACAAGTGCCATAATTCGTTTACCATCACTAGGTGCCTAAATTTACCTTTAAAATAAGCGCAAAATCAAGAATTTCAAATTATTCATAACCAACGGAGTTGCATTGACTACTGTTGGTAGCTAATGGCTGACTTTAGCCTTTTTACAGCCGTATCGCTACAATAGAACCACAACTCGCCCATTCATTTTTCGGATAATGCAGCCCATGAAACCCTTCACTACGATTGGTATTTTCTCCAGACAGGATGGCACACTGATACACAACACACTGATTAGCTTGCGTCAGTTCCTGTTAAATTGTGGACTAACTATTCTTGCATCAAAGACCCCCGCAAAAATCTTGCAAATGGCCGTCACAACTAACGAAGATATAGTCCGCCAAGCTGATCTAGCAATTGTTGTCGGTGGTGATGGCACTTTATTGCGTGCTGGTCGCTTATTAGCACCTCATCGTGTACCCATTGTGGGGGTAAATTTAGGCAGAATAGGCTTTTTAGTAGATGTATCACCCGATGATATGAGCATACAACTGCAAGCTATTTTGCAAGGCAATTATCTGGAAGAGCAACGTACTTTATTACAAGCTTCTGCGTGGCGACAGGAAGAAAAGTTGGGTGAAGGGCTTGCACTAAACGATGTGGTATTACACGCGCGCAATGAAATACGCATGATTGAATTCACGACACATATTGATCATTACTTTGTAAATACCCAACGCGCAGATGGTATTATTATTTCCACCCCCACGGGTTCAACGGCCTATGCCCTATCAAGTGGCGGACCTATATTACATCCAGCCATGGATGCTATTGCGCTCGTGCCGATATGCCCTCATACCCTGAGTAATCGCCCTTTAGTCATTCACTCTCACAGTGGTATAAGCATTGAATTATGCGGTCAACGTCCGGTGGTTGCCCGTTTATCTTTTGACGGCCATAATAATATTGAGCTGCTATCAGGTGACCGTATTCAAATTAACGCTCACCCGGAAAAAATGCGTTTACTACATCCCCTTGATTATGATTATTACCATATATTGCGATCAAAACTACACTGGGGAACATAAGCATAATGCTGACACATATTCATATCCACAATTTTGCCATTATTGAAGCATTGGACTTAGAGCTGTGCCCTGGCATGACCGCATTAACCGGCGAAACAGGTGCAGGAAAATCGATATTACTAGATGCCATTGGTTTGGTATTAGGAGATAAAGCAGATAGCCATACGGTTCGTCACGGCGCAGAAAAAGCTGAAATCACCCTCAGCGTAGATATTACTCAAAGCCCCGCCGCACAACACTGGTTGGAAGAACAAGCACTAAATAGCGAAGAAGACATTTGTATCCTGCGTCGCGTGATTACCAAGCAAGGTAAATCCAAAGCTTGGATCAACGGTACTCCCGCAACCCTCACCTTGCTACGCGAGCTGGGCGAACAAATGGTAGATATTCACGGCCAGCATGAGCATCAGTCTTTAATGAAAAAAGATATGCAAAGACAATTGCTAGATATTTTTGCTGATCATGACAGTTTATTACAAAAAACCCGTGAACAATGGCGGCAATGGAAAACTTTACATGAACGCTTGCAAACACTCTCAACCCAAAACCGACAGCATCAAGAGCGTCTCGATTTATTAACTTTTCAGGTGCAGGAACTGGAAGAACTGGCACAAGGCACAACTGAGCTAGAGCGTTTGGATGAAGAACTCAGCCGACTCGCAAATGCAGAAGAGCTCAAAGCAGTTGCTGAACGAGGCCACCACTTACTTTACGAAAGCGAACCTTCTCTTTATTCGCAGCTAAGCCATCTTTCACAAGAACTAGCTCGTCAGATAGCCTTAGACAACCAATTAGAAGCACCGCAAGAACTCATTAATAGTGCCCAGATACAGTTACAGGAAGCGGCCATATTACTACGCGACTATGCTGGTAATTTGGAATTAGACCCGCAACGACTGCAATGGGTAGAGAATCGTATTGCAGACATACGCAATATGGCACGTAAATACCGTCTGGAAACAGAATTACTGCCACAATACCTTATACAACTGCAAGCCGAACTGGCTACGCTAGATAGCGATGAATACGATATAGCTGCTTTGCAGGAAAAGCTACAACAAGCAGCAAACACCTATCAACAAACTGCCAACAAACTGAGTCAATCACGCAAGAAAGCCGCCACACAATTATCCAATGAAGTATCAGGGGCTATGCAGCAATTAGGTATGCAAGGTGGTATTTTTGAAATACAGGTTACACAAGATAGCCAATATCCTCAACCACAAGGCTTGGATCACATCGAATTTAGGGTTAGTACAAATCCTGGTCAACCACTGAAATCATTAATCAAGGTAGCCTCTGGTGGCGAACTTTCACGGATCAGCTTAGCCATTCAAATGGCTGCTGCACAGAAAATGACTTTACCTGCGCTCATTTTTGATGAAGTAGATACAGGCATTGGTGGTGGTATTGCCGAAGTGGTGGGTAGTCAACTCCGCCAACTGGGTTCGACTCGTCAGGTATTATGCGTTACACATTTGCCTCAAGTCGCCTCCCAAGCTCATCATCATTACAAAGTCACCAAGCAGAAAACAGCTCAGCACACCACAACGGATGTTCAATGCCTCAACGCCCAACAACGTACCGAGGAAATAGCTCGTATGATGGGGGGTAAAAAAATTACTCCAGCCACCCTAACCTTGGCTGATGAAATGCTCGCACGTGCTAATTAATTTCATTAATACAGCTAAAAATCAATAAACCCGCTTTAAATTCAACGACTAAACCAATTAATTATTTGAAAGCCTAGGGTCTTAGGCTTTTAGATCAACCTCCCTAACATTTAAACGTTTAACAAGCCATACAACCAATATTGATATAAGTGACCTAATCCCTATCCTTAATAGAAACTTAATACCAAAATATTATTGAACTCTTGCTCAGAGGACCTACACTAAGAGTGTAGAGGCTTATTTTAAGGAAAAAATAGGTATCAAACGGGGGCATTAGCATTTTTTAGCAACCGTTTAAAATATTGATGAGAATCAGGGAGGAACTAATGAAACACATTACAGGATTGCTTATTGCATTAGGGTTGTTTGTTGGATTAACTGGAGCCTCTAATGCGGCTTGGGCGGAATCGCGTTCGGCTGAAGTGAGATTGATCGCCACCATCAATAATAATCCAGCCTTCAAGCCTGTACAGTGGAAAGTCTATCGGGTAGATGGCCGAGGTTCTACTAGGCACTCAAACCGGCATACATTCACACTGCACGACTTGGAACCTGGCCGTTACACAGCAGTTGCTTGGCTGGAAGATGCTTCTCCACCTCGCAAGCGGAAGCGGGACTTTTTCGTAATGGCCGATACCACCAACAGTGTTCATATTCCATTAGATTAACATGAAATATCACGCTAATAAGCTAACAAGACAAGTTCATACGCTTACTAGGTATGGGCTTGTTTTATCTCCACTATTTCATCTATTCTAGGGCTAGAGAATATACCACTGAGCTGGAAAAGTTGTGGCCTAAAGGTCGGTTAGGGATACTTTCTATTCATTAAATCCACTGACTTAAATAGTCGGGCATACTTAAAAATTCATCAGGGGCGAATATCATGGCGGGCTTTTGGACACATAATGCCATTGCATTGCTTGTGGCAAGCAGTGCAAGCTTAGTCAGTCATTTTTTTATTCCAGAGGCAGACTGGCTATTTATGAGTGTCTTACTGTTAGTTGTTTTTATTGCTAGTCATTTGCCTGCAATTCAACAGCCTGCATCTCCCTCATATCAAGTCGTTCGTAATAGCAGTAAAATCGCTGCTATAGTCTTTCCTGCTTTAATCTACACTTATCGCCCCACCGATTTATTATTGGCGTGGTTAGCGACCTATATTCTACATTCAAGCACTTGGTGGATCATTGACCAAATCTCATTACACCGAGATTATACACGCAGCATAATCGCTATTATTGCCTTGCCTTCTCTGCTAACCCTAGGAACCTATGGATTAGTGGGAAAAACAATTGTTTTACCTGCTTTTCTAAGCGCAAGTTCCGCTTACCTGACACATTTATTTATCGAGCAATATCGCTTGGAAACTGCCCGTAAAAGCATCAGCGGTATTGTTACAGATTAAACGCCCAACTAAATAGCCTGAACAAAACATCTGCTCCGGGCTCTCTCAAAACTCACTACCCAAAACTAATTGCTCACCTGAGTAGAACATTTAGCTCGTCTGCTCTTGTTGTGATGCCTGTTTAGCAATTTCTTCATGTACTTTAGCCATGTCAACTTCACGCACTTTTCCAATCACTTCTTCTAGCTGCCCTTCGCTTAACATGCCAGGCTGTGCAAACAGCACAACTTGCTCACGGAAAACCATCAAGGTAGGAATGGAACGAATCTGAAAATGTGCTGCCAATTCTTGCTCTTCTTCAGTATTTACCTTGGCAAATACAATATCTTCATATTGTTCAGACACTTTTTCATAAATAGGCGCAAAAGAACGGCAAGGACCACACCAAGGTGCCCAAAAGTCAATAATAACAATAGCATTATCTTTAATCAGGTCATTAAATGCTTCCGCCTTAATCTCTTTCGTTGCCATGACAATCTCCTCACACTACGATTTTAATAAATTTTAAAAGTTAATGAGACTTGCCCGACACACTTTAATCATCAGACAAACCCGCTGTCATTGATAATGACTCGCCCCAACGGGGCTGTAGCTGATGCTCAAGACCCAAGTGATCCAGAACACGTGCCACAATAAAATCAATCACTTCATCTATCGACTGGGGACGAAAATAAAAACCTGGATTGGCAGGCATAATCACTGCTCCCATGCGCGCCAATTTTAACATGTTCTCCAGATGAATTTCAGAAAAGGGGGTTTCCCGCACAACAAGAATCAACCGACGACGCTCTTTCAAAGCCACATCAGCCGTGCGTTCAATCAGCGTGCGGCTGCTACCGCAGGCAATAGCCGACAAAGTGCCAACTGTACATGGGCAAACGACGCTCGCATCGGCCACACTACTGCCACTGGCAACGGGTGCTGCCCATTGTTCCCGCTCAAAAACGCTTAACTGTCCTGCTTTGCTCTGGAAACGCTCGGTGAAAAAAGCTTCAATTGCTGTCGCTCGCCCAGGCAGACGCAAATCCGTTTCCATATTAATAACTAATTGGGCAGGCCGCGACAAAAGCAAGTAAACGCGCTGCTCCAATTTCAAGAGTTGCTCTAGCAAACGCAAACCATATTGCGCACCTGAAGCGCCTGTCATCATCAAGGCAATGGTTTTAGTCTTCATACCTTGAGAGTCAGTGCTTGCAATAATTTTTCGTGGATATTACCAAAACCACCATTACTCATAATCAAAACCTGATCACCAGGCCTAGCCTCAGTGGCCACAGCATTGATCAAGCTATCAATATCACGATACAAAGATGCTTTACCCCGTAAAGTAACCACCACATCATCCAGATCCCAGTCCAGTTCCGGTGGCTGATATAACAATATTTGATCAGCTGCTTGTAAAGCCTGTGCTAATTGTGCCTTATGTACCCCCATACGCATGGTATTGGAGCGAGGCTCCAAGATCGCTAAAATGCGTGCTGAGCCAACATTAGCGCGCAAACCAGCCAGTGTTGTGGCAATTGCTGTTGGGTGGTGGGCAAAATCATCATAAACGGCCACCTCTCCGACACGGCCACGCAACTGCATACGACGCTTGACACCCTTAAACGTAGCTAATGCGGCGATTGCATGGACAGGTGCCACACCCACATGACGCGCTGCTGCAATCGCGGCTAAAGCATTATTAACATTATGACGTCCCAATTGATTCCAACGCACAATACCTTGTAATTCACCACGAAACATTACCGCAAACTCACTACCATCAGCTTGGCGATAATCAGCTTGCCAATCTCCCATCGCAAAATGTTCTACCGGCGTCCAACAGCCCTTTTGTAACACAGCCTCAAGATGATCTTCCGTTGCATTACTGACCACCAAACCATTCGGCGGCACCATGCGTAATAAGTGGTGGAATTGTGTTTTGATCGCTTCAATATCAGGAAAAATATCGGCATGATCGTATTCAAGGTTATTTAATATCAGCGTGCGGGGGCGGTAATGAACGAACTTAGAACGCTTATCAAAAAAGGCAGTATCATATTCATCAGCCTCAACAACAAAAAAAGGCGAACTTCCCAAGCGTGCCGAAATCCCAAAATTTTCTGCTACACCGCCAATGAGGAAGCCAGGTTTTAAACCCGCATACTCCAATATCCAAGCCAACATACTGGAAGTCGTCGTTTTGCCATGTGTTCCTGCAACGGCTAAGACCCAACGATCACGTAAAATATTTTCTGCCAACCATTGTGGCCCAGAGATATAAGACAAATTTTTCTCTAGCATTCGTTCGATAATGGGCATGCCACGGCGCATAAAATTACCAACAACAATGGCAGAATCCTCTGCTGGTAATAGCTCGGGAGCATAAGTATTGTGGATCGGTATTTCCTGTCCTTCCAATAAAGTACTCATAGGCGGATAAACATTGGTATCCGCACCACTGACCTTAAAACCCTTATCACGCGCTAACAGCGCCACCCCACCCATAAAAGTGCCACAAATACCCAAAATATGAATTGCCATGCAGCCCTGCTTCCTTAGCCTGTAGATAGTCGTTTAGTGTGAATATTCTTTAACGTGTCTAGCAATCACATTCCGCAATGGAATGGGTTTGGAAATACCATAGCCCTGCCCAAAATCAATACCAATCTCACGTAGTATCTGGATAATTTGCTCATTTTCCACATATTCGGCAATGGTCTTGACGGACATTAATTGCCCTACTTGATTGACAGACTGCACCATAGCACAAGTGACCTCGTCAGTAGCAATATCTTTAATAAAGCTACCATCTATTTTCAAGAAATCTACTGGCAACTCCTTCAAATAGCCAAATGAACTCACCCCTGTCCCAAAATCATCCAATGAAAAACTGCATCCTAATAGCTTCAAGGTATCGATAAACTTCCGCGCCAATTCAAAATTACCAATCGCAACCCGCTCTGTAATCTCAAAACAAAGCATTGCTGTAGGCACACCTGAACGACGAATAGCTTCCAATACAAAAGGTAAAAACTTAGGGTCGTCTAGGCTCTGCCCTGATAGATTAATAGCAAACACTGGACAAGGCGTATGGTGACTAATGCTTAACACGGCCTGTAATAGCTCCCGCACCACCCAACGATCAAGCTTGGGCATCATGGAATAATATTCAGCCGCCGGGATAAATTCATCGGGTGAAATTGGCTTACCATCCGCGTCGAATAAACGTAACAATACCTCATAATGACTAAATGGTTTGAGAAATTGTCTCGGTTCTAGGGGTTGTATAGGCTGGGCATAGAGCTGAAACTGACCGCTTTCAAAAGCATGACGTAAACGACTAATCCACACTAATTGGCCGCGATGTTTATTAATTTCAGTATCATTTTCCCGATAAATTTGTACCCGATTACCACCTTTACTTTTGGCAACCCGGCAAGCCGCATCTGCAACCGACAAAACCCGATTGGTCGTGCCCGATTTAGCATGTATGGGCACAAAACCAATGCTTGCGGTAATTTTATGTACTTTGCCATCCCAGCTAAAATCGTGCCGCATCAAAATATTACGTGCATATTCACCACGACGTACCGCCTCTTTAGGTTCTATTTCACGGAACAAAATGCCAAACTCATCACCTCCAATACGTGCCAATACATCGCGCTTCTTATCAATGATATTCTTAAGTAAGTCAGCAATCCGCTCAATAAAAGCATCGCCCGCACTATGGCCTAGCGTATCATTCACTACCTTGAACTGATCCAGTGAGATATGGCAAAACGAATGTTTGACACCATGCTGTCTAGCTTCATCCAAAGCTAGCTTTAACCTGATTTCAAAACTTTTACGATTCATCAACTGCGTTTGCTGGTCATTCTGCTGCAAATAGTTGAGATGGGCTTGCAGAGCGCGTACCTCAGCCTGATCTTTCAACAACAACAAGACATGATTGTGTTGTTCACCATCCAAAGAAAATGGCTTAACCAGATAGGTTGTTTCCAAATCCTGTAAATTAGAACAATTCAGTAAGCACCGCTCGAACGAACTTTGCGCCGCAGCACCCGCCTGTTGCAACCAGTTAATCGGTACTCGTTTTAGAGGATCAAGCAAATGGAAAACATCACTATGATATTTCCCCCGCGCATTACGAACTTTTTGCCGAAAGAGGCGCTCGGCGGATGGGTTAATAAACTCAATGTAACCATTATTGTTCGACAGTATGGCTGACTCTTCGACATCCATAAGTGCAGCAATGAGGATATTTTCTTGCAATAAGGGATTCTGACTCGGGGTGCGACGGTGCAATAGCCAAATAACACCCACAGCCAAGCCTATCAACACTAATGCGATTAACCAATACCAAACAGAATGAGCTAATGCGGCTAAAACCCCAGCATCATTCACCAAAACAGTCCCCGGCAAAAATAGTTATTTTCTTGATCAGGAAATAATAGGAGGGAGCTATTTACTTGTATAGCTTAAACAGACGAACGCAAAGCCGCAGCCCAAACAAGCGCCAAAATCAGCAAAAAAGGTTGCCATGAAAGCAACCTCTGTGAAGCGGAGATAAAGTAATTAAACTTTCTCTTTGATACGTGCGGCTTTACCAGTACGCCCACGCAAATAGTATAATTTGGCACGACGTACGTCACCACGACGCTTTACTTCAATACTGGCAATACTATTACTATAAGTTTGGAAAACACGCTCAACACCTTCACCATAAGACATTTTGCGTACAGTAAAAGCAGAGTGTAAACCGCGATCACGCTTGGCAATCACAACACCTTCAAAAGCCTGTAAACGGCTTTTATCGCCTTCTTTAACGTGGACTTGGACTACGACAGTATCCCCTGGAGCAAAGCTAGGAATTTCCTTGTTCATTTGCTCCTGTTCCAATTGTTGAATAATCATGCTCATGAGATAACCTCTAAAGAAATCTTGTATTCCTGTTTATATTCATCCAGCAGCGCCTGTTCTACTGGACTTAAAATTCGCTTCTCCAGCAAGTCTGGACGTTTCAGCCAAGTTTGCCCTAGACTTTGCTTTTTACGCCACCGCGCAATGGCTGCGTGATGACCACCCTTTAAAACCTCTGGTACACCCAGTCCTCGAATAATTTCTGGACGCGTATAGTGTGGACAATCCAATAAATTATCAGAGAATGAGTCTTGCTCGGCTGAAGCCTCATGTCCCAATACACCCGGTAACAATCGCGCCACGCTATCTATCAGTACCATTGCACCCAACTCACCACCGCTGAGTACATAATCACCTAATGAACACTCTTCATCCACTTCCAACTGGATAACACGCTCATCAATACCTTCATAACGACCACACAGTAAAATCAAACTTTCCTGCGTCGCAAATCCAGCCACTTTCGACTGAGTCAATGTTTGTCCCTGTGGACTTAAATAAACCAGCTTACCTTTATTGAGTGTACGAGCATCCTGTATCGCATCCAGTAAACAATCTGCTTTCATGATCATACCCGGTCCACCACCATAAGGGCGATCATCTACAGTACGATGAACATCATGTGTATAATTTCGTGGATTCAGCACATCCAACTGAATTTGCTTACGTTCCACTGCACGCCTGATAACGCCGTACGCAGTCACTGCTTTAACCAACTCAGGAAACAGTGTTATCACTGAAAACTGCATACACTAAAACTCTGGATCCCAGTCAACTTCTACTTGTTTTTTTTCTAGGCTGACTGATTTAATCACACTGCCCATTAACCAAGGCAAATAACGCTCACGCTCTCCTTGGACAACAACTACATCGTTAGCTCCGGTTTCAAACAAATAACTAATTTTGCCTAAAACCACGCCTTCCAACGTGACCACATTCAAGCCAATCAAGTCTGTCCAGTAAAACTCATCAGCCGCCGTCTCGGGCAATTGCGTACGGTAAATACCAAGATCGCATCCCACCAAAATTAAGGCTTGATCTCGATCATTTACGCTATCTAACTGAGCAATCAAACCTTTACCATGAGTACGGTTTGCTATTAACTTTACTTCAGACCATTGCTGATTTTTAAATATCAGCCAAGGTACATAACTAAATATAGCTTCACGAAACGCCGTGTAGGATTCAATTTTCACCCAACCTTTCACACCAAACACACCCACTACCTTACCTATTACTAGAATAGTGTCAGTGTCACGAGTCTCATTAGTCTGTTTGAAGACTAACATAAAAACTCTATGGTAAAATACGGCAAAAAATCTTTCAGAATCAAGCAGCAGCGTTAGCTTCGGCTGATTCAGCCAATAATTTGGCAACACGCTCACTAGGTTGAGCACCAGTAGACAGCCAATATTGGATGCGCTCTTGTTCTAGATGCAAACGAACTTCTTGTCCACGAGCTAGCGGATTAAAGTAACCAACACGCTCAATATAACCACTATCACGTGGTTTGCGACGATCAGTCACTACAATATTATAAAAAGGACGCTTCTTTGCGCCAGCACGCGCTAAACGGATATTAACCATAAATCCTAGAACCTTAAGTAATTTTAACTACTGCTTGGCAGAGGTCGCCAAAAGTAAACGCGCAATTGTACGTTTTTTTCAGGAAAAGTGAAGAGCCAAAAACAAATAAAGCTGGAGAGTAAGACAAATGCTACCATCCAGCTTTTTTAAATGCTTAATCAACGCACTGATGGCTCAGTAACGAGCGGATGCCAATTGTGTATAAGGCTGCTGGTAAAACGGATAATAGCGGAAGTGTCCTGTAATGGGCCATTTAAACAAAACATCCTCCATTTTCTCACCCTCACCTACATTGTGCACAATCATAAACCGATTAGGGTCAGCCGGTGAGCGCTGATTGACCACAATCCCGATGTGCTCCTGATCTCCCCCCAAACTCCACGTTACCATATCACCGGGTTGATAGGCTGCCGCATGACGGCTAACCGGCAAACGCTGACCATTACGTGTAAAAAAGACCTTCAGGTTATGCACACGCCGATGATCGATATTAGGATCTGGCCCTTGCAGTCCCCATTTAGGTAAATTGGGATAAGCATAAAATGCCATAGACATGTCTTCATGCACCAAGCGCTGTAAGTCCACACCCAACCGCCGATAAGAACGAATCACTGTATCAGTACAAACCCCAATACTCGCAGGCACATCACCATTAGGATAAGCAATTGGGATATACCTTCCGTCATACCTAACCCGATGTCGTGTACGCTCCAAGGCTGCATTAGACAAGTAACTCGCCAGTTGCACAGAATAATTTGGATTAAGCCGGCGTACACGATTAGCCGCTAATTGCCGTTGCTGACGTTGTTTTTGTTGTTGCCATTGTTGACGCTGCTGATTTTGAGCTTGCACTTGCTGACGCCGACGCTGTTGTGCTTCAGCCAATTGTAAACGCCGCTGCTGCTCTTGTTGCTGTTGAGTCAAACGCTGTTCGCGCTCCCAATTCTCCTGATACCAGCGACGCTTAGCTTCAAACTCCTGATGGTAACGATTTTTTTCTGCCGCTAGCTGTTTAGCAGCGTGCGAAGCACGAGCTTGAGCGAGTGTTGCACGTGGGGAGCGTATAGAACGATTTCGCACTACTTGCGCAGGCTTCCTCGAACTACTAGATTGCTTCCTTAAACTGGATTGCCTGACTTGCTGGTATTTTGGGGATGACTTTGCAACAAGATTAGCCTTGGCATAGGTTTGCACCTTTTTCCGTGCATCGACTTTCGTTTGCGGTGGCTTCGCCACCATGATATGCGTTACCTTACGCTTTACGGTATTTTCAGTAGGGCTCACCACTTCGCTGGTATTAGAACAACCTGAAACACCCAAGCCACAGGTAAGCATTCCAAGCACAACAGAAAGATGAATTTTTTTAATAATTAAGCTATTGCAAACAGGATTATCCATCACCACTCCTACAAATTCCGATGGTCTCTTGCATTAAAAATATTAAGTTGGCAGGCGAATCTATTTCTATACCAAAAAGCGCCTCATGACCAGTCCATAATCAATATACCAGTCAACATGACTAAAAATAAACCTCAGGAACTGACTAGAAAATCTAATCAGTTCCTAACTTTCTTCCTATTAATCAGCATCAACGATATTGATATTGCTGAACAATATTCTGATCAATAGCAATAGCGCCACGATAAGTTCCCTTTGCCTTGACAGAAGGTACAAAAATAGGTTTGGATGGCTGAGGAGTCACAACCATAGGTGCAGGCACAGGCTGAATATTCACCTGTGGCTTAACAACTTTTGGCTGTTGAACAACCACAGGTGGCCTTACGGTCTGCTTTACAGATTGCTCTCTATGATTGCTGGCAGGCACTTCAGGTGCTGCCACTGCGACAGGCACTTCAGCCATGGGCGGAGGTGGAGTAAAGTCGACCATAGGCGCAGATTCTGGTGTTAAATCAACAACAGGAACAGCCGTTGCAGATTGCTGTTGACTACAACCAGATAAGGTCACTCCCACAACAAGCATGACGCCAGACAAGTATTGATAGTGTGTTTTCATTGTTTGCCTCTTTTTATTGTTATTTAGAGTAAGAACTAGTCAGTAACTCTCTTTATTGGACAATTACTTTTATTAATATGCTTAACCTTAGCCGTCTACGCGCTTAACTTTACGAATAACTTATAAACGGCTCGAAAAACCTGGATTAACGGACATGAAAAAGCCTGGCGCAGTATTTCACCACGACCAGGCATTCCAGTTAAATAGCTTCCGGCTCATAAAAAAGCCGAAAATCTATCATTGCTTACTGTTGTACTGCATCATCACGCCGCTATCAATGGTGATTGGGCCACGGTAAGTACCTTTGGCTTTAACCTTTGGCATAGGCACAGCAGGGATTGGTTTAACTTGAACCACAGGAGGACGCACTGCCGGAGGACGCTTCACTGGTCTTCTCATACGTGGATCAGGGTTGCACTGACCTTTTGCATTACGGCCATGCCAGCAGTTACCTTGGCGGCGATGTACTGGACGGCGATGCACTGGACGACGACCACCACGGTTTACTACAGGACGACGGATGACGCGACGCGCGCGTGGATCAGGGTTGCACTGACCTTTCGCATTGCGGCCATGCCAGCATGTAGTTGCACGGCGAACATGTCCACCCCGACGGACTTGATGACCCCGACGGACTTGGTGACCACCGCAACGAACTCGCTTACCACCGCAAGTACGTAATTGTGCTTGCAATTGGCGAACCTGCCGTTGCAGACGTGCTGTTTGTGCAGAACAGTTAGGACACTTAACGCCACCACGTCGTATATGTCCACGGCGGCCTTTGCGTGGATCAGGTTTACACTGACCTTTTGCATTGCGACCATGCCAGCACTTACGTGCTTGTCGTACAGGCGGTTTTTTTACAGTTTTTACAGGCGGACACTCACTGCAATCAACTACAGTTTGTACAACCGTTTCTTCGGCTGTTCCAACAACTGCTGCTGGAGCATCTTGAGCAACTTGTTGGCCTGCAACCTGCTGTCCGGCAACTTGTTGGCTTGCAACCTGCCGTCCGGCCACTTGCTGGCCAGCCATTTGCTGGCTACAGCCAGAAGCTAACAAACCAGCAGCGGTAACCGCTACAAGGGATAATAGGAGTTTCATCTTCATAGTCTTTCGTCTCTTTCGTTGTTTAAGGGAAAGCACTACCGAGTATAGTCAACAATTTTGCAAATTAGGGATTTACAAGTGCAATGAATGCATATTTTTGTGACTTACGGGGCATTTTTTTCTTCCAGTGCGCTTAGTAAGTGGGACAAGATGGCCGATATGGGCGTTTTTCTATCCCCCAACGGTATTGCAACGGCGCATGTGGATCAGAAACTACATGGCCACCTTCCAAATTTTTGCGCAGCTCGCGCAAGCTCATATAAAGCTCTTCGCCCAGCGTCATCTGTACCATACAAAAATCGTTCAGATGTTTTAACTCTCCTGGAGGAGGCTCATCAATTGCGAAAACAGCTTTTGCCCAGCGTGCTGGACGGGAAGTTGGATCAAAGCGACCAATACGATCAATATGTCTACGCACTGAATCAAAAAACATACGTAAACGTTTATCACGACTAGGTGTTGAGTAGCCATCATATTCCCGACGGTTCATACATTGACGTCCTGTTTTTCGAATTTCCTGTAAATGCCACAGTGCGTCATAAACATATACGCTGCGATCATTCGCATACATACATAAGGCTAATAGTAGACGCATGGTTTTCTCATCCGGCTTTTCTGGACGCTTTCCCAACTTACGGGAAATAACATCCGTAAAAGCAACGTAATCATAATCTAAATCAGCCGCCAAACGAAATTGTTCTTCACTATAACCCGGCTGTTGCTTAGCTGGTTTACGGATATTTTGGGGCTGTTTGAAACGTCGATAACCATCACCAAAAGATTTATCTTCAGGCACGTAAAAAGGGAAAGAAGGAGTACGTAACATAAAACGTGCAGTTTTTGGCGTTGTAGAAGCCATGACTTCTGCAATACCTGTATCAGTAACCTCAACAATTTGATAGGAATGCACGCCTGGGGCAACGTAAAAATCACCTGGTTTAATATCATTTAAAGCCACCGGATAAGTCGCATGCCGCAAAGAACGTGTATCCGTGGAATCTGCCAGAAAATCGAGAAATTTACGTACACGCTGGCCTTCGGGTAAATGATCCCAGTTAGACATTTGATTACTAATCAACTTACCGGCTCGCCGGGGATTTTGAACCACAAACGGCAATTTAAATTCATAAGAAAAAATAGCCCGCATAGCATAGGAAGCATCTGCACAGTCGTGCTCATACTTGTAATAAATGGGCTTGGCTGGATTCATAAAAAAATCATCTGTCCAATTACGCACAACCCACTGACGGTAACGATTTTCCCAATTATTGTCCCATTCACTTCTTGCTTGCCAAACGGCTGCGACCCCAGCATCAAAGGGGAAAAGGAAAAAAATGGTAAATAGCAATAGTAACGACTTAAATTTATTCATAAATGTCATACTTACAGGTTGGCAGGGAAAACAAATTATCTGAATAGACAGAAAAAATACATGAGAGTTTACCGCAAAACAAACATCAATATAGCATTTAGAGAATGCTGTTTCATCCTGCCAGCTTAGCAAAAATACCCGATTACCTTCAGGTAATCGGGCACAGATCACAGTCTTCACTGGTTTCTAACACTTAAAAACCAAGCAAAGCACTCAAGCATCAATTACTGGCGGTATTGTTGCATTACGCCACTATCAATAGTAATTGGGCCACGGTAAGTGCCTTTAGCCTTAACCTGAGGTACGACAACAACAGGGGCTGGCTTAACTGGCACTTGAGGGCGGACAACCGGCGCTGGTGGACGCGGACGCGGTGTTGGGCGAACAGCCGGGCGTGGCGTTGGACGAGCAGGCCGCTTACCACCCGTACAACCATAGCGATGCTTATGATTAGGGTTAGTATACTTATGAGTATGCGTTACAGAGTTAGTGCAACCTGGAATTGCAGGGTGTGTGTGACCCCACTGACCAACCGGACGTCGCTGTTGTGCTGGTTTAGGCTTAGGCTTAGGACGTGGTGTTGGACGAACAACAGGACGAGGAGTAGGTACTGGTTTCGGTTGGGCACACTTGCTGCAATCGACAATTGTTTGCACGGTTTCTTCAACAGTACTACCGCTGGTATCGACTACAGGATCGACAACCACAGGTGCTGCTTGTGCTACATGCTGACCTGCCATTTGCTGGCTACAGCCAGAAGCCAACATACCAGCAGCAATGACGGCTGCCAAAGTAAGCTGAGTCTTGATTTTCATAACTTTAATCTCTTTAGTTGTTTATTAAGGAAAGCACTTTCAACAAAAGAAGACATACCAACATACCACCCTTCTCTTATTGAATAGGTTCGAGCATATAATTTCGATAAGGTTGCCCATAGACGCACGAAGCATGGAACCCTTACCGCTTATCAACAAGCCTGAATTAAACGAAGACCTGCCTCAAAGTTGCATAAAGCCAACAAGATACCTGTCTTGGTTGTAACTTTCGAACAACAGAATCATACAGCGCGCTTTTACCACCGTAAACCCATCTGCAATCGAAATTCCACCTCTTGTCGTAAAAATCAGCCCGAAAATCCCCCACTCGGTGGAAATCCCCCTCCCATTGGCAGGCGACCTTTCATCGAGTGCATAAGCTTACGCAAGCCGCCACCTTTAGAAAATTGCTTCATAACTTTACTCATTTGCTGTTGCTGCTTTAACAAGCGGTTTACATCTTGAACTTGCAACCCACACCCTGTCGCAATACGCCGCTTACGGGAAGCCTTGATCAAATCAGGATTGCGCCGCTCCTGCAAAGTCATAGAGTTAATAATGGCAATCATGCGATGAATTTCACGATCATTCGCTTGATCTTTTAGATGGGCAGGAACATTTCCCATGCCTGGTAATTTATCCATTAAACTTGCCATTCCCCCCATATTCAGCATTTGCAACATTTGCTCACGCAAATCTTCAAAATCAAAACTTTTGCCCTTATTTAACTTGCGCGCCAACTTTTGCGCTTTTTGATGATCGACTTTTTGCTGAGCCTCTTCGATTAAGCTCAACACATCCCCCATACCTAAAATACGCGAAGCCAAGCGATCAGGATAAAATGGCTCTAAAGCATCCAGCTTTTCTCCGATACCGACAAACTTGATAGGCTTGCCTGTAATATAGCGCACCGATAAAGCCGCCCCACCTCGTGCGTCACCATCCGCCTTAGTCAAAATAACACCCGTCAATGGCAACGTTTCGTCAAAGGCTTTGGCTGTATTAGCGGCATCCTGCCCAGTCATGCTGTCGACTACAAACAAAGTTTCAATCGGCTGAATAGCAGCATGCAATTGACTAATTTCCGCCATCATGTCCGCATCCACATGCAAACGTCCGGCAGTATCGACAATCAAAACATCCACGTATTGCCGCTTAGCTTGCGCCAAGGCAGCTTGTGCAATCTCGACAGGTTTTTGATCAGGTTGACTAGGAAAGAAAACGGCTTCTGTCTGTGCAGCTACCGTTTCTAGCTGCTTGATTGCGGCAGGGCGGTACACATCACAACTCACCACCATGACAGATTTTTTTTCTTTGTCTTTTAAAAAGTGTGTCAACTTACCAACAGTGGTCGTTTTACCTGCACCCTGCAAACCTGCCATTAAAATTACTGCCGGCGGCTGAACGTTCAGTGCCAAGGACTCATTCGCTTGCCCCATCAGGCTAATTAATTCTTCATGCACGACTTTAACCAAAGCTTGGCCTGGTGTAAGACTATCCAGCACCTCTTGCCCGACAGCACGTTCTTTTACTTTGGCTACAAAGTCACGTATTACAGGCAAGGCAACATCAGCCTCCAGTAAAGCCATACGCACTTCGCGCAAGGCATCTTTAATATTTTCATCCGTTAGCCTGGCTTGGCCACGTAGTTTTTTTACCGTTTTGGAAAGACGATCACTTAAATTTTCGAACATGATTTTTATCTACTACTGGTTCATACCGTGGACAAGTTGCTATCATAGCATAGGTAGACAACCACACTGCGAGAGCAAACACATTATTGACCAATGGCCATAATCATTATGCTAGCCACCATGTTAGCTTGGACAGCAACATGGATTACTATTGTATTACACCTAAGGAAGCCATTACGGACGCCTAGCAAACACCATTTGAATAGGCTTTGGAGCGTCAGCTTATTGCTGCATGCCCTCAGCATTGCTCTACCTTGGTTAAAAACGCATACACTTTTTTTTGACTTTATTAGCGCTTTTTCCATTGTCACATGGCTTACGAGTTTCATTCTGTACATTGCCAATCTTAGACGTTCGCTAGAAACACTCGCCCTGTTCATACTACCGCTCATGCTACCGACAGTCATGGCTAATACTCTGTTACACCATGGTGGGCTCACCATTGAACTTAATAACGGCCTCGGTATCCATATTTTTATTTCCATGCTGGCTTACAGCATACTGACCTTAGCAGCACTAGTCGCTTTATTGCTTGCCGCCAAAAACCGCCAACTACGCCAGCACAAGCCCGGAACATTAACACTAGCATTGCCACCCTTACAGGATATGGAAGCTCTACTATTCCAATTACTAGGTCTGGGTGCGTTCTTATTGGCCTTAGGCTTAATCAGTGGCTTCATCTTTCTGGATGAGCTATTTGGACGCGGGATCGCACACAAAGCTGTTCTATCCATCGTGGCATGGACAGTGTTCACCATATTACTATATGGGCACTGGCGTTATGGCTGGCGCGGTCGCATAGCCATACGCTGGACATTGGCTGGTTTTACCATACTCATGCTGGCCTTTTTGGGCAGTAAATTTGTTGTTGAATATTTGGTAATACATTCGTGAATCCAACCGAGACACCACTCCTAATTCAATTTGGCGCATTGTTTATTCTATTTATGCTGTCGGCCTTTTTTTCCGGCTCTGAAACAGCATTAATGTCCCTTAATCGCTATAAACTACGTCATCAAGCCGACAAAGGTAATATCAGCGCCCAGCTAGCACAAAAATTACTCGAAAAGCCCGATAGACTCATTGGTCTAATCTTATTGGGTAATAACTTTGTTAATATCCTGATTACCCAATTGGCAACCTTGATAGGCTTGCGTTTATTTGGCAGTGCAGGCTTGGCCATTACGACAGGGATATTAACGCTCTTATTATTGATTTTTGCCGAAGTGATGCCAAAAACCCTAGCAGCGCTACATCCAGAAAAACTAGCCTTCCCTGCTGCTCGTATTTATAGCCTTATCTTAAAAGCAGCTTGGCCCTTGGTATGGCTAGTCAATGTTATTGCTAATTCTGTATTGCGCTTATTGAATGCTGGACAGGCTGCCAATACGAATATTTCCCTCAATCACGAAGAATTGCGTAGCGTCATGCACGCAGCGGGGTCTCATATTCCGCAAGTTCACCTAGACATGCTAATTAGCCTGCTGGACTTGGAGTCGGCCACCGTTGAAGACGCCATGATTCCACGTAGCCAAATGGTCGGCATCAACCTAGAAGATGATTGGAGTGATATTGAAGAAACCTTGATTCACAGCCAGTTTACCCGCTTACTGGTTTATGAAGGGCATTTGGATAATATTCTTGGCTTTATCCATTTACGCTTCATTTTACCGCTGTATGCCGAAGGTAAATTGGACCGGGATCGACTACGCCAAGCGATTCGCCCCGCCTATTTCATTCCAGAAGGTACAACACTCACACAACAATTACTCAACTTCCGCGAAGCATCGCGGCGCATTGCTATTGTTGTTGATGAGTACGGCGAAATATTGGGACTCTTAACACTAGAAGACATCCTAGAAGAAGTTGTTGGAGAATTCTCAACGGTTCCTATTAGCCATAGCAAGGAAATACAACAACGTGATGATGGCAGTGTTTGGCTGGATGGTTCTACCCCTCTTCGTGACATTAATCGTTTACTGGATATGAATTTGCCGGTCGACGGTCCTAAAACGATCAATGGTCTTATTATGGAGTATTTGCAGTCTCTGCCTGTACCCGGTATGACGGTGCTCATTGATAATCACCCGATGGAGATTCGCAAAATACGCAAAAATGCGGTCAAAACCTTGATTATTTACCCACGCATTGAACGTAAAACTGCCAATACCGATGAGCATCAATAATTAGTCTATGGCAAAAAAGAAGACGGAATATCAATGTACTGCGTGTGGTAGCCTGCATAATAAATGGAATGGCCAGTGCAGTGATTGTGGCGAGTGGAATACACTAGAGGAAGTTGTTAGTACAAGCGCTAATACCAGCAATCCTCGCTTTAGTGGCTACGCAGGCGGCAAGGCCAGTATCCGCTCCTTAAAAGATATAGATATTCAAGAAGACCCCAGAACGCCCACCGGCGTGCATGAATTGGATCGTGTACTAGGAGGGGGGTTAGTCGCCGGCTCAGTTATTCTGATCGGCGGTGACCCAGGCATTGGCAAATCGACGATTCTATTACAGACACTGTGTGACCTAACCCATATCAGCAGCTTATATGTCACTGGCGAAGAGTCTTTACAACAAGTCAGTCTACGCGCTCGCCGTCTTGGTTTACCCGCAAGTCATTTACGCCTACTGACCGAAACCTGCGTGGAAACAGTTTTAACCTTGGCACAAAAAGAACAGCCACAACTGATGGTCATAGACTCTATTCAGACCTTATACACAGAACAGTTACAATCAGCACCTGGCTCGGTTAGTCAAATTAGAGAATCAGCCGCTCAACTGGTTCGCTTTGCCAAACAAACGCAAACCACACTCTTCATTGTCGGCCATGTCACTAAAGAAGGTACTTTGGCTGGTCCTCGTGTTTTAGAACACATGGTTGATACCGTGCTGTACTTTGAAGGTGATCCGGGCGGACGTTATCGCATCTTAAGAGCTGTAAAGAACCGTTTTGGAGCAGTCAATGAGCTGGGGGTTTTTGCAATGACAGAACAAGGACTTAAGGGCGTTAGCAACCCTTCCGCCATTTTCCTCTCACGTCACGAAGAGCCCGTCCCAGGCAGTGTTATTATGGTAACCCGTGAAGGCACGCGGCCATTACTCGTGGAACTGCAAGCTTTAGTCGATAATAGTCATGGGGGTCACGCACGGCGTGTTACCTTAGGATTGGAACAAAACCGTCTCGCCATGTTACTTGCTGTACTGCATCGGCATGGAGATATTCCTATGTATGATCAGGATGTTTATATTAATATAGTTGGCGGCGTTAAGATTTCAGAAACGGCAGCTGATTTACCATTGCTGCTAGCTGCTTTATCCAGTTTCCGAAATCGTCCGCTCCCGTCCAGTCTAATCATATTCGGTGAGGTAGGATTGGCGGGAGAGATTCGTCCTGTACCTAATGGTGAGGAACGGCTCAAAGAAGCAGCAAAACATGGCTTTAAACAAGCTATTATACCCAAGGCCAATCGACCTCATCAGCTGATTAAAGGCATGCAGGTAACGACCGTGGCACGGCTTGAAGAGGCAATACAAATATTGATGTAAAAATACAACACGCCTATCGTATAATTGTTGACTCTAAGCCACATATATAATAGCTTTACAGGGATTCTAGGGCGTAAATTTATGC
Organism: Pseudomonadota bacterium; assembly: GCA_002747435.1. Taxonomy (GTDB): domain Bacteria; phylum Pseudomonadota; class Gammaproteobacteria; order Thiotrichales; family Thiotrichaceae; genus Thiolinea. Next base: position 119,791 of record PDPH01000047.1, read on the forward strand.
ATAAATTCGGATTGGTTCGCCCTAAGCAGGCTTTGTTGCCAGTATCCCCGTTTCATCCATGAAGAACTAGGTTACGGATTGCTGACCTGCTTTTCAGCCAGGGAGTTTTATCTTGTCTTTTAGTGAATTAGGCTTACAGGGAGCCTTTGCCGAGCATATTGATGCTGCTGGCTATGAAACCCCAACCGAGTTGCAACAGCAACTGATACCATTGATGGCACAGCGGAAAAATGCCTTAGTGTGGACTCAATCCGCTGCGGGTAAAACAGGAGCCTTCCTGATTCCAGCCATTGATTACATTCTGAAAAATCCTCTTGAAGAGCATCATGGTGCGCGTGTATTGGTGCTCACGTCACGCCGTGATCGTGTTAACCAGATTACTTATACTATCAAGCGCTTACTCGGTGATGAGCAACAAATCCGCACTGGCTTTATTGTCAGCGGTCGTCCTTATCAGCCACAAATGCGTTTACTGCGCCGCCCATTGGACTTAATGATTGCCACACCAGGGCGCTTAAATGATTTAGTTGATAATAATAAGGCAGATTTTTCCCATTTGGAGTTATTGATTCTTGATGATTTAACCGCTATCTACAAAAAAGGTTTGCACGGCCTAATTGATAAAATTCTGGCACAAAAACCAGAAGGTGCTCCCATTATTGCCTTTGTGCGCCATGATGAAGAGGTGACACCTTATGCGCGGCAAATCATACCTAATGCCGAAGAAATCACTATCCAAGATGAAAAAACCTTGCTGCAACAATTGCCGCAACGAGTTCATCTAGCTGATGATTATACACATAAGCTAGCTTTAACAGACCATCTGCTAGATAATCTGAAAAATAAGCCAACCGTTATTTTTACAGCAACGACCAAAACAGCCAAGACTTTAGCAGACAATCTAGCCAATCATGGCCATACTGCCGATTCAACGCATCTACTGCCTGAAGAAGAACGTAATCTACAAGCTTGTCCTATTCTGATCGTGCCTGATCAGGAAAACTTCACCCCTGAACTGTCAGGCAATGAGTGTATTATCCACTTTGAGATACCTGAAAAAGTAGAAACCTATCAGGTTCGTATGCAGAATATACTGGGAGTTGAACGCACTGAGCCTGTGCTCTTATTAGTTAGTGCTCATGACCGTGATCACTTGAAAAAACTGGAAGAATTTCGTGGTGAAGCCATAGAGCAGAAAAGCATCCCTGGCCTTGAGCCCAAACAGCTACCCCGCTCTACTAGCAACCGCACACGTGGTAATACGGGCACTCGCCGCAATGCTAGTAATAACGGCGCTAAAACGCAGGGCAATCGTGCTAATAAACAAAGACCTCACAACAGCGCAGCTAGGAAAAACACAGGTTCTGCTGATGACAGGCAACAAAGAAGTCGCAAAAGTTTTTACGGTCAACGCAAAGCCAGCGCTACACAGCAGGATACGCCTTATGAAATAGGTAGCTGGGAAAAACAAGATTATGTGCCACGCCAACCCCGTAGTGATAAAAAAGTCGTCATTCGTTACAAAGAAAAGAAACGCCGCACACTAATCACCAAGTAAAACAACTAAGGCAAACCCCAATACCTTATGATATTAAGCACTGAGCAAGAATTAGACCTGCGTCGTCACTTGTTTGAACTACGCCAAGAACATCGCTTACTAGATCAACAGATCAGTGAGCTAGTGCACGATCCTGACTGTGATCAATTTATGCTAACACGCTTGAAGCGACGAAAACTACAACTGAAAGATGCTATCCAACGGATTAGTAGTCAACTTATACCCGATTTGGATGCTTGAGCGACAGTTTTTAATTTATCCAGAATGGGAAGATTAGCTTCAGGGAATACTAAATCAGTTAATGCTGAAACAGCGAACCATTGTACTTCCTGACCTTCCAGTCCACAAGGCTTACCCTTAAAGTCACGCACACTCCATACATCCAAAAAGATCGCTTTGTCCGTATAACAGTGACGCACCTGAATAAAAGGATAAAAGGCTTCTGGCATTGTTAGCAAGCCCAGTTCCTCTGCTAACTCACGTGCTAAAGCAACTTGGGCGACTTCTCCTTGCTCAACTTTTCCGCCCGGAAACTCCCACCTGTCACCTTGATGCTTATGAGAAGGACGGCGCGCTAACAGAATCCGGTCGTCACTGTCCCAAATGACAGCAGCAACTACATGTATCCAAGCGGGTTCAACTACGGTATTCGGCGTTAATCTTGACATAATCGTAGGAAAAATCACAAGTCCAAACGGTCGTGCTGGCCTCACCTCGGTTCAATAAAATGCGCACCACAATTTCATCCTGCTTCATTTCAAGCTGTCCTCGCTCTTCGGTATACGTTGCAGCGGGTTGGCCTTGTTCAATTAATAAAGTATTACCCAAAAAAATGCTAACTTTTGAAACATCCAACTGATCAATAGGACTACGTCCCACCGCCGCCAGAATACGTCCCCAGTTAGGATCACTGGCAAACATCGCTGTTTTTACTAAAGGGGATAAAGCAACAGTCTGTGCTACTTTACGGGCTTCTGCGCGGTGGAGAGCACCTTCAACCATCACACTAATAAACTTGCTGGCTCCTTCGCCATCCCGCACGATCGCTTGTGCCAGATACAAACACACTTCCTGCAAAGCTTGTTGAAAAGCCAGTTTATCCGCTGCTGTCTCTAGTTGAACACCAGATACCCCAGTTGCCGCCAAAATCAAAGCATCATTCGTCGAGGTATCACCATCAACCGTAATGCTATTAAAACTGACATCACAAACTTCACTCAATAAGGGCTGTAAGGCTTGCTGCGGCAAACAGAGATCCGTCGCAACATAAGCCAACATGGTCGCCATATCAGGATGGATCATCCCTGAGCCTTTGGCGATGCCCGTGATAGTCACACAACCACCTGACAAATCAAGCTGACGACTGATAGCCTTAGGCACAGTATCCGTCGTCATAATAGTTTTGGCAGCATCCGCCCAAGCGGAAGCATCCAATTGCGCAACAGCCTGTGGCAAAACTTTAGCAAAATGCTGCACAGGCAAGGATTGCCCAATTACACCCGTAGAAAAAGGTAATACTTGGTTAGCCGCAACGCCAGTCAACTCAGCCACAATGGCGCAACATTCACGCGCCGCCTGTAAGCCTGCCGCACCTGTACCCGCATTTGCATTGCCTGCGTTAATCAATAAGTAACGCGGCTCAGCGGCAGCCAAGTGTTCACGTGCTACCGTAACCGGTGCTGCACAAAACGCATTACGCGTAAATACAGCGGCGACTTGTGTACCTTCTGCTAACTCCATCAGCAGCACATCATTGCGATTTTTGTAGCGAATACCTGCATTCACTGCCGCTAAACGTATACCGTTTACGGCTAATAAATCCTCAGGGGCAGATAAATTGACCGCCATATCAACTCAGCTTTCCATGACAATGCTTGTATTTTTTACCTGAACCACAAGGACAAGGATCATTACGCCCTACTTTATCACCTTCACGGCGAATGGGCTGCTGCTCAGGCGTCACCGCTTCGACTACTTCGTCATCATCTGCAAAAGCACTGGATGCGCTAGGGTGTGAAAATTCCATAGCTTGAGCTTGATGCTCTGGCACAGGTGGCGCGGCAGGCTCGCTGATCTGGACACGAGCTAGGAAGGAAATAACATCATGTTTAATATTATCCAACAATTGCTGGAACATTTCGAAAGCTTCGCGCTTGTATTCCTGCTTGGGATTTTTCTGTGCATAACCACGCAGTCCAATGCTCTGGCGCAAATAATCCATTGCAGCCAAGTGCTCTTTCCAGTGTGAATCTAGAATATGCAGCATCACATCACGTTCTAAACGACGCATATTGCCAGAACCAATGATGGCTTCTTTTTCTTGTAAGGTTTTATGTACTTCTTCTTGGATGCGCTCGCGTAAATTCTCTTCGTAAAGACTCTTATCGTCATCTAACCATTGCTGGATCGCTAAGCTTAAATTAAAGTCCGTTTGCAACTGCTGTTCCAGACCGGACACATCCCATAACTCATCCACGCTATTGGGTGGAATATAGCGACTAATCAGCTCATCAATCACATCGTGACGAATCGAATCAATCGTGTCGTGAATATCCTCTGCTTCTAACAAATCAGAACGTTGCTCATAGATCACTTTACGCTGATCATTCGCAACATCATCGTATTCCAACAAATGCTTACGAATATCATAGTTATGGGCTTCAACCTTACGCTGAGCATTTTCAATCGATTTGGAAACCAAACCCGCCTCAATCGCTTGCCCTTTTTCCATACCCAAACGCTGCATCATTCCCTTGACACGATCTGATGCAAAAATACGCATCAAATTATCTTCCAGCGATAGATAGAAGCGGGAAGAACCAGGATCACCCTGACGCCCAGCGCGCCCACGCAACTGATTATCAATACGGCGAGACTCGTGGCGCTCAGTGCCAACAATATGCAGACCACCGGCTGCAACCACAGTATCATGGCGCTTCAACCACATAGATCGGATCTTGTCTTTAGCTTCTTGGGGCGCATTTTCAGCTAATTGTGACAGCTCTTCATCCAAATTGCCGCCCAATACAATATCTGTACCACGACCCGCCATATTAGTAGCAATAGTGACTGCGCCTGGCCGCCCTGCATTAGCAATAATATGGGCTTCGCGCTCATGTTGTTTAGCATTCAGAATTTCATGCGGTATACGCATCTTTTTCAGCTTGCCTGACACTAATTCAGACGTTTCAATCGAGGCTGTACCCACCAACACAGGTTGTCCCTTTTCTGTGCATTGCTTAATATCCTCCAAAATAGCATCAAACTTTTCCTCGGCTGTAAGATAAACCAAATCGTTAGCATCATCACGAATCATGGGACGATGAGTTGGAATAACAACCACCTCAAGCCCATAAATTTGTTGTAACTCGAAGGCTTCGGTATCTGCCGTACCCGTCATACCAGAAAGTTTTTCGTACAGACGGAAATAATTCTGGAAAGTAATGGACGCCAAAGTCTGGTTTTCTGCTTGTATCTCAACCTTCTCCTTCGCTTCAATGGCTTGATGCAGACCTTCTGACCAACGACGACCTGGCATAGTGCGCCCGGTAAACTCGTCAACAATAACGATTTTATTGTCACGCACAATGTAATCTACATTCTTTTGGAACAGGGCATGAGCACGTAACGCCGCATTCAAGTGGTGCAATATGGAAATACTAGCAGAATCGTAAAGTCCTTGATCTGCTGGCAATATGCCTGCTTCGCGCAATAATTGCTCCGCACGCTCTTGTCCATTTTCAGACAGAAAAACTTGCTTGGCTTTTTCATCGACCCAAAAGTCCCCTTCTTCACTATCTTCTTCCGCTTGGCGTACGAGCTTAGGTATCAGGTCATTCAAAGCATGGTAAAGATCGGAAGCATCCTGACTAGGGCCGGAAATAATCAGCGGTGTACGCGCTTCATCAATTAAGATGGAGTCAACTTCGTCGACAATCGCATAAGACAAAGGACGCTGGACCCTTTCATCTTTGGAAAAAGCCATATTGTCACGCAGATAATCGAAGCCAAACTCATTATTGGTCCCATAAGTAATATCCGCTGCGTAAGCTTGACGGCGTTGCTCTTGGTTCAGACCATTAATAATAACCCCAGTCGACAAACCCAAAAAACCATACAAGCTTGACATCCAATTTGCATCACGCTGTGCTAGGTAATCGTTCACAGTAATAACATGCACCCCTTTACCTGACAACGCATTTAGGTAAGCGGCCAAAGTCGCTACTAATGTTTTGCCCTCGCCGGTACGCATTTCAGCAATTTTGCCATTGTGCAACACCATACCGCCAATCATTTGCACATCGTAATGGCGCATACCCAGAATACGCTGGCTAGCCTCACGCACGACAGCAAAAGCTTCCGCCTGAATATCATCCAGCGTACTGCCATTTTTCAAACGTTCCTGAAATTCGAGCGTTTTAGCCTTTAGTGCATCATCAGTGAGTTTGGAGTACTCGTCTTCCAAAGCATTAATAGTCTTAACAATTTTAAAATAAGCCTTGACCAGCCGATCATTGCGGCTTCCAAATATCTTTTTGGCGACAGAACCCAGCATAGCTTTTATTTTCTCCTAATTCATTAGCCAATGTCTTAACTGATCGACAGTTTTCCGATCGCTATACGAGACGATTGGCACTCCCTTTCACGATTACGGCTTAACTAAGCACAGTATTTGTCCTGTTTAAACAAAAACAAGGGCTTTGTGAAAAATACGATAACAGCATAAAAAGCTGTCTATCCATAATGGTGGGAAGTATAACGTCTCCAAGCCGTATTAAGCTTAACTTTATTCCAGATTTTCTAAATATTGTTCAGGGTCGACTGGCTCACCATTTTGCAAAATTTCCAAGTGAAGATGTGATCCTGTTGAACGCCCTGTGCTGCCCATCGCAGCAATACGACTGCCTTTAGTGACTACTGTCCCGTTTTCTACCAAAACTTCATTGAGATGAGCATAGCGGCTTAAAAAGCCGCTGCCGTGATCGACCTCAACTACTTTGCCATAACCACCACGCCGTCCCACAAATGAAACAACACCACCCGCAACAGAATAAATATCTGTCCCCTTGGGGCCTGCAAAATCCAAACCACGATGTTGCCGCATCCGGCCATTGAATGGATCACGTCGTGAACCAAAACGAGAGGAAATATACCCCTTATTCACTGGACTAAAGGATGGTACAATTTCCTGCTCTAGCGCCAATCCCGCTAGTATTTGATACAGCCCTTCCAGCACACTGCGGTGACGATCAATTTGCATCTCAGTTTGCTCGAACGTCCCTAACAACGCCTGATTAGAAACGCTAGGCGTAACCGCAGGCATGTAATTTTCTTCCAAGCCACCACGCGGCGGCGTCTGTTCCAAGCCAAACTCTTCAGGGTCAAGCTTAGCGCGTTTAATGACTCGTTTGGCCACTGCATTCAAGCGAGCCATTTCAGCCTCTAATGCACCGAGCCGTACTGCAAGGGTATCGACATCAACCGTATAATCAGCATAAGCTTGCTTCATCTCATATACAGCATTAAGTTGTTGTCCCAAGGCAGCCATCAACTTTTCAGCCTGTTCAGGTGCAAAGTTTGCTTGAGGCGTATAAGTATCAACCCAACTTCTTTGGTGTTTATCCACAAACTGATTAACCGCAAGAGCCATCATCACCAAGACCATCAAACTGATAGGTAACAACAAATGCCAAACAAAACTGACTTTAAACGCTGCAAAACGCGTTCCATCACGACCGATACAAATAACCTTCATGCCAATACCTTGTTATGCTGTACGCCCTTTGCGGATAAAACACTAGCCACTTTATTTTTTCATACTTGGCTAATAGAGGTAGTACACTAAGCAGATGAAGAAAATCAGTCATCTAGTTCACACTGACTTGGCAACAAAACTGACTCAATTGGGGCAACTGGCTCAGTTGATCGAACAATATATGGCTATACCCGTTCAAGACCGCACCTGGCCTATCCTGCGCAACCGCCGTTTGTTGTTGCTGACAGATGATCCTCATTTGGCGACACAAGCACGATTTATGCAGAAAGAACTCTGTAAATACCTCAATGAAGCACTCAATATCAAGCTCATCGGTCTGGATATTAAATTGATAACGCTACCTCTGGCAAGGTTTGCCAAGAAAACAGGCAGACGCCCTATCAGCGCAGAAACAGCCCATATATTGAGCAGTATTGCTAACGATATTAACGATCCAGAGCTACGCCAGTCTCTGTTAAACATAACGCTGGCAGGACAAGACTCAAACCAAACGGAATCAAAAAACTGATCAAGTGAACCCAGTGTGTAAAGTGTAATTCGCTAAACAGCTAAAGTGGCATAATTATCAGCGAAAATAGCCTGTTTTTTATCACTTTCATCCAAACTCACCATTTCCCAAGCATCTTGTTGTTGTAATAGCTCACGAACGAGTAAATTATTAATCGCGTGCCCAGCTTTATGACCATGAAAAGCACCAATAATACCGTGTCCCAAAGTATACAAATCACCAACAGCATCCAAAACCTTATGGCGCACAAATTCATCTTGGTAACGCAAACCTTCTGGATTCAGCACACGGAACTCATCCAGCACAATGGCATTTTCCAAACTACCACCTAAAACCAAATTCTTAGCACGCAATAGATCAATATCTTTCATGAAACCAAAAGTGCGTGCTCGGGCAATTTCACTGGCATAAGCTTGGTTGGAAAAATCAATACTCATGCTTTGCCCACTGGTATCAACAGCGGGATGATTAAAGTGAATATCAAAAGAAGCACGAAAACCATTATAAGGCATTAAAGCAGCCCAACTATTGCCCTTGCGGAATTCAACGGTCTTTTTAATACGGATGAAACGCTTTGCGGCTCGCTGTTCTTCAATGCCAGCCGCTAACAAGAGATAAAGGAAAGGCGCAGCACTACCATCCATAATCGGAATTTCTGGAGCGTCAACCTCTACATACAAATTATCAATACCCAATCCCGCTAAAGCAGACAACAAATGCTCAACGGTAGCCACCTTGACATGCTTAGCCACTAAAGCCGTACATAACGTAGTTTCGCCCACACAGTCTGGATGTAGAAAAATCTCCGGTATTCCCGACAAGTCAGTACGCCGAAATACTATACCTGTATTACTGGCTGCTGGACGCAGTGTCATCGACACTTTTTTACCTGAATGTAACCCTATACCGACTGAAGATACCGCTTTTTTTAAAGTTCTTTGTCTCAGCACGATTCAGCCTCTAATTTTTGCTTCATTTTTGCCTGAAAATTCTAAGTCTAGTTAAAACGGCAGAATATTAGCACACAAATAAAAGGTCATTATGCATAAAGTTCACCTTTGTCAAGCTTAACACCATGCTTGAATACAATAACACCGCCTAACGGCTGATTAATTAATCAGCCATTTTAAGGCATGTACAGAACTTTCTAGGATCAAAATCTTCAAACTGGCCTAGTCTGCCTGATTACGCAAAAAGGCAGGAATATCCAGCACACCAGACTCATAACCTGATTTTTGCTCGTAAACACCACGACCTGATACAGCGCGACCACCACCATTAGCAGCGACTCTAGAAGACATGCCAGCTACATTTTGGTCGATTTCAACAGGACGCAGATCAGGGCGTTTTTTAACCTGCTCTTTTGTAGCAGATTTAGCTCCTCGACTTCCTATTGCGCCTTCTTCCAAGCCTGTGGCAACGAGTGTGACACGAATTTCATCACTCATTTCGGGATCAATAACTGTACCCACTACGACAGTAGCTTCATCTGAAGCAAACTGACGAATTACTTCGCCGACTTCTTCAAACTCGTGGATACCCATATCGAGACCCGCCGTAATATTGACTAAAATCCCTTTGGCACCATCTAGGCAAATATCTTCCAGCAAAGGACTAGAGATAGCTGCCTGAGCCGCTTTAGCAGCACGCTCATCGCCTTGTGCTTTGCCCGTACCCATCATAGAGACACCCATGCCAGACATAACCGTCCGCACATCAGCAAAGTCAACATTGATTAAACCCGGGCGGGTAATCAGTTCAGCAATCCCCTGTACAGCATTCAACAATACATTGTTCGCGGCTTTGAAAGCATCCAATAAAGAAACATTCTTACCCAAAGAGGTCAAAAGCTTCTGATTTGGAATAGTAATCAAAGAATCAACATGGCGTGCCAACTCCATAATGCCCGCATCGGCTGCTTTCATACGCCGAGGACCTTCAAATGGGAAAGGACGCGTCACGACGGCGACTGTCAAAATACCCAAATCGCGTGCAATTTCGGCTACTACAGGCGCTGCACCTGTGCCTGTGCCACCACCCATACCAGCGGTAATAAACAGCATATCCGTGCCGCGAATCAGCTCTTTGACATGCTCACGATCTTCCATGGCGGCTTCACGTCCTACTTCAGGATTAGCACCCGCGCCTAAACCTTTGGTTAAATTCGTACCTAATTGCAGCACGTGATCAACACCAACCATTTTTAAGGCTTGGGAATCGGTATTGGCGCAAATATATTCCACACCTTCAATACCAGAAACCACCATATTGGCCACAGCATTACCGCCGCCGCCACCTACACCGACAACCTTAATGACGGCACCTTTATCGACATTATCCATTAACTCAAACATGCCCATTCTCCAACTATCAGAAATTTCCGTTAAACCACTGCTTAAAACGCACCCACCATCCTTCCGGCTCAATATGAGACGTATAAGTGCGTCTTGCTCCGTAAGCCTGCTGTGCAATCCCGTACAGCAGTAAACCCACCCCGGTTGAGTGGATGGGGTTTTCAACTTCGCCACGTAATCCACCAATGTCACGTGGCATGCCTAATCTCACTGGCATATGGAATACTTCCTCCGCCAGTTCAATGGCACCGGGCATTTTCGAGGTTCCACCCGTTAACACAATACCGGCGCCAATACGCTCTTCATAACCACTACGCCTTAGCTCTTCCAACACCAATGAAAATAATTCTTCATAGCGAGGCTCAATCACCGAAGCCAATGTCTGTGTGGACAGGCTGCGAGGCTCTCGCTCTCCTACACCAGGTACTTCAATAAACGCTTCATCCTCCAATAATTGCCGCAAGGCACAGCCATAGCGTACTTTGATGGTTTCAGCATGTTGGGTAGGCGTTCTTACAGCAACAGCGATGTCATTCGTTACCTGGTCGCCTGCAATAGGAATGACCGCCGTATGGTGAATAGCACCGCCCAAAAACACAGCAATATCACTCGTACCACCACCAATATCTACTAGGCAAACACCCAACTCTTTTTCATCCTCCTCAAGCACCGCGTAGCTAGAAGCCACCTGCTCCAGAATGATGTCCTCTACTTGCAAACCACACCGCTCCACACACTTAATAATGTTCTGTGCAGCACTATGAGCAGCCGTGACCAAATGTACTCGCGCTTCCAAACGCACGCCTGACATACCCACGGGTTCGCGTATGCCTTCCTGTTGGTCGATCACATATTCCTGCGGCAGTAAATGTAAAATCCGTTGATCTGCCGGAATCGCAACCGCACGTGCAGCATCCATAACTCGCTCTACATCCAGAGCGGTCACCTCCTTATCCTTAATCGCCACAATGCCATGTGAATTAAGGCTACGCACATGACTACCTGCTATACCCACATAAACCGAGCTAATACGCAAGCCTGACATTAACTCAGCTTCCTCAACGGCACGCTGGATAGACTGAATGGTCGATTCAATATTGACGACTACGCCTTTCTTCAAACCTCGGGAAGGACTCGTACCGATTCCGATCACCTCTAGGCGACCGTTCTCATTCACCTCGCCGACCATAGCCACGACCTTGGAGGTACCGATATCCAACGCGACGATTGTGTTCTGATCACTTCTTTTCATCATTAGCTCCCGAAATTCCTTTGTACAGGGCTACCTAGGAAACCTATATCCCCGCTGGCACCTTTGGAACCTTGCTTCCATTTCACGGCAAAACCGTTGGTATAGCGCAAATCAATGCGCTCTATTTCACTGAAGGTATCCTGAAGCTCCCGTTCATAGCCTACTTTGAAGCGTTGGATACGTTTAGCTTGATCCTTATCGCCAATCAGTACGACAGGTCCTTGCCGCAACTTCATCTGCCAAGCACCCCGTTCGTTTTCTGTCAGGGCAATAATCTCCAAACCCAATCCGCGTAGTGATTGCATCAAACTGACATAGCGCTCACCCATTTCCCGACCGTTATCATGCGGACTATAAATAAGCGGGATAATTCCCTGCTTATCAGGCAAAGAGCCGTAAAAAATCTCGCCATAGCGATTCAGCAAACGATCACTGCCCCAAAAGGCAATAGGTGCTTGGGATTCCACCGAAATAATTAACTGAGCAGGCCAAAGCTTGCGCAAACTAACATCTCTCACCCAATCATGGGCTTCCAATGTTCTCTCCAACTCCTGCGACTTTAACAAATACAAATTGGTCGCCAGATAAGGCTTGGCCAACGCCTCTAATTCATTCAAATCGTAATAACGAAAATCACCTTCCCACTGAACCTGTGCAATCGTCAGTGTCTCCGGCTTACTGATCCAAACTTTCAACCATAAAGCAGCACCCAATAAAACCATTAAGCTGGCTAGTATTGTCGCCAACCTCAAAAATCCAGGCGAACCAACCCAAGCAGGCAAACCCCAAGTGCGTGATAGTTTGCTTTTAGCTCTGGATTTAGTTTTAGGTTTCAACTGCCGCGCCATTGGCTTAGTCTTGCGCGGTTTTGTCGCGCGCGACTTTGGCTTAACCGCCAACCTAGACTTTGCCCGAGCAGCGTTTTTGCGTGTTGTCGTTGTGCCTGCCTTGCGCACCATTAAAGTGTTGTCTCCAATATACGCACTACCAGCGCATTAAAATCCATACCCATTGCACGTGCCGCCATTGGCACTAGACTGTGATCCGTCATTCCCGGATTCGTATTAGCTTCTAGCAACCAATGCTTACCTGACTGATCCCGCATCAGGTCTATACGTCCCCAAGCTCGGCCACCAAGGGTCTCAAAAGCCTTTAGTGCCAAAGCTTGCATCGCTTGCTCTTCAGCAGCATCTAAACCACAGGGGCAGAAATACCGAGTATCATTGGAAACATACTTGGCCTCGTAGTCATAAAACTCACCAGGCACTTCAATACGAATGACCGGCAATGCTGTTCCCGCTAGCAAACTAACGGTGTATTCCCCTCCCGTAATCCAAGGTTCAGCAATCACTACCGAGTCACAACTGGCTGCTTTCTCATACGCAGCAGGCAATTCATCTGCCTGTTTTACCTTACTTAAACCAATGCTCGAACCCTCCAAAGCTGGCTTAACCACCAAAGGCAAACCTAACTGCGCCACCACCGCATTAAAATCCGTAGTTGCGTCTAAAATGCAGAAATCAGGCGTAGTCAATCCCGTTCCTAACCACAAACGCTTCGTCGCCACCTTATCCATACTCAAAGCTGAGGCCATGACACCGCAGCCGGTATAAGGCACATTTAATAACTCCAACGCCCCTTGCAAAATACCGTCTTCACCATAACGACCGTGCAAAATATTAAAAACACGATCAAATTGCCCTGCTTGTAATACCTGCAAAATATCACGTCCGACATCAATACCATGAGCATCAACACCGCTGTCCTGTAGCCCTTTCAGCACCGTAGCACCACTTTTTAAAGAAACTGGACGTTCTGCTGCCCAACCACCGTACAGCACAGCCACCTTGCCAAACTTGTCCTGACTTAAACTCATCGTCCATTGACCCCCTTATTATCATCCTGCTTAGCTGCTAACTTTTCCGGCAAACTGGCAGCCAAAGCCCCCACGCTACCCGCGCCTTGCGTCAGCAATACATCACCGTCCTGCAATATATGCTTCAAGACCCCCGGCACATCTTCCACATCGGTCACAAAAATAGGATCTACTTTGCCACGAATACGAATCGCTCTAGCCAAAGCTCGACCATCCGCTCCGGGTATAGGGTGCTCATTAGCTGGATAGACATCTAGCAAAACCAACACATCAGCCTCAGATAAAACCTGCGTAAAATCCTCAAACAAATCCCGTGTACGGGTATAACGGTGTGGCTGGAATATTTGTACTAAACGGCGCTCAGGCCAGACTCCCCGTGCTGCTTTCAGTGTTGCCAACATCTCACGCGGATGATGGCCATAATCATCCACCAAGGTCGCTTTGCCCTTGCCAAAATCAATGTCACCGTACAACTGAAACCGCCGTCCTACGCCATCAAACTTTTTCAGAGCGGCCAAAATAGCACTGTCAGACACATCTAATTCTGTCGCCACTGCAATGGCAGCCAGCGCATTCAACACATTGTGCTGTCCGGGCAAATTCAACACAACGTCCAAGGCATCCCAACCCCGCTTAGCAAAGTGCACCGTAAAAAAGCTCTGCATACCTTTATAACGAACATTCGAAGCACGAATATCAGCCGCCTGCTCAATACCATACGTGATCGCTGGCCGATTAACATCGGGCATAATTGCGCGTACATGCTCATCATCAACGCACAACACCACCAAACCGTAAAAAGGCAAATGATGTAAAAACTCAATAAATGTCTGCTTCAGGTGCGCAAAGTCACCCCCATAGGTCGACATATGGTCTTCATCAATATTCGTCACCACAGCCAACATAGGCTGTAAATGCAAAAACGAAGCATCGCTTTCGTCCGCCTCCGCAACGAGATACTCACCCGTGCCTAATTTGGAATTACAAGCTGAGCTATTCAGCTTGCCACCAATCACATAGGTCGGATCCATGCCCCCCTCAACCAGCAAACTGGTAATAAGACTGGTTGTTGTGGTTTTACCATGCGTCCCTGCAACAGCGATACCCTGACGAAAACGCATCAGCTCGGCTAACATTTCTGCGCGGCGTACAATAGGCATACGTTGCTCTCGTGCTGCCACTATTTCTGGGTTTTTGTCGTCAATCGCAGTCGACACCACAATGACATCAGCCCCTTCAATCTGGTGGGCTGCATGCCCTTTGAAAACAGTAATACCCAAGGACTCCAAGCGGCGCGTCATCACGCTTTCATTCACATCTGAGCCTGTGACGCTATAACCTAAATTGGCAACGACCTCTGCAATCCCCCCCATACCTGCACCACCGATTCCGATGAAGTGCAAACGGTTAATGCGCTTGCGTAGTAAGCTGTCATTCCCTGCTTTCATACTGGATCCCCTTGTTCTTTTATTCCCAGATCAAACGCATAGCCAGCATAAGCGGCACAAATTGCAGCTACTTGATCAGTCGCTGTTGGCTTCGCCAAATGACGCGCTGCAATGCCCATCTTAACCAAACGAGTTCTGTCTTTAAGCAAACCGCTTAAAACCTCAGCCAGTTTTTCAGGACTTAAATCCTTTTGCTGAATCAATAAGGCAGCCTCATTTTCTACCAGATACAACGCATTGGCCGTTTGATGATCATCCACAGCATAAGGATAAGGCACAAATACAGCGGCCAATCCTGCTGCGGCCACTTCTGCTACTGTTAATGCACCTGCACGACAAATAATCAAATCCGCCCAAGCATAAGCTTCAGCCATATCCTCAACAAAGGCGGTCACTTCTGCTGTGACAAATGACTTGCTGTAATTTTGTTGAGCTTCGTCCAGATTACGTGTTCCCGCCTGATGGCGCACTCTTGGACGTTGATTTTGGGGCAATAAAAACAAGGCTTTGGGCACAATGCTGTTTAAAGCAGCAGCACCTAAACTGCCACCAATGACCAACAGATGTAATGGCTCTGCCTCACGTTCAGCCATGCGCTCCATCGGCCTAGGCAAGCTTGCAATGGCCTGACGTACCGGATTACCAGTAGCTTCTACCTTAGCGCTAGCAGGAAAAGTACCCGGAAACCCCTCCAAAACCCGCTTACTTAGCCTAGAAAGTAATTTATTAGTTAAACCGGGTACAGCGTTTTGTTCATGAATAATCAGGGGCTTTGCCATTAAAGCAGCCACCAAACCACCAGGCCCAGAAACAAAACCTCCCATTCCCAATACAACGACAGGCTTGTGTTTAAGCATAATGCCAATAGACTGAGCGACTGCGACCGCTAAACGAACTGGAGCTAATAATAAGGCTAGCGCTCCTTTACCACGCAAACCACTAATAGTCAGCCAAGCCATAGGAATATCAGCCGCTGGTACTACTCTGGCCTCCAAGCCTGCACGTGTTCCCATCCAAACCACAGGAATACCCTGAGCCCGTAGAGCATTAGCAACGGCCAGACCTGGGTAAACATGCCCCCCTGTACCACCTGCTGTAATTAAAATAGGACGTTTTTCAGACATTTGCTGGCTTCCTTGCCGTATCCGACTGGAGTGTTCTTCTTGGTGCTAGCGCACTAACAGTACGCGCCTGATGCCGTTTCAGCTCACTGCTTGACATGCCAAATAAGCTAATTTGTGTATCACGATGTACCCGCATTAATAAGGCCATCGCCACCAATATACTGATCAAACTACTACCACCGTAACTCACCAAAGGCAGCGTTAAACCTTTGGGTGGTAAAACGGCTAAATTAACCCCCACATGCAAAATAACCTGCAAACCTAACCAAAACCCAATGCCGTAAGCGATATAAGCACCAAAGTGCAAACCCTGCTTATCCGCTTGGAAACCAATCACAAACGCACGGTAAACCATCCAAGCAAACAAAATCAGCACCACCAGCATGCCTATAAAGCCAAACTCTTCCGCTAAAACCGAAAAAATAAAGTCATTATGAGCCTCAGGTAGATAAAATAACTTTTCTACCCCTGCCCCCAAACCATTACCAAACCAGCCACCATCACCTACCGCCATCAAAGCATGTACAGTTTGATAGCCCTTACCACTTTCATAAGCCCAAGGATTCCACCAAGCATCCACACGGTCTCCACGATAGCCCATCATAGCCAGCGGAATCATCACAGTCACAGCGCCCGCAAATAACAACCCCAGACGCTTCATGGGTACACCACCCAAAAACAACATCCCCAAACCTACAACAATGACAATAACCGTTGAACCAAAATCAGGTTCTACAACGAGCAAACCACCAATCACACCTAAAACAACCAGTGGAATGATTAAAGGTTGATAGGAAGGTGACTCAGCCAAACGCTTGCCGTGTCTAACCATATAACCCGCCAAATAGACAATCATGATCACTTTGACTAACTCTGACACTTGCAAGCTCATAAAACCAAAGTTCAGCCAGCGACGACTGCCATTCACCTCATGCCCAATGCCCGGAATTAACACCAATAGCAACAGTAAAATCAAAATGGGTAGCAGCCCTACACCCAAACGCTCCCAAAAAACCGTACGCACCTGATACAACAACACCATTACAACCAGACCCAGCGCCATAAAGAGTAACTGGCGATTTAAATAGTAATAAGCATCGCTATACTGCTTTTCTGCCACCCAAAAAGAGGCTGAGCCTAAAATCACTAAACCAATGCCCAATAAGGCGAAAAAAGCCAACAATAAATCACGATCAACATAACGCGACCACTGAATACTGTCTAAACGCTCCAAACCAGTAAAAGGTTTATTAGTGTTCATGCTGGTAAACCTCCGACACAATCGGCAAATACTTCACCGCGATGAACATAATGTTTAAACATGTCAAAACTGGCACAAGCAGGCGACAGCAAAACATTATCGCCCGGCAAAGCTAACTCTGCCGCCAATGCCACCGCAGACTGCATATCGTCCGCATAATGGCAAGGCACAATACCGGCAACAACGGTTGCTATTTTTTCAGCATCCTCACCTAGCAACACTAATGCACGAGTCCCTGAACGTACCGCCTCAGCTAAGGGTGTAAAATCAGCACCTTTACCTTGTCCACCCGCAATCAAAACGGTTTGCCCAAGTAAACCTTTTAAAGCGGCTACGGTCGCTCCGACATTCGTTCCTTTAGAATCGTTATACCAATTCACACCACGACGCAATCGCACCCATTGAGTACGATGTGGCAAACCAGCAAACTCACGAACCGCTTGCAGCATAGCAGCTCGCGGCAAACCCACTGCCTCACCCAATGCCAATGCTGCCAAGGCGTTCATGGCATTGTGAGTACCCGCCAAACGCATCTCATCCAAAGCCAGCAAACACTCACTACCACGCGCCAAGCATATTTTTCCTTGCTGCTTAAGCAAGCCATATTGCCCCGCTTCAGGCGCAGACTCACCAAAACTAAAACAACACCCTGTTTGCGTTTGTATACTGGCAGACATAGCCATCACCAGCGCATCGTCCCGATTAAAAACAGCGCACTGGCAATGCTGATAAATCACCTGTTTCGCCCGAGCATAGTCCGCCAAATCAGTATAACGATCCATATGATCTTCACTGACATTAAGAACTACCGCAGCCTTGGCTTGGAGTGAATACGTTGTTTCCAATTGAAAACTAGACAACTCCAGTATGTAATAATCAGGTATGGGTTCAAGCAACATATCCAAGGCCACAAAACCCAAATTACCTCCGGCATAAGCGCGCAAACCTGCTTGCTGTGCCATTAAAGCAAGCAAGCTTGTTACACTGCTTTTGCCATTAGAGCCGGTGATCGCCAGAATCGGTGCCTGTGCTTCACGCACAAATAACTCCACATCACCAATAACTTCAACACCTTGTTGTTGAGCTGCTTGAATCTCAGGCATTGCTATAGCAACACCCGGACTAACAACCAATGTTTTAGCGTGCAAAAACCACTGCTTGGCCTGACTAAAAGCACCAAAATGGCAAGGTACATCTGCAAATTCCGTAGCCATCAACTCCCCCCCCGGAGGCTGGGAACGACTATCCACCGCCGCAAACTTAATCCCCTTGCGACGCAAATAGCGAGCGATTGACAGTCCCGTTTGTCCCAGACCGACAACCAAGGTATCCCAATTGTTAATTGGCTGCGTACTCACAAAATGACACTCTTTATTAAACAAATACCTAGCGAATTTTCAAAGTCGCCAGACCAATCATCACCAAAATGACCGTAATGATCCAAAATCGAACAATCACTTTAGGCTCAGGCCAGCCTTTCTTTTCATAGTGGTGATGTAGTGGTGCCATACGAAAAATGCGTTTACCACCCGTCGCCTTGAAATACCCGACCTGCATAATTACCGATAGCGTTTCCAGTACGAATACTCCTCCCATAATCGCCAACACCACTTCCTGTCTAACCACGACAGCAACAATGCCCAGTGCTGCACCCAAAGCGAGCGCCCCGACATCGCCCATAAATACCTGAGCTGGATAAGTGTTAAACCACAAAAAACCTAAGCCAGCGCCAAAAATAGCACCACAAAAAATAACAATCTCACCAGCACCGGCTACACGCGGGATGCCTAAATATTGAGAAATCGTAGCGTGACCACTACCATAAGCAAAAATAGCTAAACCGCCAGCTACCAAAATAGTTGGCATTATGGCCAAGCCATCCAGGCCATCGGTCAGATTGACCGCATTACTAGAGCCGACCACGACCAAGTAAACCCAGGGAATAAATAAGTACCCCATTTGCCAATGCGCCTCTTTAAAAATGGGCATAAACAAAGTGGTTTCCGTTGATGTTTGTGCTGAAAAAAACAAATAACAGGCGGCAATAAAACCAATAGCACTCAAAGCTACATATTTTTGTTTAGCAGTCAAACCTAAATTACGGCGTTGTTTTAGCTTGATATAGTCATCCAAACCACCTACCAAACCAAACCCCAACGTCACCCCGAGTACTACCCAAACATAACGATTACTTAAATCTGCCCATAATAGGGTGGATACAGCAATCGCCAAAATAATCATTACCCCGCCCATGGTTGGCGTACCAGCTTTCATCTGATGTTGCGGGCCATCTTCACGAATGTATTGACCTATTTTCAAACGAGTTAACGCACGTATCACTCCAGGTCCAGCCCAAAGCGCGATAAACAAGGCGGTTAACAAGCCCAAAATGCTCCTTAAAGTCAGGTACTGAAATACGCTAAAACCACTATAAAACTCGCTTAACGCTTTGAACAACCAAACCAACATCAGGATTTTTCCCCCTTGCAAGTTTGCTCAGGTTGCTCAATCAAGGCTGCAACCACACGCTCCATACGTGCAGAACGAGAACCTTTCACTAATACCTTGGTTCCTGAAGCTAAATTTGGCTTTAAGGCCAACAACAAATCATCTAACTGTTTAAAAGCCTGAGCACCTGCACCAAAACTATTAGCTGCGTACTGACTCAGTGCACCCAACGTAAATAGGGTATTAATGCCCGCTGCTGCCGCTTGGCGACCTATCCATTTATGATCATCCAATCCCGCTTCCCCTAATTCGGCCATATTGCCCAAGACCAATATCTTATTGCCTGGCATATCTGCTAGGACATTAATTGCCGCCGCTACAGAAGCTGGATTGGCATTATAAGTATCATCTACCACTAAACTGCCTTTAATACCTTTGTGTGGGCATAAGCGCCCTTTTATCGCCTGGATAGACTCAAGCCCCTGACGAATAGACTCCAAGCTCAATCCCAAGCTATAAGCTGCCGCTGCTGCTGCCAAAGCATTCATTTGATTATGCCTACCCAACAGTTTCAGTTTTACCGACACAGCTTGTCCGCTTCTGGTACAGTGAATCATGAAACCCTTGTCATCATTAATGCCCTGCATATCCGCAGGAACATCCATACCAAAACTAACAACCTCACGACCCAAGTTCAGACCCAGCCAGTAATCAGCATGAATATCATCTGCATTAATAATGGCAATACCTGAGTCGCTTAGACCATTAAAGATTTCACCTTTAGCACGCGCCACACCCGCAATATCCCCAAAACCTTCCAAGTGAGCTGCACCTGCATTATTCAAAATCGCCACATCAGGACAGGCAATGCGCGTCAGGTAGTCAATTTCACCGAAATGATTAGCCCCCATTTCAATCACAGCAAACTGATCTGCCTCACGTAAGCGCAATAAAGTCAAAGGCATACCAATATCATTATTGAGATTACCCATAGTTGCCAAAGTCTGCCCATGCACCGATAAAATAGCGCTCAGCATCTCTTTCAAAGTCGTTTTGCCATTACTACCAGTCAATCCAATCACAGGATGTTGGTAGCGCTGTCGCCAGCCTGCTGCAAATCGTCCCAAAGCCAAACGCACATCATCAACCAGCAATTGCGGAATATCGGCCTCTATTGCCCTAGATACCAAAGCAGCACTGGCTCTACCCGCGACTTGAGTCACAAAATCATGTGCATCAAAGCGCTCACCCTTCAAAGCCAAAAACAAGTCACCAAGCTGTACTTGTCTAGAGTCACGCTCTACACGCTCAATGGCAATATTGGCAGCTCGCCTTGTATCAGTACCATGTAAACGTGCTCCGCATAAATCAGCTACCTCTGTCAGCATTAACCAAGTCATGCAGCACTCTCCCACAAAGCCGAGGATGCTTGTGCTCTATCATCAAAAGGCACGGTACGATCAGCCAGAATTTGCACTGTTTCATGACCTTTGCCAGCAATTAGTACCGTATCCCCCGCCCCTGCTTGTTGAATAGCCCAGCGAATCGCTTTGCCCCGATCATGCTCAAACACAAGCTGAGCACTTTCTGCAAAACCTGTGGCTATATCTGCAAAAATACTGGCTGGCGACTCAGTGCGTGGATTGTCATCGGTCACAATCACCTGATCCGCTAGCCGCTCAGCCACTGCCGCCATTAAGGGACGCTTGCCCTTATCACGATCACCACCACAACCAAACACACATAACAAACGCCCCGTGGTATGTACACGAACTGCCTTTAATACCTGTTCCAACGCACCGGGGGTGTGTGCATAATCGACAACCGTCAAAGCAGCGCCCACGGGGCCTTGTACACGTTCCATACGACCTGGCACAGTTTTAACCTGCCGCAAGGCATTGAGCGCATCGTCTAAGCCAATCCCCTTACCCAATAAAACAGCCAGCGTTGCCAACAAATTATGTAGATTAAACTGCCCTAATACTGGCGCTCTTAACAAGCCAGCCCCCACCGGGGTTACTATTTCCGCTTCAATACCTGCTTGAGTAAAACGAACCTGTTTAGCCATAACAGACCTCGGCGGATAATTATCCACATCACCCACACCATAAGCGCTTAATTGCACATCAGTGTGTTGCAAGTCCCTCCAGATACTTTGCCCAAAGGCATCATCAAGATTTAAAACGACCTGCCGCAAACCAGGCCAGAAAAACAAACGGCGTTTAGCTTCAGCATAAGCCTCCACAGTGCCGTGGTAATCCAAATGATCACGGGTCAGATTGGTTAATACCGCTGTATGAAATGGCACAGCATTCACCCTGCCTTGGTCTAAAGCATGCGAAGAAACTTCCATAGCTAGCGCAGTAAAATCCTGCTGGCGTAAATCGTGTAAATGCTGTTGGACACGAATGGCATCGGGTGTTGTATGCGTCGCTACTTGCAAACGACCCGGCATGCCAATTCCCAAGGTTCCCAATACAGCCGCCTTATCGCCTAATACTTGGAGCGCCTCACTAATGAAGTGAGTCACTGAAGTTTTACCATCCGTCCCCGTCACACCAACAACAAATAAATCTTTTGCAGGCTGCTGATAAAAACGGGCTGCTATCTCACCTAATAGATTCGCCAAATTCGGTACAGCGATCAGCGGCACCGCCAACTTAGGCAAAACATCTACACCCTCTGGCTCATACACCACAGCAATAGCCCCAGCAACGACAGCATCTTGCGCATAAAGTATTCCATGAGCTTTTGTACCTTGCAGGGCGATAAAAACTTCACCCGGTACTAATTGGCGATGATCCAGAGACAAACCAGCCACTGGCATAGCGTACGGTGGCAAATCAGTAACAAAACCTTGCAATAAAGCAGATAACATCATGTCGCACCGCCTGAATTGGTTTTGCTCTGTGTTCTGCTCTGTTTGACTTGCTGTAACTGCTGTAAATCATCTGGAGGTATATCTAATAGACGCAAAGACTCTGTCATAACTTTAGCAAACACGGGAGCAGCAGCACGACCACCGCTACCATCGACTCGTGGCTCATCAATTTGTACCGCGACCACTAAACGAGGACGACTGGCAGGCGCAATCCCGATAAAACTGGTCAGATAACGATCAGTACGATATTTACCATTATCGAATTTATAAGCAGTCCCCGTCTTGCCCGCGACTTGATACCCTTCAATCATCGCGCGCCGCCCCGTACCCTTTGTGGTCACAACAGCGTGCATCATATCTAAAACAGAGCGCGCTGTTTCGGGCGACATAGCTTGGATAGCCAGTGGTGACTCCGTACGCTTGTAAATGGTAGCAGGTGATAGTTTGCCTGCTGCTGCGAAGGGTGTATAAGCGTGAGTTAGCTGTAACAAACTAGCTGACAAGCCATAACCGTAGCCGTGCGTGGCATGATCTACTTTTCGCCACTCTGCATAATTGCGTAACACGCCAGAAGTTTCACCTGGTAAACCTACAGCAGGAATTTGCCCAAAGCCAACTCGACTCAAAAACATCCAATGGTCACGGGGGCGAATCATCAATGCAATACGAGTAGCACCAACATTGCTAGACTTGGCAAGCAAAGTCGATAAAGAAATTGAACCATAATTACCCGGATCACTTACTTTGTATTTGCCAAAATTAATATGCCCCGGTGAAGTATCAATCTCCACACTCGCATCAATCACCCGCGCTTCCAAGCCAGCCGCAACCGTTAGTGGCTTTAAAGTAGAACCTGGCTCAAATTTGTCAGTGACCGCGCGATTACGATAGTGACTGGCCTCCAACGCTTTACGATTATTAGGATTAAAAGATGGCAAATTGGCCAAGGCCAGAATTTCACCATTATGAGCATCCATCACGATCAAGGAACCGGCTTTAGCCTTTAAGCGAGTCACCTGCGTTTTCAGCTCACGATAAGCGATATATTGAATACGGCGGTCAATACTTAAATGCACTGATTGCCCGGGTATCATGTCTTCGATACTTTCAATATCCTCGATAATACGACGACGACCATCTCGCACAACACGCTTCTTGCCAACACGCCCTGCCAACTCGGCATCTTTTGCTTTTTCGACGCCTTCAATACCTTTACCATCGATATTGGTCATGCCAACAACATGACCAGATGTTTCTGCTAATGGATAAAAACGTCTATATTCAGCCGTACTTTCGACACTAGGCAAATCCAAGGCCAAAATTTCTTCAGCTAAATCAATTGGTAACTGGCGTCCTAAGTAGAAAAAGCTTTTGTCACGTGCAGCTTGCAAACGCTCCAGTAATTCACCCGACGGCTTATCCAATAAAGTTTCAATACGAGCTAAACCCTGCTCAAGGCGCACAAAACGCTCACCCGCAGTAGCCGCATCCTCCCCCGCTGCTGTACCAATCTGCTGAGCAATATCGTAGTCATCACGTAGCTTGTCGCGTTCAGCCAATAATAAACGAGGATTACACCACAAAGATTCAACTGGAGAGCTAACCGCCATAGGGTCGCCATTACGATCCAGTATCATGCCACGGTAAGCAGGCACACTGACCACCCGCGTCTGCCGCTCCTCAGCACGCTCTTGCAGCATATTTTTTTGAAAGACTTCTAACCAAGCCGCACGCAACAATAAAACGCCAATGATAGCCAATAAGGCCAACATCAGAAACCTGCGTCTTCCTTGAAAAACAGGCGATATTGTTTTTCGACGTTTCATTCTCGAATCACCCTGATATTCTCTGCGGTCGGTTTTTGCATATCCAGCTTCTTACTGGCGCGTCGCTCTACATGCCCCTGATTAAGACGGGTGCTGTGCTCTAGAACTAGCTCACTCCAACTGGAGTTTAATTGCACCTGCTTTTTCTCAAGCTGTTGTAACTCAATAAATAATTGACGAGCATGATGACGATTGCTTGCTACCATTATAGCCATGGCTACAATGCTTATGTACAAAACGATCAAGCTACCCATGTGCCAACGATTCATTACTCAACAGCCACTTTATATATAGTTGAAATAATTAAACTTTCTCAGCAACACGCATGATGGCACTGCGCGCCCTGACATTTATGGAAACTTCATCAGCCGAAGCGCGTATTGGTTTACCTATCAGTTTCATTGCCACATTCGTATTGGTCTCCATAACAGGCAAACCTTTTGGTAAACGTGGCGGTGTTGATTGCTCACGCATAAACCGTTTGACCAAGCGATCTTCAAGGGAGTGAAAGCTAATTACGACCAACCTTCCATTGGGCGCTAACCACTCCTTGGCTTGCTGCAAAACTGTTTCAATGTCTTCCAACTCCCGATTGATTTTTATACGTATCGCCTGAAAGCTGCGCGTTGCTGGATGTTTTCCCTGTTCATGCTTTGGGATGGAGCGAGCAATTAAATCAGCTAGTTGCAAGGTCGTCAGCAAAGGCTTTGCTACCCGAGACTTGACAATATTACGCGCAATCTGCCGAGAAAAGCGCTCTTCACCATAACGCCACAATACGGCTGCTATTTCCTGCTCTGTGGCACTAGCCAACCATTCGCTGGCTTTAAGACCCCTAGAGACATCCATACGCATGTCTAAATCACCATCACGCCTAAAACTAAACCCACGCGTGGCATCATCTAGCTGGGGTGAAGAGACCCCTAAATCCAATAACAAGCCGTTCGGGCATCTTTCAATGCCAACTGCGTGTAAAGCAGTCGGAAAATCTCGAAACGAACCATGCCAAATAACAAAGCGTTTATCACCCTGATGACGCAAACGTGCCGCTTCAATGGCAGCTCCATCCTTGTCAATGGCAACCAAACGTCCCTTGTCGCTCAGATGGCTCAACATGGTAGCTGAATGCCCACCCCGACCATACGTACCATCGATATAAATACCGTCTGCCTGTATATTTAAAGCCCGCACCGCCTCATTCAGCAAAACGGTTTCATGTTGTAAGTGGCTACTCATTACATGGAAACCTGGTTGAAGATGTCCACTGCCTCATCTTCATCCTGAGCTTCCTGCAACCAAAGATCACGAGCTACCTGCCACGTATCCGCATCCCATAACTCAAACTTATTGGCTTGACCTACTAGCACTGCCTTCTTGTCCAAACCGGCATATTCACGTAGCGGCGCCGGTAGTAGGACTCTTCCTTGTGTATCCAACTCAAGTTCAGCCGCATGGCCTAGAATCAAACGCTGCATATTGCGTACTCGCCGATTCATATTGGGCAAACTCATTAAGGTTTGCTCAACTTTTAGCCATTGATCCATTGGATAGATCAGGAGGCACTTATCTGCATGGTCGACGGTAACAACGATCTGGCCAGAAGCACTTTCTACAATGGCATCACGATACTTGGCAGGCATGGAGAGCCTTCCTTTGATATCGATCGAGATGTTTGAGATGCCACGGAACATATGCCTTTAACCCACTTTAGCCCACCTCCGACCTATAAACGGGAAAACAGACCACTTTTTCCCACTTTATTCCACCAATAATTGAATGATAGGAGCTGAATTCCAAGCTGTCAATTAAATGGCTAAGAAAAGCTTTAAAGTGCAATTAGTTGAGCAAAATAGCTAAAGTATTTTTAAAAGAAATAAAGCTGAATTGATTAAAACAAGAAAGTTAAACTGGATTCTTAAGAAACAACATTAGGCAGCTTAAACGGATTTAAATTTTTATTACTTAAGCCTTTGAGGATAAGAGAACATAATAAATACAGTCGATCTGTAAGCCGGGTTCTGTCGTGGACAACCATTCATCTAGAACCTATGTCGCCATAGGCCTCAAGCAACCTACCCGAATGCAATGCGGGCCACACCATAGCATCCCTATTTGGTTTTGCTCCGAACGGGGTTTACCCTGCCACACACTGTTACCAGTGGCGCGGTGCGCTCTTACCGCACCTTTTCACCCTTACCTTGAGCATATCTAAGTATATTCAAGGCGGTTTATTTTCTGTGGCACTTTCCGTCGACTCACGCCGCCCAGGCATTACCTGGCATTCTGCCCTATGGAGCCCGGACTTTCCTCCCTTTTGTTACAAAAATAATATTTGCAACAAAACAGCGGTTGCCCGATCAACTGAGGACGTATTTATAACAAAAAAAGGGGCGAAAGTCTCTTGTTAATCGTAGGTAAATATTGCATTCACCTGCGGTTTAATGAGCAACTAATAGCCAGTTTCTACCAAAGCATTGAAAGCCTTAACAAAACGTGCGTGCTGTCGATAATCCTGATCATGCAACAACATATGCGTTTGCATTAAAAAAGCAGGCAAGCCCCGATCCCAATATTGTTTCAAAGGCGAAGGCTGCACCCCCGGCAAATGCACAGGAATACTCAGGGAAGCTATGCTGTTCAAACCCTGCTGATTCAGTGCTTTTTTCAGCTTACGCAATGATTTGGTATCATCCAAGCGTCCATACAAAGCCAGTTCACTGCGTGATGAAGGCATCAGCAAATTCAAATAACGCCACTGTCCTCCCATGTAAGCGGCATAAGGTGTATTCATGCCTGGCATCAACAATAAAATTGTGCTTGTTTCAGGATTGTACTGCTCCATTTGTTCCACCTGATACAAACTGGCATTGATCAGGCTATCTAACAAATCATCCGCTCTATGCAAAAAGATAGACAACTCAAGTTGTAAAGCCGTTTCTTTTTTAGTACTCAGTTGGGAGGCCAACTCAAGCAAAGCAGTGGTCGCCGTTAGCGGCTCAGTCAAAGGGTGATCCAACACAACATAGTGCAGCGTAATCAGTAGCTTATTCTCAGAGGCTGTTCCTAGGCTCATTTTAATCACCCGTTGCCCACCGCCCCTGTCTAATTGTTCTGCCACACCTAGTTTAGATAGACGATCAAACAAAAAATCACTGGTGGCATCAAAAATATCACTCACATTATCTGTCGAAGCGTAAATCGACAGTAGCTCTTGACGGCTCTGAACAAACGCTTGCTTTTCTATATTGTCTAGTGCAGATGCACCTAAGGAAAAGGAAAATACCGGCTGAGTTAATATGTACCACAGCAGTACGACCATCACTATCAAGGCCAGCAAAATATCAGTAGCTCGCCTGAACATCCAATTACTCATGCACTCATCCTTTTAAGGGCTTGTCTTTCTTTAGCTATGAACACAAGAATCATCCTATTTCTCATCATTTCAAGCTAGAATGAAAGCATAGAACATTTAACCGTTGTGAGACCATTATGAAAAGCTATCAAAATATCTTATGCCCAGTAGATTTTTCTCCTATCAGCCAACGCATTGCCTATCGGGCGCATGATTTGGCACAGTATTATCAAGCCCCATTGACACTCATCCATGTGATTGAAGACTATCCAATGGGCGTTGAACCCTTTGGCGAACCCGCCGCACTGATTATCCCTCCTGAGCTTCAGGAGCAACATTTAGAAACAGCGTACAAAAATCTCAAAGAACTCAGACAACAACTTAACTTCTCTGACACAGTAGGCTTAAAAGTTGTTGATGGCACGCCTAGCGATGCCGTTATTTTTTATGCCAAAGAGCATAGCATTGATTTGATCGTTGTAGGCCATAATAGCCATAAAGGTTTTTTGGGTTTTATGATGGGCTCAACTGCTTCTACCATTTTAAAGCATGCAGAATGTGACGTCTTTATTCTGCAAAACCGCCCATCTGATAGTAGTAACAGCGCTAACTAAAAGATGATCTCAGCATTAGCATAGTGCCCAGCATTAGTGGATATACTGCCTTAATGGATCAAAGTTTGTCTATTACCCTCATCTTAGAGGGTGGTCTCCCAAGCCTGTATCTGAACATACAGGATAACTATAATAGTCCCGCGCAGGTTTTTAGTGCTCCGCTAGAACTGATTGATTTCAATCTGTTAGTCGACAGCGCTCAAACCACAGGTGACTATTACTTCATTACTGCATCACCTGATAATCCACGCTTTCAGTTAGAGTCCGCCATCTTCGTCAAGCATCATGACGGCAAAATTCTTTGGGATTTAGTCTACGAGCATTACGAGCCTTTTCTCAATATAGAACTAGAAGAAGCAGATACTTTTGAAGAAAGCATCATCACCTTCAGCTTTGATCCATTTCAGTATGTCAGCGCTTTGTATCAAGCTGCACAATTATGTAATCAACTACAGACAACGACCTTTTTATTATCTGAAAAACACACCCAAGAAGAACACCCCTTAAACAGTATTCGCCAACAAACTTCACGCTTGCAATTGCTTTGGCAAAAGTATGGCCAAACCAAGCATATGATCAAAGATGGCCAACCCACGCAGAACATAGACCCATTCGCTCGCAATGCCGAAACACAGTGGTTACAGGAACTCTTAGAGACTTTGGACTCCCTGTATCAGGACAATATGATGGACAATACGGATGCTTACCTAGACTCACTACCTGATGAGCTTGTAAGCCAATTCGAAAACAATAGCCAGCAACTACAAGAAGCCTTACTCAAACGCTGGGAAATGCTAGTAGACTCATTGACTGAAGAGGAAGCAGACGCTTTGGAAAATGCGCAAACGAGCACCCGTTTTCCGAATAGCTTAAAACTACGCCTAATGCGCGAGTTTCTTGAGGGAAACCCCTCCATACTACTCGGCAACCCACACTATAACGCTCAAACAAACGGGGAGAACGTTGTTGATATACAACATTGGAAACGCAGACAAAACAACGATCAGAAACTCTAAACCCCAAGATTTAGCAGCGTAGGAGTGAAACTATCTATTTGGCTAATACTGGCTGTAAGCGCGGTGCAAGTTGCACAATAAAATCACGGTTTAATGCCATCCAAATAATTAAAGGCGCAATCATAGGTAGTAACAATGTGCCACTTTGGTAAGCCATTGCAATAATATCCGCTTGCCAAGTAGTTATAGATTGTTGCTGCTGGAACGCAGCCCCCACATCAAAGGTTAGCGTTTTTAATACACTAAAGAACATACTAAATACTTCTACAGGTAGAAGCAGACACAAGCCAGCTAGCAGCTTCAACCACTTATCTTGCCCGGACACAGCTAATATCAATGCAGCCAACAGTGGCAAACTATAACCATAGATTAAGGGATTCAAATGAAATCCCAGTAAATCTTCTGCGGGGGGCGGTGATACGATATTACCCACAGCATCATGACCAAAATTAGAGGCCAAAATCAAATAATGACCCTCCAGCTTAAGCCACAACACCGACTCTGGAAAAAAAACATCTAACAAGACCCCCGTCAACCAAGTCACCGGCGCTAAGTGCCACCGAGCGCTGACATACCAAACGAAGAAAGCCAGTGGGAAAAACAGCACAACTCTCAACATAAAACGGTGTAGTGGATGATGTATCATGCCACAGCCGGTAAATTAGGTGGATCGGTACGCCCTGTTTCAGGCAAATAGTGCACCCAAATCAAAAAGACAATGAGCGCATCCAGCATAATCAGAGCTTGCCAAATATAAAGATGCGCCCAGTCAAACACAGCTTGGCTCCACTGCCCCAAATAGAACAGACTAATAATACGTAGCAAATTCAGACCCTGAATCGCAACAAAGCCCCATAGCAAACCTTTCAGCTTATAAACACCAGGCGCTGGAAAAGCAATCATAGCGGCTAATAAAACAATCATGGCTTCCACACCATTACAACCCGGCTCTATTGAAACAGCGAAGCCTGTGGAAAGACTGCTTAGCACCTTGCCGGAAGCATACACATTAGCGTCAAACAGCGATATAAGCCAACCACTGACGTTAGCCAGCAAACCCGTCCAAGGCAGTATGACGGTCTGCTGCACGGCTTGTAACATTTCGACCCCAAACAACACAAGCTGCGCTAAAAGAAACAGCAATAGGAAACGTAACATGGTAATTTGTTTTATTGAATAAATTGAGCTGGTCAGTGTAACAAAAATTACACACCGACTGAAGTCATAAATTAATATTTCTTATAATAAAGCCAAAGCATACTTAATTCTATGAAATAGATGACTCCAAAGTGTCTAAACAAGTCAATACCTCATCGACCGACTGCATACGCCACTCTGGCGATTTGGCTAGAAGCCTATCAATTAAAGGCTGATAAACGGCGAACTGTACAGGCAGTTGGGGAATGGGATCAAATACATGCTTCTGCAACACTTCTGCTAAAGACGAACCAAGATAAGGCTTTTCCCCCAGCAATAACTCATACAATAACACCCCCAAAGCATATAAATCCGACTGCACACTGGCAGGCTCACCCGTAATACGCTCTGGACTCACATAAAATGGCGTACAGTAAATTTCATCCTCACGCAAAAAGCCGGTATCAAGTAATAAACGCCCTTCAATACCAAAGTCCAATAACACCGGCGTCCCATCAGAACGAATAAAGATATTGGATGTTTTCAAATCACGGTGCAACATGGATAAAGCATGGAGCACACCTAATGTTTCAGCGATCTGCCTAAACCAGCTCAGCAATTGTCTAGTATCCTGCTCCCCCATATTTTTACCTAAGTCTGCCAGTATCTGCTTCAGATTTTCACCTTCCACATACTCCATCAACAAATAAACAGCATCCTCACTCACACCAGCACTTAACATTTTAACTAAACCTGGCGGTTGCAACCTTGCTAGGCTGTTCGTATCTGCAATAAAACTGGCAAACGCACGGCGATCCACTCCTTTTACTGCAAACTTAAATCGTTTAATGACTGCACGCTGCCCCTGTGCCTGCTCAGCCAAAAAAATCACTGCATTATCACTATTGTGCAAAACTTCCAGCAATTTCCAACCAGGCAGATGCAAAGGGTAATCCTGCAACACTCGGCGTACTGTTAATAAAGAGACCATACGTAACGCCAATTCACTAGCAGTGCTCTGTGAGGACAAACACAAATCAGCCACTTGAAACCAGTCATCCTGCACCTCATGCTGCTCAAGCATAAGCACCAATAAAGGGCGGCGTCGATTAAACTTATCTACCTGTCGTATAGACTCCAGCCATTGTGCTGCCTCCGCCATATGCACATCACAGCGAACAATCACTAGATCGTACCCTTGGCCTAGCCACTCAGGCCAATCAACTGAATGCTCACAGTAAAAATGCTGAATATCCGCCGTTGGAAAAGAATGCTGCAATGCCATTTCAAGATCCAAGCGCACAGGCGAACCGCTCTCTACTAGCAAAAATCTTGAGACATATGGATTTTTCAGTTTAGATGTCTCCAGTGAGACGCTCTGATTCACATCCCCACCCCTACCTTTATAATTTGTTTCTTTAATTAAGCCACTTGACTTTCAGTCGCATGCAACGAGTTTAGATCAAGCCCCCCGCTTTTTCAGGAAAATAGCACCAAAGCCCACTGAATCAAAGTTCAGGCAAAGCCTCATTATGAGAGAAGTCTCGCAATTGACAAGCATTAGCTGCTCATGCAAACTTACGCGCCTTTGTTTATATGCAATTTATCCTAGGCGGCATTTGTCCGCTCATCCTTGCTTCACTGCTCAGGGCAGGAGGCTGTTAATCCACAAGGAGACTTCATGAGACATTACGAAATTGTCTTCCTGGTTCATCCAGATCAAAGTGAACAAGTACCCGCGATGGTGGAACGTTACCGCGCATTGGTTACTGAAAATAACGGCAGTATCCATCGCTTAGAAGATTGGGGTCGTCGTCAACTAGCTTATCCCATTAATAAAATACATAAAGCGCATTATGTTCTGATGAACATCGAGTGTGACGCAGAAACACTCACCGAGCTAGAAAGTATTTTCCGCTTCAATGACGCTATTATCCGTACCATGACCCTTCGGCGCGATCATGCCATTACGGAAGCTTCCCCTCTCAATAAAGAAAATGAAAGCAAACTCAACAAGCGTCCAATACGCCGCGAAGAAGTGGAAAATGATGAATCGCATGACAGCAGCGATGCTGAGTCTGACGACGAATAAGCACCCAAGGAGAATACACTATGTCACGTTATTTCCGTCGCAAGAAATACTGCCGCTTCACCGCCGAAGGCATCACTGAGGTTGATTACAAAGACCTAGACACTTTAAAGGCTTTCGTGACTGAAACCGGCAAAATTGTCCCCAGCCGTATTACAGGTACAAAAGCAAATTACCAGCGCCAATTGGCCAGTGCTGTTCAACGTGCCCGTTATCTGGCTTTATTGCCTTACACTGATAAGCACAACTAAATGCGCATGTGTAACCAATGGGATGGCAAACAAACTCTGGCCTTATCACCAGTAATGCCCATAGCGACTAAACCGTAAGGCAGGAAAAGATTCATGGCAGCATTCATTATGTCTGGCCCTTTGCAGGCGCTAGCTTTTATAGTGCTGTTTGCTATTGTCTCTTTTTACCTACCCTTAATGGGTCTGCTCAGTAATGGTGCCTTAGGGTTAATTACGCTACGCATGGGCTGGAAACGCGGCCTAAGTATGGCATTAATAGCCGCGCTGGCTGTGGGTGTTGCTGGCTTTGTACTACACCGTAACTGGAGTGGATTTGTAACAACTTTGCTGGAATGGTTGCCGGTCATTGCACTGGCAGCACTACTCGCTAATACAGCCTCTTGGCCTAAAGTGTTTTATAGCATCTTAGCTACAGGCTGCTTGGCTGTCATAGCTTTTCATCTCAGCGTGGATGATCCTGAAACAGTTTGGCTACAAGCGATTAATAGCTTGACAAACATTGAGCAACTGGAACAACAGTTTAACAATGTTGATATACAAAGCTTGCTGAGAGGTGCAGCGCCCTATTTGACAGGTTTCCTAGCGAGTGGTCTTGGTATAGCCTTGGTGTTATCACTGATGCTGGCGCGCCATTGGCAGGCAAAGCTCTACAACCCGGGGGGTTTCCAAGCAGAATTGAAAGAACTGCGTCTGAATAAAAAAGTAGGTATAGCCTTAAGTGCTGTCATACTAGCAGCTATTTTCAATCCTACCCCGCTATTGGTAGGGCTTATTGTTGTCGGATTGGCCGTATTTCTTTTTCAGGGCGTAGCCGTAATACACGGGAGTATCACCCTACTGAATTTGCCTTGGCAATGGTTATTTGGGTTGTATATTCCTTTACTATTATTGCCACTGCAAATGGGCTTATTACTGGCTGTACTGGGTATGGTTGACAGCATAGCCGACTTTAGGACTTATCTGTCCCGTCGCCCACAGCGCTAAGGATTTTTAATAGCGGCTTGGTTGCCTAGCTTGCTTAATTAAACGAATTTTGGAATTTTTGACAGGCGTAAGCCTGAAGTAAAAGGTGAGAACGATGGAAGTCATTCTTCTAAAAAAAGTGGAAAACCTCGGCCCTCTAGGTACGGTGGTCAATGTGCGCTCTGGCTATGCCCGCAACTACTTACTACCTACTGGCCGCGCCAAAATGGCGACTAAGGACAATATTGCTGAATTTGAACAGCGTCGTGCTGAACTTGAACAAGCGGCAAATGACGCGCTGGCAGCAGCAGAAGCGCGCCGTGAACAACTGCAAGATTTGGTTTTGACCATCAAAGCCAAAACAGGTGGCGAAGGCAAATTGTTTGGTTCAGTGTCCAGCATTGAAATTGCGGAAGCTGTCAAAGCAGCGGGGGTTGAAATTGAACGCCGTGAAATTCGCATGCCTAGTGGTTCCATTCGTTTGCTGGGTGAATACGAAGTCGGTGTACATTTGCATACCGATGTTGATACCTCTATCAAGATCATTGTTGAAGCAGAAAAAGACTAAAGCGTCTCTATCTGCGCTGTGAGTGAATGAGTTGGGAAGTCAGTAGGTTGCCCAACTCTTCATCAAATTGCTCTCTTTTCGGCCAAGCTGCTAAACGTCATTTTCGCTAAACTTCATTTATGGCTGATACTTACGAATCACTGAAAATACCGCCTCATTCCATCGAAGCTGAGCAATCTGTGCTTGGAGGCTTGATGCTGGATAATGAGGCATGGATGGTAGTCGGTGATAAATTGTCAGAAGAAGATTTTTACCGCCAAGACCATCGTCTGATTTTTCGCGCTATTAGCTATCTGGCTAGTCAGCAGAAGCCGCTTGATGTCATTACACTGAGCGAATGGCTCAAAGAAAATAGGCAATTGGAAGATGCAGGTGGCCTAGCTTATCTTGCTATCATGGCGAAAGATACGCCCAGTGCAGCCAATATTAGTGCTTATGCAGATATTGTGCGCGAAAAATCTATTTTGCGGCAATTAATCAGTGTCGGTACAGAAATAGCAGATTCGGCTTTTAATACGGAAGGACGAGACAGCAAGCAACTTTTGGACGAAGCGGAAAAAAAAGTTTTCCAAATTGCTGAGCAAGGTACTAGAAACACTCGTTCCTTCCGTCCGCTAAAAACGCTCATGAAGCTCTCACTGGATCACATTGAGGAACTTAGCAAGCTTAATTCAAGCATTACGGGTGTCTCTACAGGCTACACTGACTTGGATGAAATGACCTCTGGCCTGCAAAAAGGTGACTTGGTCATTGTCGCTGGCCGCCCCTCTATGGGCAAGACAACCTTCTCCATGAATATTGCTGAATACGCTGCCGCACACAAAAAGTTACCAGTGGCCGTCTTCAGTATGGAAATGCCTGCTGAGCAATTAACCTTGCGCCTATTATCATCAATGGGGCGCGTGGATCAACATCGGGTACGCACAGGTCAGTTAACTGAAGATGACTGGCCACGCATTGCAACCGCCGTCAAAATTTTTGCTGATGTCCCCATGTTTATTGATGACAGCCCTAGCCTCTCTCCCAATGAAGTTCGTGCTCGTGCGCGACGTCTGGTACGTGAAGAAGGGCCATTAGGACTGATTGTCATTGACTACCTCCAATTGATGCAAGGCAATAGCAAAAGTGAAAATCGCACCAATGAAGTATCAGAGATTTCTCGCTCACTAAAAGGTCTGGCCAAAGAGCTTAGTGTACCGATTATCGTGCTATCTCAGCTCAATCGCAGCTTGGAACAACGACCAAGCAAACGTCCAGTAATGTCAGATTTACGCGAATCAGGTGCGATCGAACAAGATGCTGACGTTATCATGTTCATTTACCGTGACGAGGTCTATAATCCAGAATCAGCCGAGAAAGGCTCTGCCGAAGTCATTATTGCAAAACAACGCAACGGTCCTATTGGTACTTGTCGACTGACTTTCCTAGGTCAGTACACACGTTTTGAAAATTATACGCCAGATGTTTACAATCAGGGCTTTGAGTAATTAAGGGCTTGCTTTTACTTTCCATCAGGAAAGACTGACTGCATACCATTATGATTATTGCTTGATTGTGCAACCGCCGTTGCCGCAAAGGATTGCTTACTACCATGCGTTATAGTTCAGGTCAAACTTCATCTCGTCTATTTCTTACATTGGCTTTAACTATTTTCACCAGTGGCGCATTATTAAGCTGGCTCTTGATGAGTTCTAGTCTATTTAGTCATCCTGCACCAACTCAAACCACCATTCCAGAAACACCACCGCCTTTACAAATACCGCTTATTGAGTCAAACAAAACCACTGTTGATGCACAAACAACAGATAGCAATACAACACAGGCAAATATCGAAG
Source organism: Pseudomonadota bacterium (assembly GCA_002747435.1). Taxonomy (GTDB): domain Bacteria; phylum Pseudomonadota; class Gammaproteobacteria; order Thiotrichales; family Thiotrichaceae; genus Thiolinea. Next base: position 155,928 of record PDPH01000047.1, read on the forward strand.
TTGCAGAACCCTTCACGCCAACAACAGCCCCAAGCACCACGACAACTAAACAGCCATCTACTGACACTGCTCCAAGTATTCCGCCTGAATCTTCAGCACCTGATACATCGGCTACATCGACCGAAATAGAAGCAAACCCCAAAAACGCCCAGATAGCAGAAATCCCTACAAACACACCATCTGAGACTGAAACAGATCCAAAAAACACTCGGACAGCAGAAACTTCTACAGACACACTGTCTGAGACCGAAACAGATCAAAAAAATAACCAAACAGCAAAAAATAAAACTAATACGATCGCGGCTACCCCAAATCAAACAGACGAAACGGGCAATCATAAAATAACAAGCTCAACTTCACCCACTGACACAACACAAACGAGCTCAAAAAATAAAGATTCCTCCGCAGAAAAAACAGAACAAACAAGCAATGCTCAAGCAGAGCCAACAACAAGCTCTACTACTACGACTTCCGCTATTCCAACACCAGCTTCTGCTCAAAAAACAAGTAACACACCCAACACTTCTTCAGAAAAAACCCGTTCGCCTCCAGAAAATAAAACGACCAACACGTCTAAGCAAACGAAAACAAACAAAAATGCTGCTCAAGCACAAACTACTACCAATACACCTGACAAGACGGGCTGGATTTATGCAGGTCAATACAAAAATAATCAGTGGGTTAAAGTTGGCTTAAAGATAGCTGCCAATGAATTACCACATGCTGGCAACCGCTATGTACTGAATTGGGGGGCTAATGTACGTGCTGCTCCCCCAAGCAAACGTACTGATGAAGAAGGTAATAATCTGGCACGCAATATTGACTTCTTGTCAACAGGACGAACCGTAACCGTAGATCGTGTCAAATTTTCAGGTAAGGATGGTCATTTATGGCTAAAAATCAGCTATTAAATACCAAATAATAAACTTTAACAAACCATGACTAAAGTAGGTGCGATGATGCAACTTGCAGAAGTTTGATATGCTTAATGCACTCATCAGCCTATTAGTCACTTTTCTACTTTCACGTCAGATGGTCAAGCCGATTTCGCTTCTACGCCGTGGTATCCGTGAGTTAACTGACGGAAATTATGCCACTCGCATTCACACTGTAGGATGTGACGAACTAGGACAACTGAGCCACGACTTCAATCATCTAGCTGCTCGCTTGCAACAACACGAACAAGCACGACAACAGTGGATGATGGATATAACGCATGAACTACGCACTCCACTGTCTATATTGCGCGGTGAAATTGAGGCGATTCAGGATGATATTAATACCGCCAACCCACAAACCATACAATCCCTACACCAAGAAACATTACACCTACAAAGATTAGTAGATGATCTCTATGCCTTATCCATGTCGGATAATGGCGCACTCAGCTACCAAAAAGAACGCGTCGATATTATACAAATCCTCCGTGATAGCATTAATCAATTCACCCAGCGCTTCCATGAGCAAGCACTAGAGCTCAATACTGATACATTACTCAAACAAGCAGTCTATCTACACGGCGATGCCCAACGCTTACAACAGCTTTTTCATAATCTGCTCAAAAACAGTCTGCGCTATACTGACTCGCCTGGCCTAGTACACATTAGTGCACAGCTTGAACTCGACAAACACACTATCACTATTATATTTGAAGATTCAGCACCCGGTGTACCAAACGACTCGCTCCCCAAACTCTTTGAACGTCTTTATCGTGTAGAACATTCACGTAATCGTACAACTAGTGGTGCAGGTATTGGCTTAAGCATCTGTCATAATATAGTAACAGCTCATAATGGAGCGATTCAGGCTACACACTCCCACTTAGGTGGCCTGAAAATAACACTACGCTTACCTTTATAAGACAAGCGTCTCAGGAGGATTAGCATGAAGCCAATCTTGATTGTGGAAGATGAGCCCAAAATTGCCGAGCTATTACAAAAATACCTACACAATGCAGGCTACAACACACACTGGATTAGCAACGGCCAACAGGCCAGTGAATGGTTACAACAATATCAAGCCGAACTGATCCTGCTGGATTTAATGTTACCTGGCAAAGATGGCTTAGCCATTTGTAAAGAATTGCGCCAACAAGACCAACATACGCCGACCATTATACTAACGGCGCGTGCAGAGGAAATTGACCGCTTACTAGGATTGGAATTGGGTGCAGATGATTATATTTGCAAGCCATTCAGTCCACATGAAGTCATTGCTCGCATTAAAGCTGTATTGCGTCGTAGCCAACCCGACTTCCTTGCAACTGAAGCGCAAACAGCACAAACACCTAGAAAACCCTCTTCTGCCAATCAACTCCACATGGACAGGGAACGCCTATGCATAAGCTTAGGCAATCGTGAAGTTGTGTTGACTCTAGTCGAGTTTGAACTACTTGATACTTTACACTCCCAACCAGGACGTATTTTTAGCCGCCAGCAGCTAATGGAACGTGCCTACCCTGATAACCGTATTGTTAGTGATCGAACTATTGACAGCCATATCAAAAAGTTACGCAAAAAAATTACTGAACTTAGCCCCGACACCGACTTGATTCACTCGGTTTATTCTGTGGGCTACAAATACGATGCCTAGCTGATAATCCACGCATTGGTTTGACCTTGCTTGGCCTTTGATTTGACATGTCGTTTGTCATTTCTATGTTTTTATAACAGAATAACCACGCAAGCGATGAGCAAACTCTTCTAATACAATAATACCTGTTTTTTCCGCATTCACAATCCAATCTTGCACCGCGTCCAAACGTGCTTCTTGGGAAATGGCCGTGCGCTCCCAAAGCTGCTGTAAACGCTGTTGATAAAGATAAACCGTTTCCAATACTTGGCTTTCTTGCAAAATCTGCTGCAAGCGCGCCTTTGCTGTGGCATCAAGGTTTTGCGCACTCAAAAGCAATTTACGAGCGGTGCGCGACTTTTCCTTACAAGACCGGGCAGAATGGCATAACTCGGCTTTGATAGTTGGTTTGACCACCTGTCTGGCAAAATGCGACAAGACTTGAATACGATTACCCAGTACAGCAGTAACGGTCTCAAAATCAACAATCGACTTGGTCGTATCAACCTTAAGACGTGGCGCAACTTTACGCACCTTAACCATACCCAGCATTTCCAAGCAGCGGATATACATCCAGCCAATATCGAACTCATACCACTGGCTAGACAAACGTGCTGACGATGCGAAGGCATGATGGTTATTATGCAGCTCTTCACCACCGATAATAATGCCAATGGGAGAAATATTGGTAGAAGCATCAGCACTATTCCAATTACGATAACCCCAAAAATGCCCAATACCATTAATCACACCTGCCGCCCAGAAAGGAATCCACAACATTTGTACCAACCACACCCACAGACCTGCCCAAGCAAACAGCCATACATCCAAAAATAACATCAGCAAAACACCCGCAAATGGGTATTTGCTGTAAATATGCCGTTCTAACCAATCATCTACCGTGCCACGACCATATAAATCTAGGGTTTTCTGATTACGTGACTCTTTGCGATATAGCCAGACACCTCCCCATAAAACCTTATGGATACCGTAAATTTGCGGGCTATGCGGATCCTCTTCCGTTTCACATTTGGCATGATGCTTACGGTGAATCGCAACCCACTCCCGTGTGACCATACCCGTCGTCAGCCAAAGCCAGAAGCGAAAAAAGTGAGCAGGAATACGACCCAATTCTACCGAGCGGTGAGCTTGGCTACGGTGCAAAAAGATAGTAACAGCAGCAATCGTAATGTGCGTTAACAGTAAAGTAATTCCGGTCAAAGACCAGAACCCCAAATCAGCAAAGATCCCCATAAATTAAACTATCTCCCATAATATACGATTAAGAATTAGAATTATTGTTATACTTGCCTGCCAACTGGCAGAGCCCAATTTCCGCAATAAATACACACAAAACCAATGACTCACAATGGCTCAACTAGTGCTAACTATTGGCTTGAGTAAACAACTATATACTTCGCCTGCGTGAGTTTCTCGGTAAATCTCCAATCCCCAATCTTGGGGATTCAGTTTGTAGCTCATCTCATGTTCCAGATAAACCATACTCGCAGGGTGCAATAAAGCACCTGCAACAATCAAGTCTAAAATTCGCTTTGGCCAATCTTGGTGAAAGGGTGGGTCTAAAAAAATCAAATCAAACGGCACTTGCTCAGCTTTCAATACAGTCAATGCGTCATGCCTAAACAACTGTGCGCCCTCAGCCTGTAAGCTATGGATATTTGCTTGTAACTGCTGATAAGCTTGTTTATTTTTCTCCACAAAAATTACAGAGGCGGCACCCCGCGATAAAGCCTCCAAACCTAAAGCCCCACTGCCCGCAAACAAGTCCAAACAACGTGAGCCAGCCACATCCGATTGCAACCAATTAAATAATGTTTCGCGCACTCGCTCAGGTGTAGGACGCAAACCAGGCACAGCAGCAACAGACAAGCGGCGACTGCGCCATTGCCCACCAATGATGCGTAATTGATTAGCACCTGCCTTACGAGCAGAACGATGGTTTAACGACTCGGGGCGATTGGCTATTACGAATTTGTTCGTCAAGTGGTAGTATTCCCGACATTAATGAAAACTTGCTGCTAAAGAACGACAAAAACAGCAGACAGTATTAATTCTATCGCCATAAACTGTTCAGGTTATTCTACGATGTTTGGACTGGGAAAGAAAAAAAAACAAGATGTTAGCGGCCAACCTGAAGCAGCACCTCAGGAAGTAGCCGCCCCAAAAAAGGGACTGTTTGGCCGTTTACGTGAGGGGCTATCCAAAACAGGTAGCACGATTACTCAGGGCATGGATCGGCTGATTCATGGCAAAAAACACATTGATGATGAAATCCTCGAGGAGTTAGAAACACGCTTGCTCATGGCTGACCTTGGCATGGAAGTTACTCAAAAAATCATGCGCGATTTAACTGAGCAAGTTGATAGAAAACAATTAGGCGACCTTGACACTTTGATGCAGGCTTTGCACAAAAAAATGACTCAAATCCTGCAACCCGTCTCACAGCCACTGGAAATCAAATTAGAAAATAAGCCTACCGTACTTTTAATGGTAGGTATTAACGGTGCCGGCAAAACCACCACCATTGGCAAGCTTGCCAAGCAATTTCAACAGCAGGGCAAATCGGTCATGCTAGCCGCAGGCGATACTTTCCGTGCAGCCGCTGTAGAGCAATTAAGTATCTGGGGTGAGCGCAATCATATTCCGGTCGTTGCTCAAGGCACAGGCGCAGATGCTGCATCGGTTATTTATGATGCGATGCAGTCCGCCAAAGCACGCGGTATTGATGTATTACTCGCGGACACGGCTGGCCGACTGCATACCCAATCCAACCTGATGGATGAGCTGAAAAAAGTCAAACGTGTCATTCAAAAGCTGGATGAAACAGCACCTCATGAAATTATGCTGATTGTAGATGCCAGTATTGGGCAAAATGCGTTAGTACAAGCCAGACAATTCAATGCAGCACTGGATGTCACCGGCATTACCATTACCAAACTGGATGGTACAGCTAAAGGCGGCATGGTCTTTGCCATTGCTGAACAATTAAAAATTCCAGTGCGCTTTGTGGGTGTGGGTGAAAGCATTGACGATCTGCAAGTTTTTAGTGCTGATGACTTTACTTCAGCGCTATTGTCTGGCAATAACATTAAACAATGATAGAGTTTAAACAAGTCAGCAAGCGCTATCCAACCGGCCAAATTGCGCTGTATAACGTTAATCTCACCATTTTGGCAGGGGAAATGGTATTCATTACCGGCCATTCAGGAAGCGGTAAAAGTACACTACTAAAACTGATTGCTCTTTTAGAACGCCCGACCCAAGGCGAACTACTGATCGGTGACAGCCCACTGAATCGCCTCAGCCGTCGTCAAATACCTGCATATCGGCGACGCATTGGCTTTATTTTTCAAGACCCACATCTACTTTATGATCGCAATGTGTTTGATAATGTTGCTATTCCCTTACTAATTTCTGGTATGCGACCTTCTGAAATTCGCCGTCGCGTTCAAGCAGCACTGGACAAAGTAGGTTTGACTAACAAGGCCAAGCGTTTTCCTTTAATGCTGTCTGCTGGAGAAAAACAACGTGTGGGTATAGCTCGTTCAGTTGTTAACCGCCCTACTATTATACTGGCTGACGAACCCACTGGTAATCTTGATCCTGAATTGGCGCAAGACATTATGTATACCTTTGCCCAATTTAATGATCTTGGCGCAACTGTGCTCATTGCCAGCCATGACCATGCCTTAGTTGATCGCATGCAAAAACGAACTATTGTCCTGCAAAAGGTGGAGTAATGGCGAATAACACCCCTAAGAGAAATCGCCCCAAGCGTACTAGTCCATTGGATGCTTGGCTAAACCAACAGGGTCATGCCATCCAGTTCAGTTTGAACCGTTTATGGTTTAATCCTATTTCCACATGGATTACCTTGGCAGCCATTGCGATTGCATTGTCTTTACCCACTAGCTTGCATTTATTGCTAAAAAATCTGCAATCCTTGACGGACAGCAAACGTGAAGTACCCACCATTACTATCTTTCTAAAAAATAATGTAACTGAGCAGCAGGCCAAAGATCGTGCTGAATTACTTTCTGATCTCCCAGAAATCGTCAATGTAGAGGTTGTAACGCGCGATGAAGCGATGGCTAATTTCCGCCAAATCACCGGCTTTGCGGAAACATTAGAAACGCTAGATGAAAACCCTTTACCGCATGTATTAATCATTACGCCCAAGCTCAGCTTACTAGGCTCAACGGATCATGATATTCAGCAATTTGCTAGTAAATTAGAGATTTACCGAGAAGTCGATAACGTACAAATTGATGTCGAATGGATACAACGCCTACGTGCCATTTTGCGTATTGCAAACCGTATTGTATTGGTCGTATCCATTTTATTGGCATTCACTGTTTTGCTAGTGGTCGGCAATACCATTCGCTTGGATATTGAAAACCGTAAAGAAGAAATCACCGTTACCCGACTGATTGGCGCAACCAATGCCTATATTCGCCGTCCCTTTCTCTATAATGGACTGTGGTTAGGTCTATTTGGCGGAATAATCAGCCTAGTGATTGTACACATTGCCCTACTATTTTTGATAGAACCCGTTAGTGAACTCAGTAATCTTTATGGCGGTAGTTTTGTTTTGCGCGGCGTCGATAGCATAATGAGCTTAGAAATACTAGGTGCTAGTATGTTACTTGGTTTATTAGGCGCGTGGCTCGCGGTGGGGCGCTACTTGTGGAAAAGTGACAGCACCGAATAAATTCACAGCCATTAGCCCAGCTTCAATTTAGGCACAGCCGCTAACAAAGTTTGTGTATAAGGCTCTTGTGGCGAACCGCACACTTGTTCTGTCACGCCCTGCTCCACTATCTTTCCCTTGCACATCACTACCGTTTGGTCACTGATATACTCCACTACACCGATATTATGGGTGATAAAAAGCAAAGTTAGGTCACGCTCATCGCGTAGTTCCAGTAGTAATTGAAGGATTTCAGCCTGCACTGAGACATCTAGGGCACTAGTAATTTCATCACAAACAATAAATTCTGGATTCAAAACAAGAGCACGCGCCAAGCCTATGCGTTGACGTTGCCCGCCAGAAAATTCGTGTGGATAACGCCATAGGTAATCTCGTGTGAGCTGTACACGTTCCAAAGCTTGCCCAGCCAATTCAATACGTTCTTCATCCGAATGACCAATACCATGCGTTTTCATTGGCTCAGTCAACACCGTGTTAATCAGCAAGCGTGGATTCAAGGAAGACTGCGGATCTTGAAAAGCAATCTGCATTTTTGCACGCCAAGCTTGTAAGGCTTTGTGAGATAAACCAAGCAGCTCGGTATTATGTATCACCACGCTGCCTGCGGTCGGTTTTTCCAACTGCAAAATCGCTCGCCCTAAAGTTGTTTTGCCACAACCAGACTCCCCGACTAATGCAACAATCTGCCCCTTGGGAATATCCAGACTGACATTATCCACCGCCTTGATATGATCTACTGTATGACGGAAAACACCTTTTTTAATCGGAAACCATACTTTCAGGTGTCTGACTTGGATGAGGGGGAATTCTTCCCCTTCGCTAAACTTCTCTTGGTCAGAGAAAGACACACCATCATCAGAAAATGCTCCTCCTCTCCTGACATGGAGAGACTGGGAAGGGTTTCTCCGTCTTACCAAATTCTCCGGCACAGCCGCCAAGAGTTGCTGGGTATAAGTATCCTGAGCTTGGCGCAATACCTGTTGGGTTGTACCCTGCTCGACCAGTTTGCCATAGCGCATAACACCGACATGATGCGCCATTTCCGCTACCACGCCGAAATCATGCGTGATAAACAACATGCTCATACCTGTTTTATCTTGCAACTCGCGCATGAGTCGCAAAATTTCCGCTTGTACGGTCACATCCAGCGCAGTGGTGGGTTCGTCGGCAATCAATAATTCAGGGTCACAAGCCAAGGCCATAGCAATCATCACCCGTTGGCGCTGCCCACCGGATAACTGATGCGGATAATCACGCACTCGCTGATGCGCATTCGGTAAATGCACTTGCTCTAGGGCTGTAATAGTGCGCTCCAAAGCTTCAGCATGACTTAAACCTACATGATGCTGTTGCAAGGCTTCCATAATCTGATCGCCGATGGTGAATACAGGATTCAGCGAAGTCATGGGCTCTTGGAAAATCATAGCAATCTGTGAACCGCGAATCTGGCGCAAATCAGGCTCATCCAAGCCTAATAAATCGCGTGACCCTGTATTACTATTAAAAACGATTTCCCCACTAGGATGAGCACTTATCCCCGGTGGCAACAATCGCATAATCGACAAGGCTGAAATGGATTTGCCACTACCCGACTCACCGACCAAACAAAACGTTTCCCCACGCCCAATTTGGTAACTCATCCCGTCAACCGCTTTAATAACTTCCTTGCCCACCCGTAAATACGTGTGTAAATCGCGCACATCCAGCACAATATCGCTCATTAGTTCACTCCGGCAGTACGTGACAAGGTTGGGTCAATCGCATCACGGAAAGCCTCTCCCAACAAAGTGTAAGCAAACACGGTCAGGAAAATAGCGCCCCCCGGAAATACAGCCATCCACCAATTAAAAGTGGCTGACTTTACTGCCTGATTCAGCATTTGCCCCCAAGACGGCGCATCCACTAGACCTAAGCCCAAAAAGCTCAAAGTTGCCTCAGCCAAAATAGCGGCTGCCACACCAAAACTCATACCGACTAACAAAGGCGCAACCCCATTAGGCAGCATGTCCCGGAACAAAATAGAACGTAGCGGCAAACCGCTGGCAATAGCCGCCTGTACATAATCCTGTTTGCGTAACTTCAGAAATTCAGCGCGGATATAACGCGCGTACCCTGACCAACTAGTCAGGCCGATAATGACCATCATCATGTACAAACTACGCCCAAAAAAGGCCACGAAGGTCAGTAATAAAAACAGTGTCGGAATGGCCTCAAAGACTTCCACCAAACGCATTCCAATCATATCGACCACGCCGGAAAAATATCCCATAAAACCACCAATAATAATGCCAATCACCATCGCAATGCCGGTAGCAACAATACCGATACTCAAGGCAATACGGGAAGCATGAATCATACGGCTAAGTACATCACCACCGTTTTCTTCTGTGCCCATCCAATGCGTTGTATCGGGAGACTGCAAAGGCAATTGCTGACTATCACGCAAATAATCCGTTGGTGCATAAGGCACTGGCGGCATAACACGCCAATCAAACACTGTGTATTCTGAACTTCGAAAGTCGGAGTAAATAATCAATTGCGGCGGTTTAATCAATACATTCGCCAACACCACAACAGCGGCTGTCAAAGCGACAAAACCAATCAGCCAAGAACGAAAGCGTAATGGCAAGCCCCACAAGATCAAGGCAATCACAAACGCAGCCAATACCACGACATCTTCTATGCTGAGATAAGACAAAACAGGCCAAGTAATTTCGCCATTTTTACGCATAATTAGCGGCATACTGTTTGCCAAAAATGGGGCAAATACGGCCATAACCATCAAGATAGCCAGCCAAGCCAAAGCAAACTTGACCCCAACGCCCCCCAAAGTACGTTTCCAGATACGTCGTCCAAATGAATCACGGCTGATTTGTTGAGCCTGATTAGTCATAGCTCACCCTCGGATCAACCAGCGTATATAAAAAATCTGCCATCAAATAACCCATCAAGGTCAAAAAGCCACTTATCCACGTAATCGATAAGACCATTTCACGATCACGACTTTTTACCGCCTCAACAGCCAACTGCCCCATTCCGTTGATACTAAAAATATTTTCTACAATTAACGCACCCGACAGCAAGCTAGGCAATAAACCCGCAGAGACTGTAATCAGCGGTAACAAACTATTGCGAAAAACATGCTTCCACAACACGTCCTGCTCAGACAAACCTTTAGCACGAGCAGTACGCGCATAATCTGAACTCAGGTTTTCTAATAAAGACGTGCGGGTCAATTTAGCTAAAGCAGCAAAACCACCATAAGACAGGCACAACACCGGCAAAACCAAATGCCAGATACGATCAAATAAAAAACCCCGTATATAACCATCCCCCATTAACTGCGTTGCCAGCAGTATTCCAGTACCTGTGCCTATCATGCCCAGCGTTGCCACTCGTAGCGCATCATTTTGCAACCAGCCCAAAGCAAAACCGATTAAGCCACCTAACACAGGTAATAAAACCCAGTTTACCCAGACAAAATCAGCATGTGACCAAGCCATCCAACAAGCCAAGGCAATACCTACCGCACCTGCAACCCAAGCGCGTGGCCAACGCTGTGACCAACGACTGACCCACACGGCCAAGCCCGTTCCAATCACCACACCAAGAAATAATAAAGCCACATCCCATAATGACCCCCAGTACGGCATAAAGGGCATATTCTGCGCAGCACGACTGCCAATACCGGCAGTAGGAAACCATTGCCAATGCTGCACATTGGCAAAAAAGCCCAGTAATAACACCCCAGCCAACATGGTCGGAATCGCCCACAGTGCCAACATAATCACACTGGAACTCATGTCAAAACGCCCACCCCGATCGGTTGCCGCCTTGACACCAATGACAATTGCCAAAATATAAATCAGTGGAATCGTAATAATATTCAGCAGCAAAGTGATGGGAATACGTTCGGCAAGTATGTCACCAACTGGACGGCCATAATGAAAACTATCGCCCAAATCCATGCCTTTGGTAAAAGAGAATGCTCCCAGCGAACCGTCATCCTTTACCTCGAAACCAATCGGCGATACATTATTCAGCCAACGCAAGTATTGAATCGGTGCGGGTTGATCAAGGCCATAGCGCTTATTGTAATAAGCCATAATAGCTTGCCGCTCTTGCGGTTTCATGTCCATCGTCTCAGACGCAATTTGTGCACCAATACCACCAGGAGATAAAACCATCACTGAAAATACTACAATCGTAATACCTAGCAGGGTGGGTATCATTAATAAGATACGTCTAAGCAAATAAGTCAACATAAACCACCCACCTTACTTAATCAGCGTATTTTTGCATTGGGCCAGGCACATAGGTTTCCAGTGGCTTGAAAGCGCGGTTTAGACCCAAACCAGTCATTTGCAGGTTATGAATACGCTGGTCATAAAAGGCTAGGGTTTTACCCCGTAATAGAAAAGTATAGGGCTGTTCTTCATACATAACCCGCTCAGCTTCCTGCCACAAAGGCATACGCTTTTCCTCATCCACAGTGGCGCGTGCTTCATCAATCAGCTTGTCCAATGCAGGACTCTTATAATTCACAAAATTATCGCCACCAGGCATGGTTTGCGAGCTATGGAACATTTGGTAAATATCGGTTTCTAACCCACTCGTCCAAGCCAATGTAATTGCATCAAAATCTTTCTTGTCCATTGCTTCCAGCATAATCGGCCACTCTTGCGGGAAAGGAATCATCTTAATGCCCGCTTTGGCATAAATATCCTTGAGCAACAAAACCATACGTTTAGTATCTTCACTGGCTTCGAAATAAGTCAGCTTAAACTCAAACGGCTGACCCTCAGCGTTTTCAAGCACACCATCCCCATCACGGTCTTCATAGCCAACTTCTTTTAACAGCGCTTTAGCTTTATCCAGATTAAAAGCATAGGGTTGCAGTGCAGGATCATGTTGCTTACTACGTGGGCTAAAAGGACTGATCGCAGGCTCGGCATAACCCAAGAACACGTCATCAATAATACGTTGTTGATCCGTCAGGTAGGTCATGGCCTGACGCACACGCTTATCTGCAAATAAAGTCGGTTTGCCGCCTCGTTGCTGATTCCAGCCTATCCAGCTATAGCCAACTACGGGCGACATATATTCATAGTTATGGCTTTTACCCATAATCTGCTGATCGTTTTTCAGCTTTTCGTACTCCACTGGACGCGCACCATAAGCATCAATATCGCCATTACGATAAGTGGTCAGGCGTGCACTGTCATTCTGAATGACCTTCCACAGCACACGATCATAAGACGGCTGCACATCCCCCCAGTAACGCTCATTACGTACTAACTCCACATTGCCCTGATCAGGTGTCCAGGCCGTTGGATCTTCCAAACGATAAGGACCAGTACCTAATAACAGACCTTTGGATTCATTGAATGCCTGCGGACTTTCCAAATAAGGCTCATAGAAATGCTTAGACATAATGCCCATCCCTGCCCCTGCCAACTCCAAAGCTTCAAAATAAGGTTCGGCAAAGGTGAAAACCACTTCATACTTGCCAGTAGCTTCCACAGACTGAATCTTTTCCAGATAGGCACGATAGCGTGGCGCTTGAATCGCTTCATTCATAATAAAATTAAAGGTAAACACCACATCCTCAGCCGTCATTGTTTGCCCATCAGAAAAAGTCACATCATCACGCAATTGAAACGTAAAGGTCATACCATCTTCACTCACTTGCCAGTCACGCGCCAACAAGCCTTCCCACTCCAATGTATCTGGGTTACGGGTGATGAGCGTTTCCAGCACATAATCCTGAACGGTGGTGGCATTAGCATCTGTAGAGACCAGGGGTGTAATCGTTGCTAGGTTTGTACCAAAAGAATTCACACTCCAATCACCCTGCGCATAATCCGCTTGCTGTGTGGCTGCATACGCTCGCTGAAATGCGGGAGAAACAGCGGCTACAACAGCGTTGGGAGACGGAGATTGTACTTGACCCTGAGCAGCAGCATGATGAGTCATCACTGCAAACTGTCCCGAAGACAGTGCCGTTCGCAAGTTACGCACATCCCGCGCTTGTTCCGATAAAGCAGTCTGCATTTGATCAACCTTGTCCCACAGACGATCAAACTGATACATCATCAGGATCACTAGCGCCAAGAGCAGAAATAAAACGATATAGAGCACCCCGTCACGGGCAGTGAGTCTTTTTTGCATAATTCTTCGTGTATACTGCGCAATTAATGTAAACCAAGCATAACATCAATAGTTTGATGGATGCAGCTTAGCCACCATCTTATACTGTTATGCACCCGATAGAGTATTACCAAGGAGTCATCATGGGATTTCTCAGCGGCAAACGCGCCCTCATTACTGGCATTGCCAGCAATCGCTCCATCGCCTATGGCATTGCCCAAGCCATGCACCGCGAAGGTGCTGAATTGGCACTTACCTACCAGAACGACAAACTCAAACCCCGTGTAGAAAAATTTGCTGAAGCATTGGATGCCAAGATTGTGTTGCCCTGTGACGTGAGTACCGATGCAGCAATCGAAAATACCTTCAAACAACTTGGCGAACATTGGGATGGCTTTGACATACTGGTTCATGCAATCGCCTTCGCCCCCAAAGAAGAGCTAGAGGGCAGTATTGTAGACAACACCAGCAAGGAAGGCTCGCAACTAGCACATGACATTAGTGCTTACAGCTTTCTAGCGATAGCACGCTACGCTCGCCCCATGATGCAGAAACGCAATGCAGCTATGCTGACCTTAAGCTACTTGGGCGCAGTTTCCGCTATTCCAAACTACAATGTCATGGGTATGGCCAAAGCCAGCCTAGAAGCCGGTGTGCGCTTTATGGCTGCTGACTTAGGACCACAAGGTATCCGTGTTAACGCCATTTCAGCAGGCCCTATCCGCACCCTCGCCGCTTCCGGCATTACAGGCTTCCGTAAAATGCTTGATCACTTTGAACAACATGCCCCTCTGCGCCGCAACGTCACTATTGAAGAAGTCGGCAATGTTGCGGCCTTTCTCTGTTCAGACTTGGCATCTGGCATTACCGGTGAAATTACTTATGTTGATGGCGGTTGGAATATACTGGGCATGTCAGGGATGCCAACGGAGTAAATAGCTCGGATTACCGCATTACCCAGAGGCTGCGGTTGGATGGCGGCCTCAAAAGATTTTATATAATTGCAGATGCGACATGCTGGAATGGCTAGGTAAGATCAATGTCATGAAAAACAGGAATTGAAATCCATATTTACATAAAATACCATGACAGGATGATCACGCGCAGTCTCAAGGCCATGCGTTCCCGTTGACTGGAGTGGCCTTAGCCAGACGGCTTAAATTCATACGCTGAACACGTAGCACAGCCAGCAACATACTGACAAAACAAATCAGACGGAACTTGCTTCAACCCAGATGATCTTTTAGGCTGTTCCGTAGTCCGTCGGCTCGATCCATTGCAAACTCCTTTACTTGGTCGCAAGAGAGCGCGACAGATCGCCGACGGTCTTCAACTCCTGAAATTTATCTACTTTAAATCAAGTAGTTATAATTTTTTCGTGTACGGAGGTTCGTGCTAGAACCATTTATTAAATATATTTATGATCCTATCACCAGTTTCTTCAATCCAATCCAAATCTGAAGCGACTCTCTCCTTAAAGGTTTTCTTTCCACAGTCAGTTTTGTCACCTAAAATATTCACATCTCCTGATGTTAGGTGCTCACAGCAATTACTGTTTACCATGTTATCTTTGTCTGGTTCAGAAACACAGGAAACATAAAGGGCAAACCTTTCTTGTCTTGAGAAAGTTGGTGATTTTTCTGAAAAACCACATACCCCTTGGGCTGCCGCTAAATCTTTTGTTAAGTGTTCACAACAACTTTTTGACGCACACCTATCAGCTTCTACACCATCACGTACACACTGACCAAAAAACTGTAATCTTTCATTATCACTATATTGTGCTGTGCAGCCACGAAACTCTGCATTAGCTGGGTTCATAAAAAGGAAGAAAAATAAAAATACTATCGGACTGAATTTCATAGACACCTCCAAATAGACAACTCCAAAATACTGCGTTATTAAGCTTAGCATTTCACTTTGTACACGACAATTTTATCTACCCGGTTTTTCATAGCAAATTTCAATTCCTGCATTAGTGGCCTGAATCCAACCGGGCGGGCATAAAATCAGCAACAACGTCCACACCAAGCTTATGCCAATTATTACCAAACCTATGTCGAAAGAGATGTGTGTCAACTCATTCAGTTGCGTGATGCCAGTCTATTTGAAAAATTTATTAAACTATTGGCTGGTCGAACCGGCCAGATTATTAACTACCAATCGCTAGGTAATGATGTCGGTATTGACAATAAAACGGTGAAACACTGGCTTTCTATTTTGAAAGCTTCTTTTATCATTTTTAAACTTCCCCCCTACTTTGAGAATTTTGGCAAACGTGTTATTAAGTCGCCTAAATATTACTTTACCGATACAGGTTTGCTGACCTATCTACTGGATATTGAAAAGCCAGAGCAGTTAAGCCGTGATCCTTTAGTGGGACAACTCTTTGAAAACCTTGTGATACTGGAAGCACTCAAGCAACGATACAACCAAGGTTTAACGCCCAATCTTTATTTTTTTCGTGACAGCAATGGTCATGAGTTGGATTTATTATTCAAGTCCGGTCGTGAGCTACACGGACTAGAAATCAAATCAGCCTCGACCTGGAATCAAAGCTTTAAAAAAGGTTTATGGCATTTTACTAAAAACAATTATCCACTCAGCAGCAGTACCGTTATTTACACAGGTGAATCACTCTCATTCAGTGATGGCATAACAGCACTACCCTATCAACAGACATGCAAATTGTTTTAATATGACTCCCTCCCCACTCCGCGCTAGAATGCCCCTTTTGCATTCAAGCTAGAAAAATTTCAGCATCTCAGGAGTAAGCCATGCCCGCATACCGTTCCCGTACTTCGACCGCAGGCCGCAATATGGCTGGTGCACGCGCTTTGTGGCGTGCTACTGGCATGAAGGATGAGGATTTCCAAAAGCCGATTATTGCTATAGCTAACTCATTTACCCAGTTTGTCCCCGGTCATGTCCATCTGAAAGATTTAGGGCAAATGGTAGCGCGTGAAATTGAGGCACATGGTGGCATTGCCAAGGAGTTTAATACCATTGCAGTCGATGATGGCATTGCGATGGGACATGGCGGAATGCTGTACTCCCTGCCCTCGCGCGAAATCATTGCCGATGCCGTGGAATATATGGTGAATGCACACTGTGCAGATGCCATTGTTTGTATTTCAAATTGCGACAAAATCACCCCGGGCATGCTCAATGCTGCCATGCGCTTGAATATTCCAGTAGTGTTTGTCTCGGGCGGCCCGATGGAGTCAGGCAAGGCGCTCATTGGTGGCCAAAGTGTCAAACTGGATTTAGTTGATGCCATGGTATCAGCAGCCAATCCTCACGAAACGGATGAACATGTGATCCAAATGGAGCGCTCTGCCTGCCCTACCTGTGGTTCTTGTTCCGGCATGTTTACTGCCAATTCCATGAACTGCTTAACAGAGGCATTGGGCTTAAGTTTGCCCGGGAATGGTTCTCTGCTGGCGACCCATGCAGATCGTAAGGAACTATTTTTACGGGCGGGTCGTTTAGCTGTTGAACTAGCCAAACGTTATTACGAACAGAATGATGAATCTGTTTTGCCACGTTCCATTGCAAATAAAGCTGCCTTTGAAAATGCAATGTCTTTGGATATTGCCATGGGTGGCTCAACGAATACGGTATTGCATTTATTAGCCGCTGCTCAAGAAGGAGGGGTTGATTTTAGCGTGGCAGATATTGATCGCCTGAGTCGTAAAGTACCTAACTTGAGCAAAGTCGCTCCAGCCACTCAACGGTATCACATGGAAGATGTACATCGGGCGGGCGGCGTTATGGGGATTCTAGGCGAACTAGATCGCGCTGGCTTAATTGAGCGCAGTTGTAAAACGGTTCATAGTGAAACAATGGGTAAGGCTTTGGAACAATGGGATATTATGCGTAATCAAGATGAGGCTGTGCATACCTTTTACAAAGCAGGTCCGGGTCATGTGCCGACTCAAGAAGCTTTTAGCCAAAACAAGCGCTGGGATAAGCTGGATACGGATCGTGTCAATGGTTGCATTCGCAATCAAGAACATGCTTATTCACAAGATGGTGGTTTAGCGGTGCTCTTTGGCAATATTGCAGAAGAAGGCTGTGTGGTCAAAACAGCGGGGGTGGATGAAAGTATTTTGAAGTTTTCTGGCACAGCGCGTATTTTTGAATCACAAGATGCAGCGGTCTCTGGCATTTTGACCGATCAAATCAAGCCGGGTGATGTCGTTATTATTCGTTATGAAGGCCCGCGTGGTGGCCCTGGCATGCAAGAAATGCTATACCCCACCTCTTACTTAAAATCTAAAGGCTTGGGCAAGGTATGTGCTTTAGTAACCGATGGCCGTTTCTCAGGCGGCACATCAGGGCTATCCATTGGTCATGTTTCCCCCGAAGCGGCTGAAGGGGGAGCTATTGGCTTGGTGCAAGAAGGCGATACCATTGATATTGATATTCCTAAACGCGCTATTAACCTACGGATTAGCGAGGCTGAAATGGCGGGGCGGCGTGTGGCTATGGAAGCTAAAGGTGCCCAAGCTTGGAAACCGGAAAAGCGTGATCGTCAGGTAAGTGCGGCTTTACGCGCGTATGCAGCCTTGACAACCTCAGCATCAAGAGGCGCTGTGCGCGATGTCACACAGTTGGAAAAGTAAACAAGCTATCTTATGCTATCCTGAAGCTATTCAATTTTAGAGATTTGTCTACATGATTCGCTTTCCTTATGGGATTAGTAATTTCCACGCCATCCGCACCGAGGATTATCTATACCTTGATCGCACTCAGCATATTCCTTTATTGGAAGAAGCAGGCAAACAACTGATCTTCCTGCGCCCACGTCGTTTTGGCAAATCCTTACTCTTATCCACTCTAGCCAATTACTACGATATTAAAACGGCTGACCAATTCGAGACGCTATTTGGCGGCTTGGCAATGGGAAGCAATCCAAGCCCGGAGCATAATCGTTACCTGATTTTACGGTGGGATTTTTCCAATGTCTTAGCCCAAGGCAGTGCTGAACAGATCAAACAAAACCTATTCGACCACCTCAATGTACGTATTCAAGGCTTTATTAATCAATACCGTGAACAACTGCCCAATGTGCAAATTAATCTATTACGCGATAATGCACTTTCGTCTTTTGAACAACTAACTACGATCGTTCAGGAACATGGGCATCAGATTTACTTATTGATTGATGAATATGACAACTTTGCCAATGCAGTCTTAGTACGCGATGCACACAATACTCGTCCTTACCGTGAACTATTGGAAGGCGAAGGTATTTTAAAAGGACTATTCAAAATTATTAAGGCCAGTGCGGCAGAGGGTAAAATTGCACGGGTATTTATTACAGGTGTTTCGCCTTTGGTATTAGCCGATATGACCAGCGGCTATAACGTAGCAACGGATATTACCTTAATGCCCCGTTTCAACGCTTTATGCGGCATTACTCAACAAGAACTGAGCAGCTTAGTGTCCGATGTTTTACGGCACTGT
>PDPH01000010.1 GCA_002747435.1 Pseudomonadota bacterium
AAACACCTAAACAGGAAACACCTAAACAGGAAACACCTAAACAGGAAACACCTAAACAGGAAACACCTAAACAGGAAACACCTAAACAGGAAACACCTATAATTGCTAGCAGTGATGTAACTGCTCCAGAAGCCCCCGTCAAGAAACGTCCTATCTGGATGCACTCAGACTAATAAATAAAAGAAAAGGCTCCTAAGCGAGCCTTTTTTCAATTCTCATTCCCTTGTTTTAAACATACCGCCCCATCAAGTGCCGCAATAAACCTTCCGCCGCATCTTCCGTCATGTCCAAAACACGCTCAAACCCTAAGTTACCGCCATAATACGGATCAGGTACTTCTGAATTTGACCAGCGTGATGCAAAATTCATAAAAAGCTGTATCCGTTTATACTGGGCAGGTGTTTGTACCATAGCCTGCAAAGCAGCCAGATTTTGCTTATCCATTGCCAGTATATAATCAAACGCATCAAAATCACGCCGCTCCACTCGCCGCGCTCGTTGGTCAGTCAGATCCACACCACGCGCACCAGCCGCAGCTTGGGAACGACTATCAGGGGCTTCACCAATGTGATAGGCATGCGTGCCTGCTGAATCCACTTTAACGTATTGACGCCACTGTTGTTTCTCTAGCAAGGTTTCGAAAACACCCTGAGCCGTTGGTGAGCGACAAATATTACCCATACAGACGAACAGAACAGATACTTTTTCCATGCCCAGTCAACTCCCACAAAATTCATGAACTTATTATAGAACGCTGGGTAGCATAATCACAAAATCCAACGAATTGATTAAAAATCAGCCAAATTTTAGCTTATTGTATCTATTAATCGCATTTTTTGAGTGAATAAAACTTCAACTAACAGTATGATAAGCAACAGTCTCTGAAAATAATCATCATTCATAAATACTCAAGGGCTATATTCATGAAAAAAATACTAATGACTGTTGGGGGCACAGCCTTGCTATGTGGTTGTACAGCAGTACCCATCGCGGTAACCCCGCCCACACTAACTCCCTTACGACCACAGCCACAGGCTTTACCTATGGTCAAACACACGGCTTATGTTCATCCAGCAGTAGCCACCACACAGACACCCACGGCACAACCTATTCCCGTACCACAACCAATGGTTGAAATTGTAAGGCCGCCGGAATTACAACCCAATATCACTCATAGACCTACACCGATAATACCCAGAACTCAACGGCAAGCTAACTTAACACATACAATAGCAGCCTCATCAAAGCTCAATACATCAAACAACCTAAGCTGGATCGCACAACGTATTTATCGGAATCAGGTCAATGGCGGTAACCAATCGTTGCTAAGCTGGAACTCGCAAGATAACTTTGTTTCATTAGGGATAGGACGTTTTGTATGGTATCCCGCAGGGAAAAGTGGCCGCTTCAAGGAAACTTTCCCTAGTTTTTTAGCCTTCGCCGAATCGCAACAAGCACGCTTACCAACTTGGCTAGCACAACGCCCTACACGTGGCGGGCCTTGGCCTAACAAAGCGGCATTTGAACGTGCTCAAAACGATCCACAAATGAAAGAGCTGGAAAACTTCATGCGACAAAGCGCCAGCCTCCAAATCCACTACCTATCCGCACAATTGAAGCGTAGCCTGCCTCATTTAACTCGTCAGTTGGATACAGCACAAAAACAAAAAGTGATGCAAAGCTACCAAACATTGGAGCGTACGCCGGGTGGCTTATATCCTCTGCTGGATTATCTGTTATTCCAAGGCGATGGTAGCAATCCCAATGAACGCTACAATGGACAGGGTTGGGGATTGGTACAAGTATTACAAAACATGGAACAGGTTTCACCGGGTTCTCATGCACTGGCTGAATTCATGCGTGCCGCTGATGATGTGCTAGTACAACGCATTGCCAACGCCCCCCCTGAGCGTCGAGAAGGACGCATGCTAGCCGCTTGGCAGAATCGCTTGCAAACTTACCGTCCTAGCAATCTCAGTCGCCGCTAATCTGGTTGACTAAAGCTTTATCTATAAGCTGCGACTCGTCTGATTCATGATCAGGCGAGTCCAACTGCAATAATTGTGTGTGTAACTGCTCAATATCCAAATCTTTAATATCGGCCAAATCAGGCAGATCATCCAAAGATTTCAAGTTGAAATAATCCAAAAACTGTCGCGTCGTGCCCAACATTTCGGGGCGACCGGGCACTTCCTTATGTCCTACAACACGCACCCACTCACGCTCAAGCAGCGTTTTAATAATATTGGTATTCACACTCACCCCACGCACTGCTTCAATCTCCGCACGGGTAATCGGTTGGCGCCACACAATCAAGGCCAAGGTTTCCAAAAAGGCACGCGAATATTTAGGTGGTCTTGCTACATAATGCTTAATAACCCACTGGCGGAAATCAGCACGGGTTTGCAAACGGTAGCCGCCAGCTGTTTCACATAATTCAAAGCTATGCCCACAACATTGCTCACTTAACACCAATAAGGCTGCCCGAATCGCACTACGACTAATACGTTCTTCTGCTGCAAAAAAATGTGCTAACTGTTCTATAGACAAGGGGGTATCAGCCGTTAAAAGAATAGCCTCTAAAATCACCGGCAATTCAGGCTGAGGTACTGCACTCATGTAACACGTTCCAGTGAACGAATATACAAAGGTGCGTAAGCTGGCGTGTCCAAGCCGTCTGGCATAGCTTGCACAACATCAATCAAATGCGCTTTCAATAATTCCAGCACAGCCATCAAAGTCACCACCACACCGCTTCGTCCTTCGCCTATGACAAATAAATCCGCAAACGCTAATTGTTGATGCTGTTGTAAAGCCGCCAATACCCGTGTCATACGCTCACGAATTGACAACGGCTCACGGCTAATCTGATGGCTGGTAAAATGATCAGAACGCTGCAAAACAGCCTGAAAAGCTCGCAATAAATCACCTAACGGTACACTTGGCAAAGGCATAGGGGCAGCTTCAAAAGCTGCTACAGTAGTGGCCACGAAAAAATCACGCTCCAAGCGTGGCAAACTATCCAGATCACTTGCAGCACGACGGAATTGCTCATATTCCAACAAACGTCGTACCAATTCAGAACGGGGATCATTACCCTCTTCGCCCTCAACAGTTTCCTGACGCGGCAATAATAAGCGTGATTTAATTTCAGCCAGCATCGCCGCCATCAATAAGTACTCCGCCGCCAGATCAAGTTTTAACTCTTGCATCAAAGCAACGTAAGCCATGTATTGCGCCGTAATTTCAGCCATTGGAATATCACGAATATCCAAATTCTGGCGACGAATCAGATACAATAATAAATCCAGCGGACCTTCAAAAGCCTCCAAAATGACTTCCAGTGCATCCGGTGGAATATATAAATCATCCGGCAATGTAGAGAGCTGTTCCCCTTGCACCAACGCGAAGGGCATTTCAGTTTGAACTTCGGTCACGCGCAACTAATAAAGACTAGTCATGATGAGTGAAACCAATAGCTGCCAGTACATCTTCCATTGTTTCATGCGCAACTTCCCTAGCTGCTTCAGCACCTTCATGCAGAATATTACGTACACGCTGACGGTCGCTTTCAAACTCCCTAGCACGCTCTTGTATGGGATATAGCTCAACTTTAATAGCTTCAATCACGGGTTGCTTACAATCTAAACAACCGATTCCCGCTGAGCGACAACCTTCTTGCACCCATTGATGAACCGACGCATCGGTATAGACTTCGTGCATCTGCCAAACAGGACACTTATCAGGATCACCCACATCAGTACGCCTAATCCGTGCTGAATCTGTCGGCATGGTACGGATTTTCTTTGCGACTTCCTCTAAAGGTTCACGTAATGGGATTGTATTCTGATAAGACTTGGACATTTTCTGTCCGTCCAAACCAGGTAGTTTTGAAGCTTTGGTAAGTGCTGCCTGAGGTTCAGGTAAAATAATCTTGCCCAAACCTTCCAAATAACCAAACAAACGTTCACGATCACCCAGAGAAATATTTTGCTGAGCTTCCAGCATCGCCTTGCCCTTCGCTAAGGCTTCTACATCGCCCTGCTCTTGGTAAGCGCGCCGCAACTCACGGTAAAGCTTAGCATTTTTTTTGCCCATTTTATTGGCTGCTTGCTCGGCTTTTTCCTCAAAACTAGGTTCACGACCGTATAAGTGATTAAAACGCCTAGCGACTTCGCGTGTCAGCTCAACATGAGCCACCTGATCTTCACCCACAGGCACTAAATCAGCTTTATAAAGCAAAATATCAGCCGATTGCAGTAAGGGATAACCCAGAAAACCATAGGTCGCCAAATCACGTTCACGTAGCTTTTCCTGCTGATCTTTGTAAGTCGGCACACGTTCAAGCCAACCCAGTGGCGTTAACATAGACAAAATCAGGTGCAACTCCGCATGCTCAGGCACATGCGACTGTACAAACAGGGTTGCAGACGTTGGGCTAATACCCGCAGCTAACCAGTCAATCAGCAGTTCCTCTACATGGCCTGCAATACCATCAGGTGTTTCATAATGGGTGGTCAAAGCATGCCAATCGGCCACAAAGAAAAAGCATTCGTGGTTCATTTGCATCTCGACCCAATTTTTTAGCACACCCTGATAATGCCCCAAATGCAGTTTACCGGTAGGGCGCATGCCTGAAACAACACGCTGGTTCTGCGACGGCATTGTACTCACGTTTAATCCTTACTATTGAAAAGTTTGTTAAAATAAATCAATAAGCTCAATCAATCGGCTCAAAAAAACAGCCTAGTCAGCAAAAAATAGAGATGTCCAACTATTGGCCCAATTATTCTGTCCAACACCCCTAAAAACAACAAGCCCAGCAAAATCATAAAACCATATGGCTCAATTCGATCCAGCCAATCCGCCACTGTGCGCGGCACTACACCAGCCAACACCCGTCCACCATCCAAGGGCGGCAACGGTAACAGATTCAATACCATTAAAACCAGATTAAAAATCAAACCAATGCTTGCCATTTGAGTAAAGCCATAGCCCAGGGATGTCTGGTGGAGGGTATGGGCAAAAACCGCTAATAATACGACCCAAAACAAAGCCATCAGCAAATTCGATAGTGGCCCTGCAACTGCGACCAAAGCCATATCCCGTCTGGGTTGTTTGAGATTGCGGGTATTAACTGGTACGGGTTTAGCCCAGCCAAAGGTAAAAGCCTGCCCCGTTGTCGCCATGGAAACCACAAGCAAACCAATGGGTACAGCGACCGTACCAATAGGATCAATATGCTTAAAAGGGTTGAGGGTCAAGCGCCCCAACATTTTAGCGGTACTATCGCCTAGTTTGTAAGCGACCCAGCCATGCGCAGCCTCATGCAGGGTAATTGCCAGCAGCACTGGAATAATGCCTGCGGCTATGTAAAAGATAATTTGATCTACCTCTGTACTCATCCGTAAAACCTTAATGCTCTGTTAGCCAAGCGGTATCCCCCTTACCTTCCCGTAATATACTGGGGCGCTCCCCTGTCAAATCAATCACCGTTGTCGGCTCATGTCCAGAAAAACCACCATCCATAATCAAATCGACCTGATGCTCTAGGTATAAGCGGATTTGATAAGGATCCGTCATCGGTAAATCTTCATCCGGCAAAATCAAGGTGCTGGACATTAAAGGCTCATCTAACGCCTCCAGAAAAGCCTGAGCCACCACATGATGGGGAATACGCAAACCTATGGTTTTACGCTTAGGGTTTTGCAAACGGCGCGGGACTTCACGAGTAGCGGGTAAAATGAAGGTGTAAGCGCCCGGCGTCAACGTTTTCAGCAAACGATAATTCATATTATCCACTTGAGCATAACGGGCAATCTCCGACAAATCACGACAAACTAGGGTGAAATTATGATTTTTATCGACACGACGAATGCTGACAATGCGTTCCATTGCATTTTTGTTGTCTAATGAACATCCAATAGCATAACTGGAATCAGTCGGGTAAACTACAACACCGCCAGCCTGTACAATATCCACGGCTTGTCGAATCAGGCGCTTTTGCGGATTTTCTGGATGAATCTGGAAATACTGACTCATGAGCTGCTTATCGTTGTAAAAGGCGGGATTTTACAGGTAAGCGTTCAAAAATACACTGAGAATAGTCGGATAAGCTTGAAACGACGGCTAATAACGACTAATTAACAATGAATACAACGGCGCTTTGTGTGCCTTCTCCATTCAAGGTAATATTACAGATATGAAGTTTCTGTTTGATTTCTTTCCAGTTCTCATTTTTTTTATTGCTTATAAATTCTTCGGTGATCTACCTGCGTCCTGGATAGATGTGGTCAACCAAATCCCCGGGATAGCTTTATCACAAAACGATTCCAAACACGCCATTCTGTTTGCTACCCTAGTGATTATTTTGGCAACTGTACTGCAAAATTTACTACATTATGCGGTTTACCGTCGCCTAGAGCGTATGCACCTCATCGCTATGATCCTCCTGCTCGCATTTGGTAGTCTGACATTAATTTTTCGTGATTCAGCCTTTATTCAGTGGAAAGTAACCATTTTAAACTGGTTGTTTGCACTGGTCTTTATGGGCAGTGAATGGTTTGGTCAAGGTAAACCTTTAATTCAGCATATGATGGGGCATGCACTTCAAGCACCCGACTCGGTGTGGAAAAAAGTGAATCATTTGTGGGTAGGCTTTTTCCTATTTATTGGCGCATTGAATCTATTCGTCGCTTACCGCTTCAGTGAAGCGATTTGGGTGGATTTTAAGCTGTTTGGTATTTTAGGATTAACCATCGTATTTGTGATAGCACAAGCGTTCTACCTACAAAAACACATGAGCGAAGCTACGAATGGAGACTCCTAAAACATGCTTTATGTTATAATCGGCGAAGATGTAGCCAACAGTTTAGACAAACGACTAGCTGCGCGTGCAGGTCACTTAGCGCGTCTACATCAGTTGCGCGAAGAGGGTCGATTGATACTGGCAGGTCCTAATCCAGCTATTGACAGTCCTGACCCAGGCAGTGCAGGCTTTAGCGGCAGCATTATTGTGGCGGAGTTTGACTCGCTGCACAGTGCGCAACAATGGGCCAGTGCTGACCCTTATGTGTCAGCCGGTGTGTACGGAAAAGTAACTGTCAAACCTTTTAAACACGTTTTACCCTAATAAGGATTTATCGAGAATGCGTATCACAACAAATAAATGGCTTGCAGTCAGTTTAATTGGACTGGCTTTCACGACAACCCAAGTATGGGCAGAGGCAACTCAGCCAGCGGATACCGCCAATACTGCAAGCAAACCAACTACCGATATTGTAGCGATCGTTAATGGTACTGAAATCGAGCGCGGCACATTAGATGCCATTCTCGAAATGGCAAAACGCTCTGGAGCGCCGCCTGAGCAGATTGACGAAAAAGCACTATTAGAAGACTTAGTGATTACCGAACTAGCGCGTCAAGAAGCTAAAAAAGCTGGTTTAGCAGAGCGTGAAGACATTAAACAAAAAGTTGAAAATTTCGAAGACAAATTAGTGCTGAATACTTGGATGCAAGAAAAAGCCAATGCTTTGGAAATTACAGAAGATGATCTCAAAGCCGCTTATGATAAAAGTATTTCCAGCATGCCCAAGAGTGAATACAAAGCACGGCATATACTGCTGAAAAACAAAGAAGATGCTGAAGGCATTATTAAAGAGTTAGCCGACGGCAAAGACTTTGCAGAACTCGCTAAAGCGAAATCCACGGGTCCTTCAGGTCCTATGGGTGGAGATCTGGGTTGGTTCAAACCAGACAGCATGGTTAAACCTTTTGCAGAAGCCGTCAGTAGCATGGAACCGGGCAATGTTAGTAAACAACCTGTAGAAACCCAATTTGGCTGGCACGTTATCAAGCTGGAAGAAAAGCGCGATGTCAAACTGCCTGAAATGAAGAATATGAAGCCACAACTCAAACGTCAATTAGAGCAAGAGAAAATGCTAGAGTATATGCAGTCTCTGCGCAGTGGCGCTGATGTTAAGATTCTGCTACCTGAAAAAAAGCCTGCTGAAACGAATAAGGAAGAAGCGGCTGAAAAAGCAGACAAACCTGTACCGCCTGCTGAGTAAACTCTTACCTAAGCAAACAATACCAAACCCATACCCCGTATTCAGATAATTCGGGGTATTTCTCGACATTTCCATCTGCTCACGCTAACTTTAGTTCGTCTGTCTATAACTATAAACAGGGAGTTGGCATGAAACCGGGTTGGAAACAGTTCTTACTGGATAAAGGCGCTGAATTTGAAAATTCGCAGCTCATACATTTTGGCAATCCTGAACGCGAGCGGCGTATTCCCCCCCAAGGTGCCCTATTATGCGACTTGTCCCATATAGGCTTAATTGCCGCCAGTGGCGAGGATGCGCGTGATTTTCTCCAAGGCCAATTAAGCAATGACATTAATTTAGTCAGCGAACAACGTGCTCAAATCAGCTCCTATAATTCTCCCAAAGGTCGCGCTTATACCGACTTGCAAATTATGCTGCGCCAAGGTGTTTATTACCTAACACTCTCCAGCGATATTTTGGAAGCTGTACTGAAACGCTTACGTATTTTTGTTATGCGCTCCAAAGTTTCATTGGAAGATGCGCAAGATAGTCTGGTACATTTTGGTTATGCTGATCCTAAGGGTGAACAACGCTTACGTGAAGCTTTAGGTACAATGCCTGAACAGGTACTCGATGTCGTACAACAAGATAATCTTACGATTATCCGCCGCCCTGCTTCCGTTCCTCGCTTTGAAATATGGGGTGAACTAGAGGCTGCCTGCAATTTGTGGAATCAATTAAATGTACATGCAGCCGCAGTGAGTCTGAATGCCTGGGATTATTTTGAGATAAGCGCAGGTATACCACACATTAGCCTAGCTAGCATGGAAGCTTGGGTTCCCCAAATGCTCAATTTACAACTGCTGGGTGGTATTAGTTTTAATAAAGGCTGCTTCCCAGGACAAGAAGTGATAGCACGTCTCAAATACTTGGGCAAAAATAAACGTCAGACTTATCGCATCGGTACAGACAGCGTTAAACTTCCTGAAGTAGGTACGGCTATTATCAATGCAGAAGGTAAAGAAGCAGGTAATATACTCAATGCCACACTCAATCCTGACGGGGTACTTGAAGCCTTGGCCGTACTAAAAATAAAAGCAGCACAACAGGAAACCTTAATACTGCAAGGCAACGCAGTCACCATACTGGATTTACCTTATACTTTGGAAAATATGGAAACTGCATAAAGCGCAAAGCTATCTTTATTGCAAAGCGTTTTGTTGCAGTGCACATTCATGTTGCTGTACCATGCTTGGTAGTTTTCCCACACAGATTTATTGCTATGTCAGAGCAATCGCCCTTACTTG
The DNA here is from genome assembly GCA_002747435.1 of Pseudomonadota bacterium. GTDB lineage: Bacteria > Pseudomonadota > Gammaproteobacteria > Thiotrichales > Thiotrichaceae > Thiolinea. Next base: position 9,356 of record PDPH01000010.1, read on the forward strand.
CCCGTAACATCGCCACCACAATACTGGAAGGTTTTAATCGTCACTTTACCCTCTTTCAGCAAATTACTTCAGGGGCAAGACAGCGTTTTGAATCTGCCGATTGGCACGCCGTACAGCGCGCATCCCGCGAACGCATTGTATTATATGATCACCGTATTGAAGAAACCATTGCACTAGTACGTGAATTATACGGCATTCGAGAACTAGATACTGATTTATGGCAAAACCTAAAACTTTGCTATATGCAACTGTTATCTTCACATCGGCAACCCGAATTAGCGGAAACTTTTTATAATTCAGTATTTTGTCGCCAGTTCCCGCGCCAATATTACACGAATGACTATATTTTTCTGCGTAATGCTATTTCCACTGACTATATAGAATCTTCTGATTCGGAAATGACTAGTTATCGCTGTTATTATCCGAGCCAAGCAGGACTCATTAAAACCATTTATCAAATTATTAAAGATGCTGGTTTTAATCAAGCATTTGAGGATTTAGATCGAGATGTTAGCAATCTAATCAAAGCCATTGTGCAACGCTTCCCTAGAAAAGCTAAGCGAAAAACTCACCTTAACTTTCAGATTTGCACACTGTGCCGACCCTTTTTCCGTAACAAAGGGGCTTATATTGTAGGCTACTATATTAATGGCCGTGATGACCAAGGTTTTGCTATACCTATTTTGAATAATGAAAAAGGTGGCTTATATATTGATAGTATTCTCATGGGCGAAAAACAACTGTCGGTATTATTCAGTTATTCCCAAGTCTATTTTATGATTGAGCATCAAGTGCCTTCTGCTATTATTGCTTTCCTGCAAAAAATTTTACCAGAACGCAGCCGCTCAGAACTCTACTCGGCTATAGGCTTACATAAACAAGGTAAATCAGATTTTTACCGTCATTTTCTACACCATTTACGCCATTCCAGCGATAAATTCATTATTGCACCAGGCATACGTGGCATGGTAATGATGGTATTCACCTTACCTTCTTACCGCTATGTTTTTAAAATCATTAAAGACAAATTTGCACCGCAAAAAGAATTTACCCGCCAGCAAGTTGAAGAAAAATACCAACTAGTTAAGCGCCACGACCGCGTAGGCCGTATGTCTGACATGCTGGAATATTCTAATGTAGCACTGCCTGTCATACGCTTTGATCCTGATTTATTGCAGGAACTACTAGATACCTGCACTAGCAGTATTACTTTAGAGGATGGCAAAATTATCTTTCGGCATATTTATTTAGAACGCCGCATGATACCGCTGAATATCTTTATGGAAACAGCAGATGACGAGCAATTAGAGCGTGTTGTCAAAGATTATGGTAACGCGATTAAGCAGCTAGCAGCCGCGAATATTTTCCCTGGCGACTTTTTATATAAAAACTTTGGTGTCACCCAGTTAGGGCGAGTTGTCTTTTACGACTATGATGAAATCACCTATATGACTGAGTGCAATTTCCGTAAAATACCGCCGCCACGCTTTCCCGAAGACGAGTTCAGTTCAGAGCCTTGGTACTCTGTTGAACCTAATGATGTCTTCCCGGAAGAATTTGGTACTTTTTTATTGACCAATCCCAAAATTCGCAAAATCTTTATGAAATACCATAAAGACTTGCTTAGCCCAAGCTATTGGCAACAAAAACAGAATAATATTCGCAGCGGCCTTTATGAAGATGTCTTTCCTTACCCGGAAAGCTTGCGTTTTAAACGTTAGTATCACACAAAAACAAGTACTCACGTACCGCAGTTGCATCCCCCCGAAACACCACTCGTCCTTCTTTGCAAGCTAATTGGTAGTCGTACATAGGGTCATAATAATCCAGTAAAACTACTTTCACCCACTCCAAATGCGCCTCAGTATGGCCGGTTAAGGTCTGTTCATCCAAAGCAGCTTGCATCATGGCTTTAATATTGGCATAACGTACACCGCCTAAGCGCTTGTGAATTTTCTGTAAGCTTCCCAATAAATAAGCACTAAAGGCTTGCAAGGCCATTGCTTCATCGCTGTGATGAGCGCGAAACGCCGCCATCATATCTAGGACGTACTCTTGATAACTAATCTGTACTCGCGTTTCATCATCTGTTTCCAGCAAGACAAGCGGTGCTACTTTAAGTTGCGCCAGTATGGCCTCGGGCACGTGTATTGAGCCGATATTACGGCTTTCATCTTCCAGAAACAGTGTGTGGTGACCCGCAGCCTCATGCTGCATGAGTTGCAGTGCTAAGTTATTTTCAAAATTAATTTGGCTGGGTTGTGGCGTTACTTTTGGCCCAAAAGCCGAACCACGATGATTAGCCAAGGCTTCCAAATCCAAGGTTTGCGGAAACTGCTGCAAAAAGCGCGTTTTTCCAGATCCTGTGCGACCACTGATGACTACGACTTGAAATTTTGTAGCAAAACTATCCAGCTCGTCCAAGAGCAAACGGCGCAGCGCTTTATAACCCCCCTTAACACTTGGATAAACCTTACCCGTGTGTTCATACAGCCAGTATTGCGATATTTTGGAACGCAAGCCACCACGAAAACAGTACAATACTGCCTCGGGGTGCTGCGCAACGTACTCTGCCCAAGCTTTAATACGTTGTTGCTTTACCGTGCCGCTCACCAGCTTCAGACCCAAAGCAATCGCAGCCTCTTGCCCGGATTTTTTATAACATGTTCCCACCGCTGCTCGCTCAGCATCATTCATTAGCGGTAAATTAAACGCTGTCGGCAAAGCACCTTGCGCAAACTCAACAGGAGCACGTAAATCAATCAGTGGCACACCTGCTATTAATAAAGAGCGCAAGTTTTCTAGCTGTGGCAAAGCTTGTATATCGGGGAGCATGGTCATATTGCTGAACACAATTCAATCAAAGGCTTACCCTGTACGGGTTCACGCAGATAACCAATGGCCTGTAAAGACAATCCAGCTCGCTGTACCAGTGCCTGAAACTCAGACTCCCCCGCCGGATCCAGCGCAATCAATAGGCCACCACTTGTTTGTGGATCACACAAAATCAAGCGTTGCTCCTCGCTAAGTCCAGCGAATACATGGCCATAACTGTCGAAATTACGCTGTGTCCCCCCTGGAACACAGCCTTGTGCCAAATAATCCTTAATAGGCGGTAATACTGGTATGGCCTCAAACTCAAGCACAGCCTGCAAACCACTACCCTCGCACAACTCACGTAGGTGTCCACCTAAACCAAAACCCGTGACATCGGTTAATGCTTTAACAGCTTCCAGCTTACCCAGTGCCTCACCCAACTGATTAAGCTGACACATGGTATCAACCGCTAATTGCTCATCCAGTGGTTGCAAAAGCTTGTGCTTTTGGGCGGTGGTTAAAATACCGATACCCAAGGGCTTACTCAGATAAAGCTGATTACCTGCTTGAGCCGTGCTATTCTGCTTCAAGTGGGCGATGTCCACCAAACCAGTAACCGCTAAACCAAAGATTGGCTCAGGTGCATCAATGCTATGGCCGCCTGCTAGGGGAATACCGGCATCTTGACAAACCTTACGTCCTCCCTCTATGACTTGCTGACCGACTTCAGGTGGTAATTTGTCCAAAGGCCAAGCAAAAATAGCAATCGCCATTAGCGGTCGACCGCCCATAGCATAAATATCGCTAATAGCATTAGTAGCCGCAATACGCCCAAAGGTAAACGGGTCATCTACAATAGGCATAAAAAAATCGGTCGTACTAATCACAGCCGTGCCATTACCTAAATCATAAACAGCAGCATCATCACGCGAACTATTACCCACTATTAATTGCTTATACACTGCTTGTGGTAAGGGACTCTTTAGCATCACATCCAGCACAGCAGGAGACATTTTGCAACCACAGCCCGAGCCATGACTGTATTCGGTCATATAAACCGGTTTATCCATCTAGGACACTCTCTCCTAGCGCACAACGCTAGACAGACTCAGTAGTGGCAACATAATAGCTAACACAATCAGCATCACCATACCCCCCATGAATAGCATTAACATAGGCTCTAGCAAGCTAACCATTTTAGCTACCCTCGATTGAGTTTCACGTTCTTGCTGAATAGCTGCGCGCTCTAACATGCAATCCAGTTGCCCACCGCCCTCACCGCTGGCAATTAGATAAATCACCATAGGTGGAAAATAACCCGATTGCTGCAAGGCACGATTAATCGACATACCCTCACGCACTTTAACCGTCGCCTCTTCCACAGCGGTGCGCATAGGCATATTACTAATGACTCCCCCTGCAATACGCAGAGACTCCAGAATAGGCACACCACTAGAGGCTAAAATGCTTAAAGTACGCGCAAAACGCTCTGTATTAGCACCACGTACCAAACGTCCTACCAAAGGCAACTTCAATAAAAATCGATGATAACGATACTTCCAACTAGGCAATTTCAGCAAGGCTCTCCCCCCAAAAATTACCACCAGCAACCCTATCAGCAGCCAGACACCATAAGCATTGATAAAATCACTGCTAGCAATCAAGGCGCGTGTCAATCTTGGCAATTCACCGTCAAAAGTATCGAACACAGTGATGACCTTAGGCACTACAAACTTCATCAAGGCAATCACAATCGCAACCGCCACCACTGCCAACAAAGCTGGGTAAACAAAAGCTGTAGACACTTTTTGTTGGTTCAGCAAACTGTTCTCCGTATATTCTGCCAAACGATCCAATACTTCAGCTAAATGCCCAGACTGCTCACCCGCCCCAATCGTTGCACGGTATAAAGGAGGGAAAGCGCTAGGAAATTGCCCCATTGAAGAAGCCAGCGTGTGGCCTTCCATGACTCGTGAACGAACCGCAGACAAAATACGCCGCGCACCACCTCGTTCAGCTTGACGTACAATGGTGCTCAAAGCTTCTTCCAAAGGAGAACCACTGCTGACTAAGGTAGCCAATTGACGAGTAACCAAAGCCAAATCAGCCGTGTTTAAACTGCCGCCAAACAGGCGAACGCCCCCGTCGGCTTTTTTTTGCCGCTGTACAGCCTCAATAACTTCCAGAGGAAGCATGCCCCCATTACGCAATAACTGGCGCACCTGACGGCTAGTATCAGCCTCTAATATACCTTTTTCTTCTTTACCAGCCGCATTGAGCGCACGGTACTCAAACGCAGGCATTAATGCTCATCCTCACGAGTGACGCGCAATACTTCATCTAGGGAAGTTTTTCCTTCCAGCGCCAAACGCATGCCATCATCGCGCATACTAGGCATACTACGCCGCGCATATTTCTCCATTTCGATTTCACTGGCACGTTCATGGATCATTTGCCGTAGGGTATTATCCAACTCCACCACTTCATAAATACCTGTACGCCCAGCAAAACCACTACGTCGACAAGATGCACAACCAACAGGATGATAAAGCAGTGGACGCGACAATTTCAGATCCATACTGGCATTCTGTTGCATCAAAGCTATTTCGGCCTCAGTAGCGGCTTTAGGCTGTTTACACTCTGGACAGAGCGTACGTACTAAACGCTGTGCCACAACACCTAACAGACTGGAGGACAACAAATAAGGCTCAACCCCCATATCCTGTAAACGCGTCACTGCACCAACAGCCGTATTAGTATGCAAAGTGGAAAACACCAAGTGACCCGTTAAACTGGCTTGTACCGCGATTTCAGCCGTTTCCAAATCACGAATCTCCCCCACCATGACCACATCAGGGTCTTGACGCAAAATAGCGCGTAGACCACGCGCAAAGGTCATCTCAACCTTATTATTAACCTGTGTTTGCCCTATACCATCAATGTAATATTCGATAGGGTCTTCTACTGTCAAAATATTGCGCCGTGCATCATTCAAGTTACTCAAAGCAGCATACAAGGTCGTAGTTTTACCCGAACCAGTAGGGCCAGTTACCAAAATAATACCATGTGGCCTCTGAATAAGTTTTTGTAGACGATCATGAGCATTGCGATCCATGCCCAAATGTTCCAGATTCAAACGCCCAGCTTGTTTGTCCAGTAAACGTAATACAATCCGCTCACTATGGCCTGAGGGCAAGGTAGAAACACGCACATCGACCGCCCGTCCAGCCAAGCGCAATGAAATACGCCCATCTTGGGGCACGCGCTTTTCAGCAATGTCCAGACGTGCCATAACCTTAATCCGCGAAATAATCAGCGGTGCCAATTTGCGAGGCGGTTCCAAGACTTCGCGCAGCACACCATCTACCCGCATCCGCACCTGCATACGGCTTTCAAATGCCTCAATATGAATATCTGAAGCATTTTCTTTGACAGATTGTGTCAACAAAGCATTAATCAGACGAATAATCGGCGCATCATCTTCTGATTCGAGCAAATCTTCTGGTTCTGGCATGGACTCAGCAATATCACTCAAGTCCACATCATCCCCTAAATCCCTCATCATAGCAGCGCCTGCCTCACTACGGTCGTAGCTAGCAGCTAAAAGCTGTTCGAACGTATTGCCATCAATTTTTTGTAAACTCAACAAATCAGGCCAATGACGCTGTACTTCCATTAAAACAGCCGGCTTGAGACGCTCCCGATACAGCAAAATCCCCTGATTGTCCTGATCCAACAATACGCCATGCCGCTTGGCAAAGGCATACGGCAAACTCGGGGTCTGTGCACTAGCATCATCTGCCCCCAAGACCAGTTCCTCATCCAATGAAGTCATTAAGTCTGACGCATCCATACTGACCGTCCTTACTCATACATTTGGCAGAATCCTGGAACGCAATCCGCATTAGCACCGCGATCACCTTGAACACGAAGTTGATGCTGACGTTGCCGTTCCAGTTTTTGTTGGCGCTGTTGTTGTAACTGCCGCTGGCGCTGCTGCTGTAATCGTTGTTGGTGTTGCCGTTCTAGTTGCTTTTGCCTCAATTGCTGTTGGCGGATCTGCTGCTGACGCTGCGCTGCGGCACGTTGTTGTTGGTGATGCTGTTGTTGCGGTGTTTGTGCAACGCGCTTTACTTGGGTTTGTGGCTGTGACGGCTTCTGTTGCTGAAAGTGCAAATCATCAGCACTACCCTTAGCACAAGTACTATCAATGCACTCAATATTAGGGAAAACAGCCGCTCCCCCTCCCGTCGCTACATTACCACGCGACAGCACTCGACTTTCCTGCTGTTGTCTTTGCAGATTATGGTACTTATTGCGCGTATAAGCATCCGCCGCTTCACGATCCGGCAAAATAATAGGGTGAATAAACGCCATTAGGTTTTGCTTGGTCTTAGTAGTGGTATTTTTTTTGAAAGCATTACCAATAATAGGCAAGTCTGACAGTATCGGCACTTTTTGCTCGGAATCAGTGAAGTTATCCTGAATCAAACCGCCCAACACCAAAATCTGACCATCTTCAACCATCACATTGGTATCAATAGAGCGCTTATTGGTAATAACATCTGAAGCGCCCGCGCTACTGGAGGCCAAGCTGGAAACCTCTTGGTTAATCTTCATCTGTATCGTATTACCCCGGTTAATCTGTGGCGTGACTTTCAGGGTTAGACCAACATCTTGGCGTTGAATGGTTTGAAATGGATTCTGAACCGATGAACCAGATGTGTTGGTATAAGAGCCTGTCACAAACGGTACATTTTGCCCAACGACAATACTCGCTTCTTTATTATCCATCGTGACAATGGTCGGCGTGGATAAAATATTAGTCGCGCCGTCCCCGCGTAAGGCTTCCAATACAGCGCCAAAATTATTATTGGCAACCCCAAATAACAAACCACTGGGAATACTAGATATACCACCCTTCGCCAAGCTCAAAATAGTATTCAAACCACCGAAATTACTACTGCCAATAGCCCCCGGACTACTCCCTTGGGCATCAAAAGCCGCAATACCAAATCCTAAACGATTGGTCATATCGGTAGAGACTTCCGCTATAATCGCTTCTATTAATACTTGCGCTTGACGACGATCTAATTGATAGACCACTTTCAGTAAATTGTTTTGAATATGGGCAGGCGCATTAATAATAATGGCATTGGTACGCTCATCCGCTTGAATACTAATGTCCCCGCCAGAACTTCCAGCACTGCTACTAGCCGCAGCCGTCGGCGGTGCACCAGCCACCGTTCCAGCCGTCTGTTGCTGTATGCCTTTGGCGGTATCGGATAAAACTTTCACTAAATCTTCCGCTTTAGCATAACGCAAAGGAATGACTTTAGTCCCACCTGAGCGGGCGCGAGGAATATCCAAGCGAGCAATCGCCGCAACGATCGGTTCGCGTTCTGTGCGACTACCTGAAATCAAAATGCTATTGGTACGTGTATCCGCAGCAATACGCACTTGCCGGCTAACAGGTTTGCCATCGGCGGCTGTTCCCGTTACCTGCAATTCCTTCAAGGTAGTAATCAACTGTGAAGCAACTGCATACTTTAAAGGAACCACTTGTGTTTCGCTGGGCTGGGTACGTGGAATGTCTAGGCGAGTAATAATTGAACGCATCCGCTCACGATCGGCTTTATCCCCTGCCAACAAAATACTATTAGTGCGCTCATCCACGGAGATGCGCACTCGTTGCGGAATTGCACCACCATCGGGTGTAGCGCCCCCACCCATTAACTCACGCAAGGTCTGCGCTAATTGCGAAGCGACCGAATAACGCAACTCAACCAATTCAACATCCTGATTATTAGGCTTATCAATATTGCGGATAACTTGCCCCAAACGCTCAACATTTTGCCCACGTCCAGTCACAATTAAGGCATTACTGGACAAGTTCATCTGAATACGTGTTTCACCCTGCCCTGCCAAAGGCGTTAAAGTCTGTAAAGCTGTTTGTGCAGGAATATATTGTAATTGAAAAACCTGCGTAATGGTTTCATCCACAGGTACAACCGGAGGCGGTTCTTGCGGTTTAACTTCAATAATCGGCGCAACCCGTGTCGTCAGTGCTTTACCGATGGGTACAATTTTAATGATATTGCCCGCTTCGACCGCTTCAAAACCATGTACTTGCAAAATTGACAGGAAGGCATCATAAAGCTCCTCCTCCGTTAAACCTTTACCGGAAATAAAGGTCACGGTGCCACGTACATTTTGATCAAGCACAAAGTTTTTGCCGGTCAGGCGGGATACCATTTCGACCAACTTGGAAATTTCCGTGTTTTGCAGATTGATGCGCGGCGTTTCCGCCCAAACTAGTGTCGAAGTCGAACTTATCCCCCACAGGATACAAGCTGCTAATACACTGTATAATTTTGCCACGCGCTGCTTTGATTTTTGTTCCATAATCGCTTTATAACTCAAGTTAAAGACAGGATGCCCATTGATCCTGTCAGCGCTAGTACTGAAAAGTCTAGCACTATCCCCGTTGGTTTAATACAGGGTGGAGGCGCTGCACCATTTCCTTAAAGATTTTCGGATTAGCAGCGAGCACATCACCCGATTGCAAATGCGTATTACCGCCATTTAAATCACCGACCAAGCCACCAGCCTCCTGCACAATCAGCAAACCTGCGGCCATATCCCACTCATTTAAGCCAAACTCCCAAAAACCATCAAAACGACCACAAGCGACATACGCTAAATCCAGCGCGGCAGAACCTAGACGGCGCACACCGGCTGTACCGGGCAATAAGGCCTTAAGCGTTTCAGTATAGACATCCAAGTTTTGATTGGCGCGAAAAGGAATCCCTGTACTCAGCAAACTACCTTGCAGACTAGTACACTGACTCACGCGAATACGCCGATTATTTAGCGTTGCACCCTCGCCGCGCGCCGCTGCAAATAATTCATTGCGCAGCGGATCAAAAATCACGCCCAATAATAAGCGCCCGCGCTGTTTTAAACCGATCGACACCGCAAACTGTGGAATGCCGTAAATAAAATTCGTCGTGCCATCCAATGGGTCAACAACCCACTGATATTCTGCATCAGCAGCACCTTGTTGCCCACCTTCCTCACCTAAAATGGCATGATCAGGATAAGCACGCCGCAAAGCATAGACAATTTCCCGTTCTGCTTTTCGATCGACTTCCGTTACAAAATCATTCGCTTCCTTATTGTAAATCTGCAAACGATCCACTTCTCCGGCATAACGACGAATCAGCTCTCCCGCCATGCGCGCAGTACGGCTGGCTATATTTAACATTGGGTGCATTGGGTTTAACTCAAAATCCAAAGATAAAAGAACGGTCGCTAGAATAACAGAAAAAACCAGATATGACCGAAGAAAAACCCAGGAGAAATACACCTAACAATATTAAGGCAGTATTTCTCCTATTGCGTGCTAATCTGCCAAACTTTTACTGACAATTTCATACACATCGGGCGATAAACCAGCATGCGCCTGAATTTTCTTCAACTGTTGCTGCATTAAAGCAGCCCGCCCTGCTTCATAATGCCGCCAATTCATCAAGGGACGTACCATACGCGCAGCAATTTGTGGATTTATGGCATTGAGTTCCAGTACGCACTCTGTCAAAAAGGCATAACCACTGCCTTCTGCCGCGTGGAAATGCAAGGGATTACGCATACTAAAACTACCGACTAAAGCTCTAACCTTATTTGGATTACGCATATCAAATAGCTGATGCTGCATTAATCGCTTCACCGCATCCAAAGTACCGAGCAAGCTGGAACTCGCTTGTAAGGCAAACCATTTATCCATCACTAAAGTGTCGTGTTGCCAACGATTATGAAAATGTTGCAACGCTGCAACGCGCTCGGGGCAATCGATATGGTTCAAAACGCTCAGCGCCGCCAACGCATCGGTCATATTATTGGCCTGTTGATATTGGCGGGCGCACAGTGCAGGAATCGCCTCATCTTCGATATAGCCCAAGTATTGCAGACAAACATTTTGCAAACCTCGTTTACCAATACTCACCGGATCAACGCTGTACGCTGTGTTTGTAAGCAAACCGTTATAACATTGCTCTAGGTCAATCCGTAGTGCTTTGGCTAAGGTGGCATGAACAAACTTGCGTACTGCATGAATAGCAGTCGGATCAGCAGGATAAGCAAGCTCGGCAATATCAGCCTCAGAAGGCAAACTAAGCGCTTCAGCGCGTAAAGCAGCATCCAATTGCTGATCATTTAAGACAGTCTGCCAAGCGGCAATAAACTCATGCGACAAGCCCAAAGGCTCATTCGCTTGGTACTGCTCCAACAAACTGAGGAAAGTACGCATGGCTAAACGCTGACCGGCATCCCAACGATTAAAAGCATCGCTATCATGCTGCATTAAAAACATAAGCTCGGTCTCGGTATAATCGTAATGCAAACGTACCGGCGCAGAGAAACCACGCAGCAAAGAAGGCACTGGAGCCACAGGCACATTAACAAATGTAAAGGATTGCTCAGCAGCCGTGAATTGTAAAACTGGATGCTTAACGCTGACAGCCTCGCCCTGTAATTGCAAGGGAATATCTTGACCGGCCTCATCCAGTAGCCCCAAGGCCAAGGGGATCAAATAAGGCTGCTTTTGTTGCTGTCCGGGCGTAGGAGGACAGGTTTGTGTACAATGCAAAACACAGGTTTGTGCATTTGCATCATACTCCATGCGCACTGTCACCTCGGGCGTACCCGCCTGATCATACCAACGCTGAAATAACTTTAAGTCTATCTGATTCGCATCTGCCATTGCAGATAAAAAATCTTCAGTTGTTACAGCCTGTCCGTCGTGGCGCTTAAAATACAAATCCATACCTTTCCGAAAGCCGTCACGCCCTAACAAGGTCTGGTACATACGCACCACTTCAGCCCCTTTTTCATACACAGTCACCGTGTAGAAATTATTGATTTCCATGTAAGAGGCAGGCCGAACAGGATGCGCCATAGGACTGGCATCTTCGGCAAATTGATAAGTACGCAACATACGCACATCGTCTATGCGCTTGACGGGACGAGAATGCAAATCAGCCGTGAATTCCTGATCACGAAATACCGTCAAACCTTCCTTGAGCGATAACTGAAACCAGTCGCGGCAAGTCACACGATTTCCAGTCCAATTGTGGAAATATTCATGACCAATCACTGCTTCAATACTCATATAATCCGCATCAGTCGCTGTCTCAGGGCTGGCAAATACGAGTTTAGAATTAAAAATATTCAGTCCCTTATTCTCCATTGCACCCATATTAAAATCATCGACAGCGACGATCATATAAATATCCAGATCGTAAGCCAGCCCAAAACGCTGCTCATCCCACTGCATAGCACGCTTAAGTGACTGCATAGCATGGTCGCACTTATCAATATTATGCGCTTCGGTATAAATACGCAGCGTCACCTCACGCCCCGTCATGGTTCTGTATTGATCTTCTACCCGTTGCAAATCACCCGCCACCAAAGCAAACAGGTAAGACGGCTTACGGTAAGGGTCTTCCCACTGCACCCAATGTCGCCCATCTTCCAGCTCGCCTTCGGCCACCCAATTGCCATTGGACAATAAAACTGGGTAGCGGGCTTTATCCGCAATAATCTTCGTGCTAAACCTTGCCATCACATCGGGACGATCAGGATACCAAGTAATCTTGCGAAAACCTTGTGCTTCACATTGGGTACAGAAATTACCGCTGGACTTATACAAGCCTTCCAGTGAAGTATTATGCTGCGGCTGAATACGTGTGACGATTTCCAGGCTAAATAAGGCAGGCACATTCTGAATCAGCATTTTGCCTTCGCTCATTTGGTAACGGCTATCTGGCAGGTCTTCATTATTTAACCGAATGGCTATCAACTCCATACCCTCGCCATACAGCTCTAGTGGTGCATTGACGGCTGCTTGAGTATGACGACGATAGTGAGTCGTACTGCTGACTTCGGTAAAGTCTTCGCCCAATTCAAAGGTCAACGCTATCGTGACAACTTCATAGGCGGGTGGCGTATAATCACGCAAATAAACCGTACTTGGCTGCCCTTCTCTCATGCTGGTTCCTCAGTGTATTTTTAGATTGGCTTAAGGGAATGATATAGGCCTTGCTGCAAATCAGCATAGGCTGGATGTTCTTTGCCAATAAACCCTGTCCGTAATAACAAATCAATATTGACCAGATTGCAATTATCCTTGAAGTCAGCCGTTGTTTCCGTCAGGCGTGCCACTTCAGCCAGTGGCAATAAATCGAAACGGGCGACCTCGCCATCGGTATTGTGCGGCACAAAAGACTCCGCTAACCAGAGGTCATAGACAAAAATCGTCGAATTTTCCAAGCCACGCGGATTCATTTGCCGATAATTTAATGCACCAACGTATTGAGCTTGCGCTGCTAACTCGGCTGGAATACCAGCCTCTTCTTTAGCCTCTTTGATGACATTCTCTAATAAGCCCAAACCGACAGGCTGCCCACCTGCAACCATTTGATCCAATTTACCGGGCCAAAAAGGCTTACTCAAGGTGCGCGTACCGACCCACACATAAATGCCTTCCGCTTTACGCACCAAGCCATTCACATGCACACCGAATGTTTTTACACCCAAATAAAAAGTTGCCGCCCGTTCTACTTCCAGCAACGCAGGCTGCTCAAAATCCAAAGTCACCGGATAAGCCTCCCCCACCCAAGTATCAATCACACCCTGTTGATACAGCTCCCGAATAATCGGCGCGATTACAGCACTGCGGCTAGCATAATCGTTTAGGTGACTAACAAAGCTAATCCCCCTTTCGGCAAAGGGCTGAAAAACTTCGGTATATTGCAAGAGACATTGAGCAAAATCAGGCTGGATTTCGCCGTAACATTGACCTTCGATGATGAAAGGATGGAAATGGGTAGCTTGGAAATTATTACAGTGGCGGATATGGTGGAGATAACTCAAGAGTCACCTTGTTTAGTTAGTTGCCGCATTAAACTATCTACATGATTCAATTCGCTGCTGTTCAGTAAAAATCAGGGAGAGCCATGACTCTCCCTGAAAATTTTGTCTATTCAAACCCTGAGTTTGTGGTTCAAACCACACGAATAGACCCACCGCAAGGCTTAACGCAAGCGGTAACGTACAGAAGTGTGAAACGAGGTATCGGTACCATCGTCGCTACTACCATCGTAGTTAGTTACGGTGATACCTGAAGCCAGATCCAGCGTACTATTCAGCTCATACACCACTTCACTAGTCAAGGTGTTTTTGGTGATTTCCGAATCATCGTTGTAAGACAATTTCCAGCCATTGATCCAGTCAAGTGAATCGTCTACTTCATAGCTGTAGCTCAAATCATTATCAAACTGGAACACCTTGTCATCACCCAAAGTGGTGCTCAAAGTAGCCTCATCCGAAAACTGAGCATAGCGGCCAACAGGCATGTGATATTCGCCGACCACTTCTAAAGAGGGATCACCATTGTCACCATCATAACCATCACTGAACTGGTAGCCCACACCAGCGCGTACACGCCAACCGATTTTGCGGGTGAAAATATTCTCATCAAACAAGACATCCCGCATACTTAATGTACTGATCGCACCGCTTTTCTTCAATACACCTGCATTAAGCAATACCGCTTCCATGTCACCCAACCAACGTGCTTCATACTCATTGTCTGGTAAGTTGCGATAACGGCTGAAATACTCATCTTCACGTGAAATCAACTTGGCCAACTCTTGATAAACCGACTTGGAAGGTTTGGCAGCCAACAGGTTACGCTGAGCCAACTCTTCTACAATACGCATCGCTTTTGCCATAGGGGTGGCATTAACAACACGGCCATAACCCAGACCAACCGTTGCAGAAGATTTCAACTTATCAAACTTATCTGTATCCTGTGCTTCAACACTACCATACCAGAAAGCACCATTACTGCCGGGCTGAAAATAATTAAATACGGCTGCATTAGCGCCTACATCATAAGAGTCATTTTTCTCAGCATCTTTTGTACCTGCACGACTGACAGTGCCCTGTAAATAGCCTCCGTAATCAAAATCACGATCAGGTGTGCTGATAGTGCGATCATAAAAAGCGTTAACATTCAAATTGTATTGCGTCTGGGCATCATCACGAGATTTACCTGCGTTCAAAGAGCCTGTTACATAAGCTTCCTCATAAGCACTACTGGCTTCCTGATAATCAAATAAAGTGACTTCCGCCTGAGCAACACTGATGCCACTCAGGGCAGCAGCGATAGAAAGCACCAACATCTGCTTTTTCATTTTCTTTCTCCTGAAGTTTTCTTAAAATCATGCAGAGTTTCATACTGACGCCGATTATTTCTGCATTGCAATAAAAGCACAAGCATATAAAATTTATTGAAACGATAAATTAATGATAAATAAATTCACCATAAAGAATATTTTCTCTTACCTGACCTCGGTTTACCACACCTTGATGGGAACAGATGGTGAAATTTAACAACAAACCTTTGAATCTAAATAGCTTTCCTGACTCATTGATCATTCGAGCCACTCAGTTAGTGTTGTATAATAGCAACGCCAACCCTAACCTAAGCTTATTAAGCATACCAATTCATCACGCACGAGAGATATAGAAAATTTCACCAACTGCATAAGGAAGCCTGTTTTGTGTCAAGTAAGATCCTTATACACTATCAGGCACAAAAAACTCAAAGTATGCTGCTCAATATGATCAAAATTCAAACAGGCTGGCGTGAATGACTCAGCCTGCCCCAGCCCAGAGCTACTTACGCATAAGCGCCAACTTAATGCAGTAACGTATTGATTACACAAGGCTCACATCCAGTTTTCGACAGACTTCAATCAACCTGCTGACGCCCGATGGCAAAG
>PDPH01000037.1 GCA_002747435.1 Pseudomonadota bacterium
GGAATAACTCAGGGTGCTTTGGAATAAACTCCACAATCGTAAATTGCTCAAACTCGAAGCATTTTCTTATCGCATCCCCACTGGTATCAAGATAATGCCGGCGACGGCGTTGCATTCGCTTATGGTCTTTTTGCCACTTTTTTAGGACTTGTGGCACGGTCATTCGTGGAAATTTGGCAGCTAACTGAGGGTACTTAGACGCTAACCACTCTGATGAGCGCGTCAGGCTTTCCTGAAATTCTGCTTGGTGAGGGTTGATATAAAAGAACTGACACTGCTCTTTCTTATGCACGAACCAGTGTGGTGGTAGTTCGCCTGTTAAGCTCAAAAAGTGCTGCTCAGACATAACTTCCACTACGGGTGTAAACGAATTGATAAGCCAGCGAAGAAAGGTTTTATGAAGCCACCGACGGATTTCTTCTGGCAACTGCTGGCGCTCAATATAAGTATCAATCTCATGCTTCAATTGATCAATATTGATAATGTTTCGTCCTGAATCTTTGTTTTTTGCCATATTCTCTAAAGTTGCCTACCAGCCAATTTTAATTACTTTTATTTCAGCAATCCAAGCATGGCCATAGTGCTGGCTTTTACTAAAACTAATTGAATAGTCGATAAGATACATGATTACTGACATGGTCAATAGATTTAAGACACCTCAGTTAAGCCACTTTCTTTCTCTCTGTCGCCTTACCTTTCATAATCATTGGAACTCACAGATAGCCCAGTGTTGAATGCAGGCAATGAGAATAATAAAACATGGTTATGTATGTATTACAAGATATCCTGTTGCCTCATACGCGCCAACTTAAGAGCCTAACTGTCTGAAAGATTTGAAAAATCTGGCAGTGTGAAAGCCCACAGCAATTGTGTTGCAGTGAGGGATGCTTTATTGTGGCCTAGACTGGTCATTGCGTAGCTGTGCGGGTGAGGTCTCTCATCATCAGGGCTATATCAGCGATACGGGGGTAAAAAAAGACGAGCGGCCTGTGTGCCGTGCTGTCTCTCAGTGAGTGGGTAAAGTCTACTGTTGATGCTGGCCACAAGCCACCCGAAAAATGGATGTCCCCCGACAAGTGACAGACTGGCGCTGATGATGCGAAGTATCGTGGAAAGACCGCGTCAACAGCAGTTGCAATCACTGCCCACACCCGTTCATTCGCTGATTGAAAAATGCAGACTACTTGGCGTTAGTCATGTGTAATCAATGAGATAGCTGCTTAAGTTGGTGCGTATGGGGATGGATCGCCTAGCCTTGCTACCTAGGCTCAGCTTAATACAAATCATGTTCTTGAATATAATGGCGCACAGCATCTGGCATTAGGTAGCGTAAATTGCGCCCTTGGCGGCTTAAGGCACGAATCGCTGTCGCGGAAATATCCAGTTGCGTCACCGCCTGAAAACTAATTTTGCCACCGTGAAAGTGTTGTAATTCACCACTTTGCATAACGCACAGCTCACCGTACCAATCAGTAGGGTCAGGCTCGTAACCCGGGCGGTGCATAACCACCAAATGCGCCATAGCCATAATATCTTGCCACCGATGCCAGCTACGAAAAGCCCAAAAAGCATCCATACCCAAAATAAAGGTCAAGGGTACTTGTTCGCCGATCTCCGCACGCAGGGACCATAGCGTATCAACCGTATAAGACTGACCCGCCCTATCCAGCTCACGCCGATCAGCTTTAAACAAAGGCTCATCCGCAATGGCCAGCTTTACCATCGCCCAACGATCTTCTGCACTTGCTTGGGGCTGCGGTCGATGGGGAGGAATATTGCCCGGAATAAAACGTACTTCATTCATGCCACAGCTTTCCGCAATTTCTAAAGCAGTCCGCAAATGGCCGAAATGGATGGGATCAAAAGTGCCACCCATAATCCCAATCATACCCAACTCCATTTTTCCATTTACTCACGAATATGGCCATCACCTAATACAATGTACTTTTGCGAGGTCAAGCCTTCTAGCCCCACCGGACCACGTGCATGTAATTTATCGGTACTAATACCGATTTCTGCCCCCAAACCAAACTCGAACCCATCCGCAAAACGGGTAGACGCATTCACGATGACCGTCGCTGAATCGACGACTCGCAGGAATTGACGTGCTTTGCTGTAGTTTTGCGTCATAATAGTATCGGTATGGTGTGAACCATAGGTATTAATATGCTCAATGGCCTGTTCCATACCCGCTACTACACGAATCGCTAAAATCGGAGCTAGATACTCCGTGCCCCAGTCTTCTTCAGTAGCGGCTTTAGCGTGTGGCAAAATAGCGCATGTTTGAGTACAACCGCGCAGCTCTACCCCTTTAGCAGCATATTGCTCGGCTAGACGCGGCAAGACATGAGCCGCAACGCTTTCAGCGACCAATAGTGTTTCCATCGCGTTGCAGACACCATAACGATGCGTTTTGGCGTTCACCGCAACGATGACAGACTTGTCCAAATCAGCCTCATCATCAATATAAACATGGCAAATACCGTCTAAATGCTTGATGACTGGAATAAGCGACTCTTGACTCACACGCTCAATCAAACCTTTACCACCCCGTGGAATAATCACATCAATATAGTCTTTAGCGCGTAGTAATTCGCCGACTGCCGCACGATCGGTTGTTTCAAGCATTTGCACACAATGCGCCGGTAAACCGGCTGATTCCAGCCCAGCCTGCACACAAGTCGCAATCGCTTGGTTAGAATGAATCGCTTCAGAACCACCTCGCAACACGGTGACATTGCCTGACTTCAAGCATAAACCCGCTGCATCAACGGTAACATTAGGACGCGATTCATAAATAATACCAATCACCCCTAAAGGCACACGCATACGTCCCACTTGTATGCCGGTAGGACGATACCTTAAGTCGGTAATCTCACCGACTGGATCAGCCAAACGGGCAATCTGTCGCAAACCTTCTGCCATCGTGTTCAAGGCTTTATCACTCAAAGTCAGCCGATCCAGCATAGCACTATCCATACCCTTAGCCCGGCCAGCCTCTAAATCCTTAGCGTTTTTACTTTGTAAGTAACTCGCCTTATCCAATAAAGCCGTTGCTGTGGCATTTAAGGCCTGATTCTTAACAGATGTTTCTGCCTCAGCCAACACACAGGCAGCACGCCTAGCCTGCTGTCCCAATTGCTGCACATAATCCTTGATATTCAACGTGTTATCCTCTTGACTGTGTTTAGATGTTTTGAAAGACTTTACCACAGCTTCGGAAAGGCCTACAGGCTTTGCAATGAATGTATTGCGGCAGGTGGTATATTTTTTGGGCAGTGTTAAACTGTATTGTCACATGACCATGCTAAAGACACGGTGACTTCATGCCCCCTTCCCCTAATCTAAGCGACATTCAAGACATTCTGGGCGCTATTAAACGGCTATTTCTTTCCACTCGTAATGGTGCATTACAATATCTTTACTTAATCAATGTCCTAGAGGTCTTATTTCAATCCAGTCGCACCCGTATTTGTTTATTACGCTTGCCTGCTACTGCTAACTACACTAGCGAGACCTTACAACAAAACTTATTATTTACCACTTTTCGGCATCAATATTACTACCAATTATTTTGCGATAACTTGTCAGCACGCTTACAGGATCAAGGTTTGAAGTGGCTGACAAATAACAGTATTCAATTGCAAGTGTCAGAAGACACACCTTCCTTGTATATTTGTCTGGCGCAGGTTTATCCCGAACGTGGGCATTTATCCGTGGATTACCAAGACAATGCAATATGCTACCAAAGCTTACAAAAACTAGGTAACTTACTGCGCCAAGAGCCGTATTGGCTAGAGCAAATTTTCGCGTGCTTCAATGCAATTCAACCCTCGCGTCCTGATGTGCAAGATGGTCCGTATTGCCAAAGCGCACAGCCTACTGAAAATGTACACATTGCCTATTTTTACCAGCGCATGCTCAAACCCATGTATGAGTGGGTAGATGATATTTATCACGAATTTTGCCAGACACCGCTCATTCAAGTCGCTCACCCTAATGCCGATGACCAAACGCACAGCGTAGCTTATAGCAATCTATTTTTCTTTATTCGACTCAATGCAGGCCTGTCGCCGGAAAGCAATGCAGCAGGCACATTGGATGGCTTTTCCATTAAACTGGTGTGCCCTGAAAGTCAACAACAAGCTCTAAGCCACTTCTATCACACCCACCGTCAATCTACTTGCCAGTGGTATCAGGGGGCGGGCGAATGCGCTATTCAGGGGGTGGGCAATTGTGTGGCAGAACCTTATTGGCTAACTCTAACAGCAAAAGAAACACAAGCCCAACAAATACAAAAGCATTACCAAGGTCTATGGGATACCTTGACCCGAGTATCAACCGGCGAACAAACCCTAGCAGGCAATGCCTTCCGTAATTGCAGTATTACCTTTGAACAGCGCAGCCAGCATATGAATACAGCGAATCACTGGTCTATGTCACCAATTAATGCCGCCGATAAAGTCTTCGCCTGTATCAAGCATCGTTTGCTCCCAAATGATGCTCGCGCTAAACAGCAACATCCTAGCATGATGTTTGTACCACTCTATGGCACACAAACACCTTTTATGTTGCTTGGCACAGTGAATAATGCCGTTAGTCCACAACCTCTCAAGCAAGGCTTAAGTGACTGGCAGCGTTCCTTTCGTTTTGCAGAAATGGTGAATCGTGTTATTTCCAGCCGTTTTCGTGAACGAGTTCGTAAAGCTTATTTAGGTTTAGCGGCTGACAGTGTGCAACAAAGTTATCAACACTGTAAGAAAATGAATGCTGTCTCTAATCAGCAATGCGCGGACTGCCTGCTCGAATCAGCCAATGAGAGCCTAAAGGTATTAGCGAAAATATACCCACACTCACAGATATACTTGCAAAAAGTCAAAAATTCTGTAATAAATAGAGATAGACTTTCATTACTTGAAATACCCGGTTGCAGTCAATATACCGTCAACTTGGAAGTAAATACTTTTTGGCAAACCTGTATTCAACGTAATTTTTTCACCGTTGAAGATGTTTGCCGTAAATTTCATAGTGCCATTGCCCGTGCCATCGCTACCGAGGACAAAGAACAGCGAGATCGTTGGTGTTTTCAATTATGGTTTATGCAGCAAAACCAAGGGCGTTCGCCACCACCCATGATAGGGGATTGGCGGGAAATGGCTTACCAGCTAGGCTGGGATGGACATTGCGATGATGAGTAAATCTAAACCAAAGGATCAAGGATGATATAAGTATGCGCAGCGCGAATAATCCAAACAAGTCAATGAGCATCCAGCCTGCTTCCGTCTCAGAACTGGATGAAATGATTGAGCTCATTCAATCTTTTGTGCAACTGGATGAATGGTCAGCTACTTTCAAACTGGATGATAAAGAAAAAGAGCAGCTAAAATACATACTACAACAAGAATATGGCGGGTCATTACCCGGGAAAGACAAGCCATCGCAATTTAATCAAATGATTTTAAAAGGTGCTAAATTTGTCAAACAAACCCGCCGCTACTGTCAACTAAAAGAACAACATTACCGCCATATTGCTGCTTCCCAACTCCAACACCTCGGTATCCCCCTTAGTCAATTTCCCCAACTCACTCGTGAACTCCAACCTGAACAACTCACACCGGCGGATTGTGCTGCCTTAAAAGACTGGCCGAATGGACGTTTGCCTGCCAATGGCCATTCTGGCCGTTTGGAAAATGCTGGGCAATTCGTGCAGCGCTTATTGGATCAGAAACTTTATGATCCAACGATTTATGGCCGCTTGTATTTACACGATTTACGCCGTATAAACCCCAAACTCTACTTAGCCTTGTCACAATGGCAAAATCGCACGGGTCAACGCATTTTAGAAAACAAACGCGCCGAACTGGAAGACCTCGAACAACGCGTAATGGCAAATGACAATAGTCTTAGTTATTTAGATAAAACTCGTGTCAGCAATGCCCGTTGGCGTAGACGACGCAGCGCCTCTTAAAAGAAAAATTGCGGCTTAAAAATCCAAAATCCCTACAAAGCAATGAAGAAATTGTCAGATATAAAGATTGACAAAATAATTATTCTGCTGTAATTTTGCCCTGTCTTTTAGTAAAAGACAGAGTGTTCAAGACAAAGTCTGGAGGGATTAAACATGAATGACGAAATACTTCATCGCTTTGAAACCTACTGCCCCAACAACGAGTGTGGTGACCCTATTGTTGGTATACATGGCGAAATTATATACACTCGCCGTCGTATGAACTATGTGGGTCGTTCATTTTTTGGTTCATGGATTTTTGCTTGCCCAGTCTGTAGCAGGAAAAGAAAGTTTCGAGAAAGTTACTTTGGTAATAGCATTTGCGAGGAATAATAAAGCTGATTATCAAACAAAAGAAAACTAGTTTGCCAAGATAAAAAACCCGCGAAAATCATCCATTAACGACCCGGCCAAACCATGTCGGGTTTTTTATACCTGCGACTATCACTGTTTTTAAAACGTATATCTATAAGCTTATTAACAAGAATAAAGCAGCTTGATAGCTTCCACACTGAGATTTGCGCGCTGCCACTCGTTCGCGCGGGTCAGCCTATAACGAAGAAACGAGCCCAACCTAGAAGAATCGCATGCCCAATGACACTCAGGACAGTCTAAACTCTCCGTCCCTAGATAAGACCACACTAACCAAATACTTGATTGCTAGCTTGGTGATTGGTTTTTTTGCCTTGTTTGCAACATCCACTCCCTTACTAGCTCAAACAACGCAACAAGATTTACAGAAGATACGGGCTGACATGGAAGCCCGCCGCGAAGCAGAGATTAGCAAGCTACGCGCAGAAATGGCCTTAAAACAGCAAACGGCAATGAACCGCTTACGTACAAAAATGGAAGCCAGCACTACCGAACAAAGCCGTTCCTCTAAAGCTTTAACACAGCTTCCACTACCTAATGGGGAACTTGTTAATATTGATAACACTGATTTTGAGCGCCAAGTACATAATTACTTAGCAACCAAGCAGTTCGACAAATCCGCTATTTTTGACAAGCTTTATTTTGAAAGCGGCTCTGACCAATTGAATGCGGCATCGCAAGAGCAAGTCAAGGTGATTGCAGCCTTATTACATCACTATACAGATAAGCATATTTTACTTCAGGGACATACTGACAATACTGGCAATCTTGAAGAAAACACTCTGCTCTCATTAAGGCGCAGCAATACCGTGAAGAAGGCACTGACTCAGTTGGGTATAGATCCCAAACGCATCCAGATTGAAGGCATGGGCTCCCTCAAACCCATCGCATCTAACGACACCAAGGAAGGCCGCGAACAAAACCGTCGCCTTGAATTAATGATCACTAAGTAGATAAGTTGGCTACCACTTAATCACCCGAGCGAAACAAGCGTTCGTAATTCCAATCACGTATAGCCAACAACACTGTAGAACCTTGGCGTTCACCAATAGGCAGACCTGCATCATCTTTGCTTAAACTATCAAACTCGCGTGCTAATTGTGCTAACTTGCGTTGAAAAAGCTGGTTATGCGTATCACTTAACATGCCATTGAGCACAAACAGTTTTTCTGTACGCCCACTAAAATTGGTACGGAAATATTCACTTTCCACCCTTTCACGAAACAGTTGCATAATGGGACCGTTATCACGCCATTTAAAATTAGCAGCAACCAATAAACGAACACGATTACCTGGCAATAATTCAATAATGCGTAAACGATCTAAATGCGCCAAATGGCGAATCAATTGAGTCTCAGTAAACTGGTAATGTTTGAGTAAGTCTTGCATCGACCAATGGTTTAAAATACAGACCGTTACTAACATCAGTGACAAATTATCTGCAATCTCTTTTTCTTGCGCATGGGTAAGCTCACTGATAGCCTGCGCTTGTTCTGACTGCATTTCTCGCACTAGATCAGAAATTTCTAGGTTCAGTAACTGACAAATAGCATCCAAGCGTTGCAAAGAAAGGTTTTGCTCAGCAAATAAGCGCTTGACGCTGGCTTCAGACAAAGCAAGGCATTGCGCTACATCCGCATACGTTTTGTTATGTCGCTTGAGCAGTTTTTTCAGCGTATGTAATAGTTCGCTTGTTTGTGGCATCTTAGATAACGCTTACTGTATCGCTCGACCGATTCTATCCCATTGCAAGCCACCTTTTGGGCGGCTATAAGACAGCCAAATCTGTTTGGCTCGTCCAGAAATATCGCGCAAAGGAATCGTACCTATCACCCGTGAGTCATTACTATTGCTGCGATTATCTCCCATCACAAAGACCTCCCCGGGTTTTACTTCTATATCGAATGGCGCACTGGCTTTTTCGGGATGACGCCAAACAACCAGCCAATGTTTGTTTTCATAGCTTTCTTGCACGACAGCGAGCTTTTCCTGAAAAACAGGGGCACTAGAAATAGGTTTACCATTCACACTGATCTGCATACCCCGCAGACTGACTTTGTCTCCAGGCAAGGCAATAACGCGCTTGATATAGCTGACAGTACGGTCATTCGGATAAGTAAAAATCACAACATCACCTCGCTGTACACCATAGCGACAAGCAATACAGTTATAACGCCGATCGACAAAAATCCAATCCCCCGCAATTAAAGTCGGCTCCATACTCACAGAAGAAATCATGAAGCCTTCAATCCAGTACTGTCTGACTTTGCTACTTAACAAAGGGTAAATAAATTGGGAAATAAAAATAAATACTAATAAATACACCCCCAAGCCTTGCCAAAGCTGTGGCTGATACTGCTGTTTCCTATGGGCAGAGACAACGGCATCTATCATCCCGCTCAGCCAGAGTATTAGCACTAAAGCAGCCATACCGCCCAGAATATAAACAGTCCAACTCGCTGGTAAGCGCAATAGCAGGATCGCGCCCAAAGGTAGTCCACCTAGCAACGTTAGCAGTATGAACCACGCGGCTTTATTGATTTCACCGTTATACAGTTGCCCAAGACCAGGCCATAACGCTGCAAGCAACAGAGCCATTAAACGACTGCGGGGGGCATTATTATTAATCATTTGCTCACTCATACAACGCATCCACTATTCAAATTTTTATGCTGCATTCGGTGTCTACATTAATTCGTTTACATTAAAATGTCGAAATACCATTCGTGCTGAGGAGAGAAGTATGCCATCCGCCCTGTTCAAAAAGCTGATTGCAGCCGGTTTGTTCGTGCTGGCTGCATTCTATTTTGCCAATATTGCTCCCACTATGGAAATCACTTGGACAGTAGCTGTTTTGCTATTGACCGTTTACTTGTTTGTATTTGAGCTGGTTTGTGTTGATACTGCGGCTGTTTTGATCATGGTAATCTTGGGACTCAGTAACTTGTTTGCGCCACTACTAGGACTTGAGCAAGGACTGGTAAGGCAAAATCAACTGTTTAATGGCTTTTCAGGGAATGCAGTCATCTCGATTATTGCAGTCATGATTATCGGTGCTGGCCTAGACAAGACCGGCATTATGAGCCAAGTAGCCCGTTTTATTTTACGAATGGGTGGTAAAACTGAAAAAACCATTATTCCAATTATTGCTGGTACTGTTGCTGTCATCTCCTCATTCATGCAAAACGTCGGCGCAGCCGCATTGTTTTTACCTGTGGTTAGCCGTATTTCCAAGCATTCAGGCATTCCCATGTCTCGTCTGCTCATGCCGATGGGCTTTAGCGCGATTCTCGGTGGAACCCTGACGATGATTGGTTCCAGTCCATTGATCATGCTGAATGACTTGATTTTAACCACCAACCAATCCCTGCCGGATAATGAAAAAATGCATCTCTAGCAATTATTTGATGTCACGCCCATTGGCATAGTATTGGTGGCTTTGGGTATTTTGTATTTCATGTTAGCAGGACGCTTTATTCTACCTGAGGTCAAAGTACGCGAAAATAAGCGTGAGACCACCATGAACGATTTGAAGCGCAACTACAATCTAGATTTGCAGCTCGCTGAAGTTGAAGTCACCCACGACAGCCCTCTACTCAATCGCAAACTACTGGAAGTAGAAACCCAATACAATGTGCGCATCATTGCCATGAAGGAAGGCGACACGATTCGTGCCGGGATTGATTCCTTGGATCGAGATATTGAATTTAAAGTAGGACAAACACTCGGCTTAGTCAGCCTACCAGAAAAAGAAGAAAGTTTTGTCAAGCGGGCTGGCCTGCTCGCTCATAAGGGTACGCCAACATTTGGTGATTTACTGTCAGATAAACAATCAGGCATAGCCGAAATTGTTATTCCAAGCTCTTCTTCATTGATTGGTCAATCAGCGATTCATGTCTGGATGCGTAAACGCTATGGCCTATCACTCATGGGTATTTTGCGTAATGGCGAAGTGCTCTACGCCGAAGACCAAAAGGTAAATGAAATCCGCGCCATTCCTTTTCAAGCAGGAGATATGCTGCTGGTTTATACCACTTGGGAAGCCTTGGAGCGTTTGGAGTCAGATCGTGACTTCATTATTGTAAGCACCGAATACCCGCGCAAAGAAAAGGTTCGTCCTCACAAACTTTACTGGGCTCTGGGTTTCTTCCTCATGGCCTTGTCACTGGTCATATTCACCAACACCCAATTAGCCATTGCTTTAATGGCGGGTGCTATTGGCATGGTACTGTCAGGTGTATTGAAAATGGATGAGGCTTACCATGCTGTTTCTTGGAAAACCGTCTTCTTGCTCGCCAGCCTGATTCCGCTAGGTTACGCAGTCGAGTCCAGTGGTACAGCACACTGGATAGCGGCGGGTGTACTAAGTGTTATCGGCGATATGCCTATTTGGGCCATACAAGCAGCCGTCGCGGTACTTGCCACACTGTTTACCTTGGTCATGTCCAATGTTGGTGCAACTGTATTGCTAGTGCCATTAGCGGTCAATATTGCTATTGGTGTCAATGCCAATCCTTCAGTCATGGCACTCATTGTCGCTATGGCAACATCCAATTCGTTTCTCATCCCAACCCATCAAGTTAATGCACTAATCATGGGACCCGCAGGCTATAAGGTGTCCGACTTCCTCAAGGCAGGTGGTATCATGACGATCATGTTTATTATTATCCTGATCACCGCTATTAACTTACTGGACTATCAGTGAAATCAATAAAAGTGCAGTAAACCTGCTAGTATTGTTCTGTTCATTACCAAGCAGAAGACACCAACGCATGAGCATCAAGTCAGATCATTGGATTCGCCGTATGGCCGAACAACACGGCATGATTGAGCCGTTTGAAGCCTCGCAAGTACGCACGCTTAATGGGGAAAAAGTCATATCTTACGGTACATCCAGCTATGGTTATGACGTACGCTGCGCCAATGAATTCAAGATTTTTACGAATATTAATTCTGCCGTCGTCGATCCCAAACATTTTGATGAAAACAGCTTCGTCGATGTTAACGGCGATGTGTGTATTATTCCGCCTAATTCTTTTGCGCTAGCCCGCACTGTAGAGTATTTCCGTATTCCTCGTTCGGTATTGACCATTTGCCTAGGTAAGTCAACTTATGCTCGCTGCGGCATTATTGTCAATGTCACTCCCCTAGAACCCGAATGGGAAGGGCATGTCACCTTGGAGTTTTCTAATACTACTACCTTGCCTGCCCGCATTTACGCCAATGAAGGTGTCGCACAGATGTTATTTTTTGAATCCGATGAAGCATGTGCTGTCTCCTATCGAGACCGAGGCGGCAAATATCAAGGGCAATGCGGTGTGACTTTACCGCGCGCCTAATCTATTATTTTTACCAAAAATCACCTGCCTTGGGGGGAAGGCAGGTGTTAAGCTCGGTATGGGCATCCAGCCCATTAATTGATC
Organism: Pseudomonadota bacterium; assembly: GCA_002747435.1. GTDB lineage: Bacteria > Pseudomonadota > Gammaproteobacteria > Thiotrichales > Thiotrichaceae > Thiolinea. The sequence continues at coordinate 11,803 of PDPH01000037.1, forward strand.
TTCCTGTTGCCTATGTATCTCAACGGCTTGGTTTTGTTCAAACCATAAGCGAACCATTTTGTATCTAATTGTTTCATTTTATTAAAGCTACTGAACAAAACGATCAATTTTTTGTATAATTTTCCCAAGCTGTCATGGCACAAGCTAAATCTTCCAGCGCATGTCCTACCCCTTTAAAAACAGTTAATCTTGCTGGATCATATTGACTACTTGCCTGCTGGCATAAGTAGTATAAATCCCCGCAAATATCAGTGGCCTGCAAAGCCCCCGACTCAATAGGCATGATTAATTCGCCTGACTCTTGCAGCGCTGCGGGGGTGTCAATATAAACATGAGCACGGCGCATGGTTTCATCATCGGCCTCGCGCATCACGGGGGTAAAAGAACCCAATAAATCCACATGCTGACCGCCTTTTAGCCACTGTCCTGCGATCAAAGGTTCGCGCGCTAAAGTAGCGCAACTAATAATATCCGCCTCAGCCACACCGGCAGCTAAATCCTCACACACAGTCACACTGTTCCAATTTTGTTGTTGCTGCAAGTCTCTGACCAATGTTTCGGCACTCTCTGTGCGGTGATTCCAGATCAAAACACGCTCAATAGGAAACTGGCTAGAAAATGCCTCAGGCAACACACGAGCCACCCGTCCTGATCCGACTACTAACAAAGTACGTGCTTGAGGATTAGCAAGATACTTCGCACCCAGCACAGATGCCGCCGCAGTACGTCGTGCGGTTAGCACGCTACCATCAAACAGAGCAAAATGTTCGCCGTTGAGTTTATCAATCAACAGGTAACTTGCCATCACAGCAGGTAAACCGCGCTGGCCATTGTCAGGGTGAACATTGGCTATTTTTACCCCCATATAATGCTCACTACCTTCCCAAGCAGGCATTAATAACAAGACAACATCCTGCCCACCGGAAGCTTGGGGTATCGTATGATGATGACGTTGAGGTGCAGTCGCACCTGTAGCAAAAATGGCTTCCATTTGCTTTAACATAGCAGGAAAAGGCAGAGCGGCTGCGGTTTCCTGGGCGGAAAAGATGTGCATATTTGCTCCTAATTAATCACTCATCTTCCAGCTTAACGGTATGCTACGAATTATATCCATCCCACACATTTCTTCACGAGAAATGAAGGGATGGATCAGATTTCCAATTTCCGTACTCTTTACACGAAGGGCACGCGGCAAGCGCCCGGAATACGCCCAAAGCCAATTAAACGCTTCTTCCAGTAAGCGGACAGCACTGTTGTTGTGACCGTTTTACCTGTACGAGGGGCATGTAAGAACTTATTGCCTCCTAAATAAATGCCTACATGACTTACCGATTTTCCTCGGGTATTGAAAAATACTAAATCACCTCGAGCCGCCTGTTCAGGTGCTATCTTAACGGAAGCTTGATATTGCTCAGCGGCTGTACGTGGCAAACGTACATTAGCACCGGCTTTCATGGAATGTTGTACTAAGCCACTGCAATCAAAGCCGGTTGCAGGACTTTTCCCACCCCACACATACTTAGTGCCAATCTGCTGCTTAGCTGAACCAATCACATTTTCAACTTTGCGGGCAGCTAATTCAGCACGTGCTTTTTTGCGACGTGCTTCAGCCTCGCGTCGAGCCTTTTCCGCCTCATATTGACGCCGCGCCTCATGAATACGTCGCAAACGCTCACGTTCTGCCGCCAACTCGCGCTCACGCTGTTGCTTTTCTCGTTCAGCTTGTTGGCGACGCTGTTCCGCTGCATAACGAGCATGATAATACTCACGTGTCAAAGCAGGCTTTTTAGTTTTTTGTGGCTGATGACTCGCCTGAGTCTGGACTGGCTTAACTGTATGCCTAGTTGGAGTAAGTGCTGCTGGATAGGTTTGTCTTTTAGCCTGCAAACCCAATTGTTGTAGCCGTTGCTGACGTAATACTTCCTGTCGGTGTCTTTGTAGACGTTTCCGCCGTGCCTGAGCTTGCATCTTTTGTTGATGTTGGCGCTTTCGTGTGAGGTCAGCGAGTTGAGCGGCTTGACGGCTTGCATAGGGTGCAGCATTCAAAGCAATAGGCGCTGAAAGCTTTGTATTTTTCTTTAAACGTTCATAACGCAATTCGCTGGGGGTACGCATACTAGCGCGCTGTACCACATAAACAGGGGGTGGTTCTTTTTTTACAAGGGTATGGGTATTAGCTTGGCGGACAACTGGCTGCTTCAGTACAGCTCGTTGCGGCTGAACAGTATCTACAGCCGGCATAGTGTTACAAGCGCTAAGCCAAACACTGACTACACTAACCGAAACAAATACACGAGGATTTAGACCCAAACAATGGCACATATCTCAAAAACTCCCTCAAAATCAATAAACACAAGGCTTATGTGTATTTCTCTAGGCGAGGCAAGTCCTTTTTGCGCTCATCCAGCCATCCTGCTTAACGGGAGTGGAGCGTCGAGCGACTCCCACGCCCGCCCAGTGGAAATTTCGTCCAGAGCTACTTAGCAATGAATTATTATTTTTTATTCATGCCTTTCAGCATGACAAATAGATTATATACTACCTAAGTTGCGACCATAAAATATTTCTAACATCTCTTTACGCAAGCTGTTCTCAATCATATGCAGCTCTGCTTCTGGGTAGTCCGATTGCATCCGACCAAATAAATAATTATCCAGATCAAAGGTTTTAAGCAGCATTTTTGTATGAAAAATATACTCCTGATACACGTTCACATCGATCATGGAATAGATACGTTGGGTATCAGGTGCAATAAAATTCTGAATAGAATTAATTTTATGATCAATAAAATGTTTCTTACCTTTCACATCGCGGGTAAAGCCGCGCACACGATAGTCCAGCGTCACAATATCCGAGCCAAAAGAATGAATCAGATAATTCAAAGCTTTTAGCGGAGAAATACGCCCACAAGTTGACACATCAATATCAGCACGAAAAGTACTAATACCAGTATCAGGATGACTTTCGGGATAAGTATGTACAGTTAAATGACTTTTGTCCAAATGAGTCACTAAGTCCACTGGCAAAGGATCAGGTTGCGCTGTATTGCTCAATTGTTCCTGAGTCAGCACTGACGCCTCAGAGACCAAAATAGTCACACTCGCTCCCTGCGGATCATAATCTTGCCGTGCAATATTGAGTATATTCGCCCCAATAATATCAGCTACATGGGTCAAGATAGTCGTCAAACGATCAGCATTATAGGCTTCTTCAATATAAGCCAGGTACTCTTTACGATGCTCAGGACGCTGGGCATAACAAATGTCATAGATATTGCAACTCAGGGATTTAGTCAGGTTATTAAAACCTTGCAGGCGGATCTGCTCCCTGTGACGATCAATCAACGTTCCTTATCCTCAACCTACACTAAAAATCATAATCTTCGATAAGACATATTATTCGTCCGAGCAGACATTCAGACGAACCACTTCACGCAAACTGTCAAACCGGATAGACAAATAAACCAAGTCACGTCCCCTAATGAATCCAACAATCCTGATTAATCCAGCAACCCTTACTCTGCCTCCATCACTTCAAAGTCATGCGTAATTTCAGCCACTTTAGCTAACATCATTGAGGCCGAACAGTAACGCTCAGCAGACAAGCGCACCGCACGCTCAACCCGATCAGCCGCTAAATCTCGTCCTTTGACAATAAAATGCAAGTGAATTTTGGTAAAAACCTTAGGATCGGTTGTGGCACGCTCTGCTTCCAGCATTACCTCACAGTCCAGTATTGTCTGACGGGACTTTTGCAAAATCATCACAACATCAAATGCAGAACAGCCGCCCAAACCCAACAACAACATTTCCATAGGCCGCGCGCCCAAATTCCGCCCTCCTGATTCTGGCGCACCATCCATTACAACCGAATGACCGCTGCCGGACTCACCCACAAAGCTCATATGATCCAGCCATTTTACTCTCGCTTTCATACACTAAAGCTCCCAAAAATTAATTAGAATCATGGCAAACAAAAAAACTTTTACTCAGTAAGACAGATAACCCACCAATGGTCGCCGATCAAGTATGGGCATGTTATGATCAGCCCATTAAATAAAAAGGAGACAACTATGTTTGGAGAAGCCCACGACTTGCTACACGAATTCCCGGAGCATAAAGACCGCATTCATGAGCTAAAAATGGAGAACACCCATTTTGCCCGCCTGTTTGAAGAGTATAACGAACTGGATCACCAGTTGCACCGTATCCAGCAATGTATTGAAACCCCCTCAGATGAAGTCGTCGAAGAGCTTAAGAAAAAACGCCTGCAACTTAAAGATGAGCTATTGCTGATGCTAACACATCATTGATTTAGTTAAGGTATTCAGCTAGACCAAGCGCTTTTCAATAGCATCCAGTAATAAACTGGCAATGTCCGCCTGATAAAAGCTATCCAGCTCGCGTATGCCGGTCGGGCTGGTTACATTGATTTCAGTTACATAGTCACCAATCACATCCAAACCCACAAATAACAAGCCCATTTCACGTAATACCGGCCCTATAGCCTTACAGATCGCTTGTTCACGTTCAGTCAAGTCAGTACCAACGCCCGTGGCGCCTGCGGCTAGATTTCCTCGGCTTTCCCCTTGTGCAGGAATGCGTGATAAACCATGAGGAAAGGCTTCACCATCAATTAATAAAATGCGCTTGTCACCCTGCTTGAATTCTGGCAAAAACTGCTGTGCCATGACGGTACGCCTGCCATAATCCGTCATCGTTTCCAAAATAACATTGCGATTGGGATCATCGTGTTTGAGCTGAAAAATCATTGAGCCGCCCATGCCGTCCAGTGGCTTGACCACAATATGCTGTTGTTCATCCAAGAACTCTCGTATGAGAGCCATATCACACGTCAAGCGTGTTGCGGGCGTCCATTCGGGAAACCAGGCAGTAAACAACTTTTCATTCGCCGCACGCACACTTTCTGGACGATTGACAATCAAAGCCCCCGCCCGCTGCGCCAGCTCCAATAAATAAGTGCTGTAGATATACTCCATGTTGAAAGGCGGATCTTTACGCATCAACACAGCACTTAAACTATGCAACGTTCTGCGTACAGGCGTTCCCAACACATACCAAGCTGTCTGATCAGCTTGTAACTGTATGGGAGTCATCTGCGCATAGGCCACACCATTATCCGCATACAAATCACCCTGCTGCATAAAATAAAGCTGCCAACCTCGCTTTTGTGCCGCGAGCATCATGGCGAAAGTACTGTCTTTTTTAATATTAATGGCCGACAGTGGATCCATCACAATACCCAAGGTGACTACTGACCTAGAGGGCTTCATTGCCTAAAACTCCGCTTTTAAATCACGGGAAATCAATGCCTGCACGGCCTGACGCGGGGGCAAGTCTTCATACAAAATGCGGTAAACCTGCTGACAAATAGGCATTTCCACACCGATGCGCTCTGCCAATAAACCCACCGACTGCGCTGTCTTAGCCCCTTCAACAGCCTGAGCAATATCAGCCAAAGCTGCCTCCATGGTCTGCCCTTGCCCTAAAGCCAAGCCTAAACGCCGATTACGTGACTGATCATCCGTACAAGTCAGCACCAGATCACCTACACCGGCCAGACCCATTAAAGTTTCTGCCTGCGCCCCCATCGTAACGCCCAAACGCATCATTTCTGCCAAGCCACGAGTAATCAGTGCGGCGCGCGCATTAGCACCAAAACCCAAGCCATCAGAAATTCCCGCAGCAATCGCCAAAACATTCTTAATCGCGCCGCCTAATTCAACGCCAGTAATATCTTCACTGGTATAAACGCGGTAATTAGCACCGTGAAACGCCCGCGCAATGCTTTCAGCCAAAGCAGCAGTATTGGCTGCCGCCGTCATAGCAGTCGGTAAGCCTTTAGCGACTTCTGCTGCAAAGGTCGGCCCAGACACTAAACCATAGCGCTCGTAACCTGGCAAAGCTTCTTGCAATACCTCATGTAGCAGCTTACCTGTTTGTAGCTCCAAGCCTTTACTAGCCCAACACAGCAAATGATCCTTTGCCAGCAAAGGCTTTAAACGCGCCAATAAAGCACGAAAACCATGACTAGGAACAACCATCAGATGTTGATTAGCAGAGGCAGCGACTCGCTCTAGCTCAGCCGCACAATGCAAATTATCAGGAAAAGGGATACCCGGCAGATAGCGACGATTTTCATGGTCGCTTGCTAGCGATTTTATATGCTCAGCGTCAATGTCCCATAAAGAAACATTGAGGCCATTGCGCGCCAATTGCAGTGCTAATGCGGTTCCCCAAGAACCAGCGCCATACACAGCTATATTAGAGGATATTTTCAATGCCACTAATGCCACTTAGGTTTGAGCTGGTGGCTGTGAAGCAGCTTGTGCTTGTTGCTCCTGCTGTTCCTGCAAACGCTTGGCATACAGCGCATCAAAATTAATGGGCGACAAGTGCATTTCAGGGAAGCTTCCCTTAGATACCAAACTAGCAATCACTTCACGCACATAAGGAAACAGAATATTAGGGCAATAAGCTGCCAGTAAATGATTCAGTTGCTCCGGCGTGTAGCCATTAATAAAAAATACGCCTGCCTGTTTGACTTCAACAAGGAAAGCAGGCTTATCATTACTCTTGACTGTAATGGTCAGCACCAACTCAACCTCATAGTTATTACTCGGCAGTGTATTAACATTGGTATTCAGATCAAGATTGGTTTCTGGTTTCCAATCCTCGGTAAAAACAGCGGGCGAGTTGGGAGCCTCAAACGAAACATCTTTTACATAAATACGCTGGATAATAAATTGTGCTTCTGCTTGTTGGGCGGGTTGAGCCTGATTTGGTTCGCTCATGAGATCAGCTTACTCCTGCTATATAGTCAATATTATCAATAGACCGCAGGGCAGCAATGTTTTACTGCCCTGCTTAGTTATCATCATCTTGCTAGGTTTAAGCCAAATGCTGCTTTACCCAGTTTTCAATTTGCGGGGCATTCATAGCACCGGATACTCGAGCTAGCTCCTGCCCACCCTGGAATAAAATCATGGTCGGTATACTACGAATACCATAAATCATACCCGCCTGTTGCACATCTTCGGTATTCACTTTAGCAAGACGCACATTCGGTTCAAGCTGCGCAGCCACTTCCTGAAAAGCAGGCGCCATCATACGACAAGGACCACACCAAGGCGCCCAGAAATCCACCAATAAGGGAATCTCTCCGCGCTGTACATGACGCTGAAGACCATTAAAATCCAGCTCAACGGGATGTCCTGTAAAAAGCTCCTTGGCACAAGCGCCACACTGAGGCTGACTTACCGCTTTTTCGGGAGGGACTCGATTTATCTTTTGACAATGGGGACAAATAACTAACATGACTTATTCCAATCCAAGTAGTTTATCCAGTTCGCCCTGCTTATTCAGTGCCGCCATATCATCATAACCACCAATAGGCTGATCACCGATAAAAATCTGCGGTACTGTCGTACCACCACTGAGGCGTGTCATTTCAGCTCGTTTTTCAGGATTACCACTCACTGAAATATTTTCGTACTCAATCCCCTTACGGGATAACAATAGGCGCGCACGAATACAGTAAGGACAAAAACGAGTCCCATACAGGCGAACTGGAAGTTTTGTGGTACTCATTTTCTTGTTACCGGCATATTCGCGGATTCCCACGCCGCAATACCACCTGTCAGATTATTCACATTTTCAAAACCATTTTTGGTCAATGTATGACAGACGTGACCCGAACGACTACCAGAACGACAATAAACCAATATAGGCTTATTTTTGCTTTTATCAAGCTCGGGTAAGCGCTTTTGAAAATCAGTGAGTGGAATATGCTTGGCGCCTTGGATTTTACCGGCATCCATCATCTCCTTATTCTCACGCACATCCACCACTACCGCATCATCATTATTCAACAATAACACGGCTTGATTGACATTTAATTGCTTGTATTTGCGAGTCAGTCGAGTGAACTCCACCCAAGCAATCATACCTAATACTGCAACAAAACCCATGACCAGTAGCGAATTGCTCTGGGCAAATTCCATATATCTATCCACTATAAAGCTCTCCAGAAATTGGAGCTAAAGATATACATCTCCACGGACAGCGTAAACCCCTATCAAACATTTCAGGGATTTTTATTCAACATTCAGTTCGGTGTTGGGCAAAAGACTTCCTGCATCATATTGATCAATTTCAGGGTACGACTATCACCCACTCGATAATAAACACGGTTAGCATCCTTGCGTGAAGTGAGAATACCCTTATCACGCAAAATGGCCAAATGCTGAGAGATATTGCTTTGTGAAGTGCCTACACAATCGACAATATCCTGCACATTGACCTCCTGATTGCCCAACACACACAAAATCTTCAGACGCAAAGGATGGGAAATGGCTTTCAAAGAACGAGAGGCGCGATCAATGTCTTCATCCTTCGCCAACATGGACGCGGTAATATCGCAGTTATTCTCAAAACTCATGTCGCTTGTCTCTTGCTGCATAACTTACCCTAGTCATAAAAGCTGTGGAGAAACTGTATTAGCATAGCAGTATAAAATAATATACTTGCCTTTTCAGAAGATAGCAACGCAGTCAAGCTAAAGCTCTCCAGGGCTACCACTATCAGCCAGATTCCGTAACTCGGTATTAGCCTAGTCCAAACTTGCAAACACCTCCAAGCAGACCCATTATAATGAAACCCACTTCACAGCAAACGATTCCCCCATGACTAACAGAAATCGCTTCCAACTCAGCACCACTTACGCCCCTGCGGGCGATCAGCCTACAGCCATTCAATCCTTGGTCGAAGGGCTGAATAATGGTTTATTACACCAAACTTTGCTAGGTGTGACAGGCTCAGGCAAAACCTTCACCATGGCAAATATTATTCAGGAAACCCAACGGCCAGCCATTATTCTGGCGCATAATAAAACCTTGGCGGCACAGTTATACGGCGAGTTCAAGGCATTCTTCCCCCAAAATGCAGTGGAATATTTTGTCTCCTATTACGACTACTATCAGCCGGAAGCGTATGTGCCATCTAAAGATGTGTATATAGAAAAAGATGCGTCGATTAATGATCACATTGAACAAATGCGTCTGTCAGCCACTCGCAATTTGTTTGAGCGCAAAGACGTTATTCTGGTCGCTACTGTGTCATCTATTTACGGCTTGGGTGACCCCGAGTCTTACTTAAAAATGCTGCTAATTTTGGTGCGTGGCGACAACATTGATCAACGCACGATTTTACGCCGCTTGGCCGAAATGCAATACACTCGTAATGACTTAGATTTGCAACGTGGCACATTTCGAGTGCGTGGTGAAGTGATTGACATTCATCCAGCAGAATCGGATAAGGAAGCCATCCGCATTGAGCTATTTGATGATGAGATTGAAAACCTTAGCTACTTCGACCCACTCACAGGCGAAGTGCTACGCCGTGTACCCCGCCTAACAGTTTACCCCAAAACACACTATGTCACGCCGCGTGAAGTTTTAGTGCAGGCGGTTGATCATATTAAAGACGAATTACGCGAACGCTTGATAGTATTGCGCGATGAAAACAAGCTAGTAGAAGCGCAGCGCTTAGAACAGCGCACACAGTATGACATTGAAATGATTATGGAAACTGGCTATTGCTCGGGGATAGAAAACTATTCACGCTACCTATCCCAGCGCGCTGCGGGGGCACCACCACCGTGTTTATTTGATTATGTGCCACGCAATGCCATTGTATTTGTGGATGAGTCACATGTAACCATTCCACAGTTTGGTGGCATGTTTAAAGGCGACCGTTCGCGCAAAACCACACTGGTAGAATATGGTTTTCGCCTACCTTCCGCTTTGGATAATCGGCCACTGCAATTTGAAGAATTTGAGCGCCTGATTCCGCAAGCGATACATGTCTCCGCCACGCCCGGATCGTATGAAAATGAACACTCAGATAATGTTGCTGAGCAAGTGGTACGTCCAACAGGCTTGGTCGATCCGATGGTAGCAGTGCGCCCGGTCAATAGCCAAGTCGATGATGTCATGTCAGAAATTAGCGAAAGAGCAAAGCGCAATGAGCGAGTATTAGTGACCACACTCACCAAGCGCATGGCGGAAGATTTGACCGATTACTTAATGGAACATGCTATTAAAGTGCGCTATTTGCACTCAGATATTGATACGGTGGAGCGGGTAGAGATTATCCGCGATTTGCGCAAAGGGGAGTTCGATGTATTAGTGGGAATCAACTTATTGCGGGAAGGTTTGGATATACCAGAAGTCTCGTTAGTCGCTATTTTGGACGCAGACAAAGAAGGTTTTTTGCGTTCAGAACGCTCGCTGATTCAAACCATTGGCCGTGCGGCACGGAATGCAGAAGGCAAGGCGATTTTGTACGCTGATAAAATCACCGATTCCATGCGCAAAGCCATAGACGAAACCGAGCGCCGCCGCCAAAAGCAATTAGCTCACAATGCTGAGCAGGGCATTACACCGCAAACCATCAAGAAACGCATCGCCGATGTCATGGAAGGCGCGTATGCCAATGTGAAACGCCATGAGAAGAAGAGTAAAAAACGCACAGTAGCTGAAGCAGCGGCCAGTTATGGCGACCTAACACCAGTCCAAGCCACGAAGCAGCTTAAGCTATTGGAAGAAAAAATGCTAAACCATGCAAAGAACTTGGAGTTCGAGCAAGCCGCAGCCGTGCGGGATGAGATGGTAGCACTAAGGGAGCGGGTGTTTGAGCTAGGATAAAACCATTGCACTATTTGCACTATACTGAGTAAATTGCTCATTATTGGCGAATAACTTTATGGAAGTGCTTAAACTAAAAACCGTTGATGACTTGCTACTCGCTAGTGAACAAGATGAGCGCATTGAACTGATTGACGGCGAAATCGTAAAACGCCCAATGGCGCGTTCCGATCACGCGATGGCACAAGCAGGCTTGTCTGGGCAGTTTTTACCTTTATGGCGCAAAGGCCAGGATGATGGCTGGTGGATTATGAGCGAAATCAGCGTGCGTTATAGTGAACATCACTGCCCCACTCATGATCTCGCTGGCTGGCGCAAATCACGTCTGCCACAGCGTCCTACTGGCGTAATGAAAATCCTTCCCGACTGGGTGTGTGAAATTACCTCACCTGGGCATGAACGCAAAGATACCATCACCCAACTATTACGCCTGCAAGCCTACAAAGTACCCTATTACTGGTTGATCTCACCAGAAGATAAAACGCTGATTGTGTATGAGCTGGATCGTAACTGCTACCGTGTTGTCTTTTCAGCAGAATGTTATGATGCAAACTTGTGTAGTCAGCTAGTGATTCCACCTTTCGCAGAACAGGTGCTGGATTTCGCTTATGTATTTGGGGAGGATTGAGTGAGGGGGTAAAAGGTAGGAGACAATGGAAAGCAAACCACGGGAACAAAAAATAGTCACACTTATTCCCGAGCAGGGGAGTCGGCAAACAAGGGAATGTGGCGTTGTACGACACAGAAGAAGGCAAGATCAGAAACCGCCGGATCGAAATTGTGAAACACTAAGTTAACAAACAACACTGGGCAAAGTGGTTTTTACTCCAAGCCACAAAAACGAATAGCCACTGGTCAGAACCCATCTGACACTTACTGATTTTTGATATACCTTTATAGCTAGTATGTAAAACAGAGTAATTCAACAGTAGTAACTGCTGCCATAAGCGTTTTTGATACGAGTACAAGCGGTAGTGATTCAGATGCGTTGAAAGAACTCTCGGTTAATGAACTCTCCAATGACCTTATCATGGATTTCCTCTGATTTTGAAAAGCCAATAGTTTTTCGGGTAAGTCGTTTGATCCTTGTTCGAAAATTCAGGTTTTGCCGCTCAA
>PDPH01000038.1 GCA_002747435.1 Pseudomonadota bacterium
GTTACCAAGAACCACAACGTTTACACTGTTTTGCGATTGTGGCTTTGGGGTTTGAGCGTGTGGTCTGGCGGGGGTTATAGTCAGGAAATACCTGACTTTTGAGATACTTAGGTTATATTTATTGGCTAATCGACACGATGCCAAGCGGCTTTGGCACCACGTTTAGCAGCACGCTGATCCTCTAAGTGGCGAATCCAGTTAAAAACGTCGTATTGCAAGCGGTCGAATAATTTTAAGCCTGTACCCGGAAAGGGTAGGAAAGGATTAGTACGGCTCATGCCCCAAATACCTAAGCGTGTACTGCCAGGGTCAGCTTCTCCACGGCCATGCACCCCAAAGGTATTAGCAATGACCAAGGTGTTTTTGTTTGCCTTAAATGCTTTGGGCGGCGCTAGTTGCAGGCTTTGGAAATCTTGGGCATTAAAGCGGAAAGAACCGCGTGCTGTATAACTATCAGAGTCCTGCTGTGCTTGTTGGCTTTTGCGGTATTCCCAGGCTAATCGTTGGCGGGTCAGCTTATGGGAGCCGGGTACATAGGTAAATGATCCATTGTGTTCGTCAACATTATCGAGAAACAACCAGAATTTCATACTGGGATGGAAGGTATCCGTGTGGAAGTTTTTTTGCGGGTCGGTTTTAGCCTTGGTGACACCATTATGGATGTTTTCGATGTGGAAAAAGGGCATGCGCGTGTGACCGGCAGTGTAGCGTAATAAACGCTGGAACTCGGGACTTTCCAGTAAGGTGCGTGTGTGGGGCAAGTGTTGCAGTGTTTCGGGGTCGAGTAGGGTACGGTGATTTTGCGTATCGCCCTGATGACATTGCCGTACATCACCTTTGAAAGCGCGGATTTCAGCTTCAATCTGGCTAAATAAAGGCTCAGGAACAAAGTTTTCCTTGTGAATAAAGCCATTTTCGCGGTAGCTTTTGCGGTCTGCGGCGTCTACGCCAAAACCCAGCAACCACATACGTGCAGTCATGACCCCATTAGCGACGACAACCCTGATAACATGTAAACCCAGTTTATTCAGTATTGGACTGCCCAGAACCGGATTGTCACGGAATGATTTAGCGGTAGTAAATAGTTGTAGAATCCATAGAGGTAGTTTCAGCGCTTTTTTCATGGTGCTTTTGCTGAGTTGAACAAACGGGCAGTATAGCATTGAGTGGGTATAGAAAGCGTGTGTTTGATCAGATTCCATGAACCTTGTTGTGCCACAGTCGGTATCAAAATGTTTCAATTTGCCGCAGCTTCCCGAGACATTGCTGTTATATTAGGTTCGGGGCATACCGTTTTTCGAAAATATAAGGAGAGTTTTCATGACAGATCGTCGCGAACTGGCCAATGCTATCCGTGTTTTGGCTATGGATGCCGTGCAGCAAGCTAATTCTGGCCACCCTGGAGCGCCCATGGGCATGGCTGATATTGCTGAAGTATTATTCAATGATTTCATGTCCCACAATCCGCAAAATCCTCAGTGGTCTAATCGTGACCGCTTTGTGATGTCCAATGGGCATGGTTCCATGTTGCCTTATGCTGTACTGCATTTGACAGGTTATGATTTGCCAATGGAAGAGATTAGAAACTTCCGTCAATTGCACTCCAAAACACCAGGTCACCCTGAATATGGCTACACTCCTGGTATTGAAACAACGACAGGACCATTAGGGCAAGGTCTCGCCAATGCGGTTGGTATGGCGCTGGCTGAGAAAATATTGGCTGCTCAGTTTAATAAGGACGATCACCCATTGCTTGATCATTATACTTATGTTTTCCTAGGTGACGGTTGCTTGATGGAGGGGATTTCCCACGAAGCTTGTTCGCTGGCAGGGACACTGGGTTTGGGTAAGCTGATCTGTTTTTATGATGACAATGGCATTTCTATTGATGGCGATGTAGTGGGTTGGTTTGCGGATGATACGCCAAAGCGTTTCGAGGCTTATGGCTGGCATGTTATTCGTGATGTGGATGGGCATGATGCGGATTCTATTCGCGTTGCGATTAGTGATGCCCGCTTGGAGGAGGATCAGCCATCGCTAATTTGTTGCAAAACAGTCATTGGTAAAGGTGCGCCTAATAAAGAAGGTGGGCATGATGTGCACGGTGCGCCGTTGGGTACAGAAGAAATTGCGGCTGCCCGTGAAAATCTTGGCTGGAAGCATGAGCCTTTTGTCATTCCTGCGGAAATTTATGCTGCTTGGGATGCGAAGGAAAAGGGCGCACGAGCCGAACACAATTGGAATGAGAAATTGGCTGCTTATCGTGCTGCTTATCCGCAGGAGGCGGCTGAGTTTGAACGCCGTATGGCAGGTCAGTTACCTGCAAACTGGGCTGAGGCTGCTAGCGAGATAATCGCTGAAATCAATGCTAAAGCGGAGTCACCCGCGACCCGCGTTGCGTCTAAAAATGCTTTGAATGCCTTTGCGCCGTTATTGCCAGAATTTTTGGGTGGATCGGCTGACCTAACGCCGTCTAATAACACCTTTAATAAGTGCAGCCATTACATCAACGCTGCTCATGGTTCAGATAAGGATTTTAGTGGGAACTATATTTCCTATGGTGTGCGTGAATTTGGTATGAGTGCCTTAATGAATGGCCTTGCCTTACATGGTGGCTTTATTCCTTATGGTGCGACCTTCTTAATGTTCTCCGAGTATGCTCGCAATGCTTTACGCATGGCAGCACTCATGAGAATTCGCTCTATTTTTGTTTATACCCATGATTCCATCGGTTTGGGTGAGGACGGGCCTACGCATCAGGGGGTTGAGCAAACGGCTACTTTGCGTATGATTCCGCGTATGTCGGTGTGGCGGCCTTGTGATGGCGTGGAAACAGCCGTTGCTTGGCAAGCAGCAATTGAAAAGCAGGATGGACCAAGCAGTTTGATTCTGACTCGGCAAAATTTGCCACATCAGCAACGTAGCCCAGCGCAAATAGCCGCTATTCGCAGAGGGGCTTATATTCTGAAGGACTGCGAAGGCACACCGGAGGCGATTATTATCGCTACAGGTTCTGAGGTACAATTGGCAATGGGTGCCGCGGCGCAATTGTCAGCTAAAAAGATTCGGGTAGTATCCATGCCTTCCGTGGATGCTTTCTTAGCTCAGGATGAAGCTTATCGTGAATCCATATTGCCTGCTTTTGTAACGGCTCGAGTTGCGGTTGAAGCCGGTGTCTCCGCTGCTTGGTATCAGTTCGTGGGTTTGCAGGGTAAGGTCGTGGGTATGGATACTTTTGGTGAGTCTGCGCCTGCTAATACTTTGTTTGACTATTTTGGCTTTACTGTGCCTAAAGTTGTGGAAGCGGTGGAAAGTGTCCTGTAAAAACAGGCTGTGAGCGGCAAGCAATAGGGTTTTGCTGTAAAACCCGGTGAGGCGCGCATTTATGATTTTTAGAACGATTTTTAGAAGAATTTAGGAGTTTTAGATTATGACAATCAAAGTTGGCATTAACGGTTTCGGTCGCATCGGTCGTATGGTACTGCGTGCTATTGCTCAGGAAGCAGCATTTGCTGATATGGAAGTCGTGGGTATCAACGACCTGCTGGATAATGATTATTTGGCTTATATGCTGAAATACGATTCTGTGCATGGCCGTTTTGCCGGTGATGTTAAGGTGGAAGGCGACACCATGATTATCGATGGCAAAAATATTCGTCTGACAGCTGAGCGTGATCCTGCCAACCTGAAGTGGGATGAGATTGGTGTGGATGTTGTGGTTGAATGTACGGGCTTCTTTCTGACTGAGGAGGGTTGCCAGAAGCATATTGATGCAGGCGCGAAGAAAGTAGTGATGTCTGCACCGTCTAAGGACAGCACACCTATGTTTGTTTACGGTGTTAACCATGACAGCTATGACGGCAAAGCCATTGTGTCTGCGGCTTCTTGTACCACAAACTGTTTGGCACCTGTTGCTAAGGTCTTGAATGATAACTGGGGAATCAAACGCGGTTTGATGACTACCGTTCATGCGGCTACTGCTACCCAAAAAACAGTTGATGGCCCTTCCATGAAAGACTGGCGTGGGGGGCGCGGTATTTTGGAAAACATTATCCCTTCCTCTACCGGCGCAGCTAAAGCGGTAGGTAAAGTACTGCCAGCCTTGAATGGCAAGCTGACTGGTATGGCTTTCCGCGTGCCGACTTCTGATGTTTCTGTGGTTGATTTGACCGTAGAGCTAGAAAAAGGTGCGTCTTATGACGCTATTTGCAAAGCCATGCAAGCCGCTTCTCAGGGCGCGTTGCAAGGTGTTTTGGATTATACCCATGAGAAAGTCGTGGCAACTGATTTTCGTGGTTGCTCAGCACCGTCTACCTTCGACGCGGGAGCGGGTATTGCACTGGATGACACCTTTGTGAAAGTAGTGTCTTGGTATGACAATGAATATGGTTATACCTGCAATATGATGCGCTTTGTGGAACATGTGGCAAAGCATTAAAGGTAGTCGTTTAGACCTTCACCCCAATTCTCTCTTTCAGTGGGAAAATGGCTAAGAAAATTAGCTTATTAAGGCTAAGCCAATCCTTCCCTCTGCGAAGGAAGGATTGGGGGCGAGGGGGTATCAACCAAGGCCATAGGGTGGCTTGCGTTGAATAATTTGAATCCAAGGAGAGTTCCATGACTTTTACCAAAATGACCGATATTGACCTGAAAGGTAAACGTGTTCTGATTCGTGCCGATCTGAATGTGCCTGTAAAGGATGGCAAAGTCACTTCAGATGCGCGAATTACCGCTTCCTTGCCGACTATTCAGCATGCTATGGCTGCGGGGGCAAAGGTAATGGTGATGTCACACTTGGGGCGTCCGACTGAGGGCGAGTATGAGGAGCAGTATTCATTGGCGCCTGTTGCAGCAGATATGACGAACAAGCTGGGACAGGAGGTGAAGCTGATTAAGAATTATTTGCAGCAAGCCCCGGAGTTGGCGGATGGTCAATTGGTTTTGCTGGAGAATGTGCGTTTTAATCTGGGCGAGAAAAAGGATTATGACGTGTTGGCTAAACAATACGCTGCTTTATGCGATGTATTTGTAATGGATGCCTTTGGCACAGCGCATCGTGCTCAAGCGTCAACACACGGTGTTGGTGTTTACGCGCCGGTAGCGGTAGCGGGTATTTTGCTAACTGAAGAGTTAGATGCTTTGGCTAAGGCATTAGCGAATCCTAAGCGTCCGATGGTGGCAATTGTCGGTGGTTCTAAAGTGTCGACCAAGTTGACCGTACTGGAAGCTTTGTCTGAAAAGGTCGATCAGTTGGTGGTAGGCGGCGGTATTGCCAATACCTTCCTTAAAGCTGTCGGTCATAATGTGGGTAAGTCTTTGTATGAGGCTGATCTGCTTGGTACGGCTAGCGAGCTAATGCAGAAAATGGCAGATCGGGGTGCTAGTATTCCTATTGCAGTAGATGTTGTAGTGGGTAAGCAGTTTGATGCAAATGAGCCTGCTGTCCACAAGGGTGCGGGGGCGGTTGAAGATGATGACATGATTTTTGATATTGGTCCGGCATCAGCTAAAGAGCTGGCTGATATTATCAAGCAGGCCGGTACAGTGATATGGAATGGCCCGGTTGGTGTGTTTGAATTTGATCAGTTCGGTGAAGGTACCAAAGCTATTGCAATGGCGATTGCAGAGACGGATGCGTTTACGCTGGCAGGTGGCGGTGACACGATTGCAGCTATTCAAAAATATGATATTTATGACAAGGTTTCTTACATTTCTACCGCAGGCGGTGCTTTCTTGGAATATTTGGAAGGTAAGACGTTGCCAGCGGTGGCTATGCTGGAAAAGCGAGCGAAGGCGGTTTGACATTAAAGAGGACATTGTGTGAGACGGACAAAAATAGTAGCGACCTTGGGACCTGCTACGAATACGCCAGAGGCTATGGAGGCCTTGGTGTGTGCTGGTGTTGATGTGGTTCGGTTGAACTTTTCACATGGCACATTGGAAGAGCATGCCGCGCGGGCACAACTAGTGCGTGATGCTGCCAAAAAAGTAGGGCGCACGGTAGGCATTCTCGGTGATTTGCAAGGTCCTAAATTGCGTATTGGACGTTTCCGCGATGGTAAAATCATGCTCAAGCCAGGTGATCATTTTATTCTGGATGCCAGTATGGACAATGGTGATGGCACACAGGAACGTGTTGGCTTGGGTTATAAAGAGCTGATTAATGATGTTCGCCCAGGTGATGAGTTGTGGCTGGATGATGGCCGCATTGTGCTGAGGGTGCTCGCCATTCAGGGGCAGGAGATTCATACCGAAGCTATCAATGGTGGGGTTCTGTCCAATAATAAGGGCTTGAACCGGCGCGGTGGTGGTTTGTCTGCACCCGCGTTGACCAATAAGGATATGGAAGATATTCGTATTGCAGCGGCGATTGATGTGGATTTCTTGGCGGTGTCTTTTCCGCGCAATGCTGAAGATATGAATTTGGCACGGCGTTTGTTGGAAGCGGCAGGTGGTTCGGCGGCTTTGGTTGCCAAGGTTGAGCGTGCGGAAGCAGTACGTCCGCCTGATCTGGATGGTATTTTGCTGGCTTCTGATGTAATTATGGTGGCGCGTGGTGACTTAGGCGTAGAGATTGGCGATGCCAAGTTGCCTTTGACTCAGAAGCGCTTAATCAAGCGCGCCCGTGAGTTGAATCGTGTTGTGATTACTGCGACACAAATGATGGAAACCATGACGGAAAATACTATTCCGACCCGTGCAGAAGTGTTTGATGTGGCGAATGCGGTGATTGATGGTACGGATGCCGTCATGCTGTCCGGTGAAACGGCTGTGGGTAAGCACCCCGCTTTGGTCGTTAAGACGATGACGGCTATCTGTGAGGAAGCGGAGCGGGCTATTGCTGCACGCACTTCGGATCATCGTATTGAGGAGCGTTTTCAGCGTATTGATGAAGCAATTGCAATGGCAACAATGTACACCGCTAATCATTTACAGGTGCGTGCTATTGCAGCGCTAACTGAGTCAGGTTCGACACCTTTATGGATGTCGCGGATTAGTTCTGGCATTCCTATTTATGCCTTGACATCACGGGAAGCTACGGCGCGGCGCGTTAGTCTTTATCGAGGTGTCTATCCTGTCTTGTTGGATGAGCCGCTCACCGATCCCAAGGCTGCCAACCGTCAGGCTGTTGAGCTGATGATGGCAGAAAAGATCGTCGATCAGGGCGATATGGTGTTGGTGACTAAAGGTGACTTAATGGGGGCGCGTGGCGGTACAAATCAGATGAAGATATTGCGGGTGGGTGAGCATCATAATGGATAGCCAGAGCAAGGGTTTTTAATCGAAATAAGTTTAGGAGAGATATTATGGCTTTGATTTCCATGCGGCAATTGCTGGATCATGCTGCTGAGCATGGCTACGGCATGCCAGCATTCAATGTAAATAATATGGAACAAGTTCACGCCATTATGCAAGCGGCGGATGCAACAAATTCACCTGTCATTATGCAAGGCTCTGCGGGTGCACGTGCTTATGCAGGTGAGTCTTTCCTGCGTCACCTGATTTTGGCAGCCGTGGAAATGTATCCTCATATCCCGGTCGTTATGCACCAAGATCATGGTTCTGAGCCTGCGGTTTGCTTGCGCTCCATTCAATCCGGTTTTACGTCGGTGATGATGGATGGTTCGATCATGCCGGATATGAAAACACCTTCCGCGTATGAATACAATGTAGAGGTTACACGCAAGGTTGTTGAAATGGCACATGCGGGTGGTGTGTCTGTTGAAGGCGAGTTGGGCTGTTTGGGGTCACTGGAAACCGGCATGATGGGCGAGGAAGATGGTCATGGTGCTGAAGGTGAGTTGGATCATTCCATGTTACTGACTGATCCTGAAGAAGCGGCAGATTTTGTGAAGAAAACAGGCGTTGATGCTTTGGCCATTGCAATTGGGACTTCACACGGTGCTTACAAATTTACCCGTCCACCCACAGGCGATATTTTGGCGATTCAACGAGTTAAAGAGATTCATGCGCGCATTCCGGGCACTCACTTGGTCATGCACGGTTCTTCTTCTGTACCACAAGATTGGTTGGACATTATCAATAACTACGGTGGTGACATGGGGCAGACTTACGGCGTGCCAGTCGAAGAAATTGTGGAAGGCATTAAGTATGGTGTGCGTAAAGTCAATATCGACACGGATTTACGTATGGCCTCAACCGGCTCAATTCGCCGTCATCTGCATGAAAATGCTTCCAATTTTGATCCACGCAAATTCCTAAAAGAATCGACTAAAGGAATGATGGGAGTCTGTAAAGCCCGTTATGAAGCCTTTGGTGCTGCGGGTATGGCTGACAAAATCAAGCCTTTGTCATTGGAGTTTATGTTCCAGCGATATGCCTCGGGGGAATTGGATCCAAAAGTGTCTTGAGAAGCTGTGCCTAAATGTACCCAGAACATCCTCGGCTTTCCTCTTATCAAGGGAGTGAAGAGGTTTAATAATTATTTGTTTTGATCCTACCAACTAGGATTACGTTGAAAGGAAAAGGTTGCTCTTAGGGTGGCCTTTTTCTTTAAGCTTGTCTAGGTGCGCTACCTAAAGCCAATATTATGCCGATTACAGGTGTGTAAGTACCGATGTGTAAGTATCGAAGTGATAGCAAGCTTAACAGTTTGTATTCGGCCTCATCTAAACAATGAAGCCGAGCCTGCCAATAAAAAACTGCCCTCAATACCCTAATACTGGCGCTAACCAGCGTTCCATATTTTCCACGGTCATTCCCTTGCGCTGCGCATAGTCTGCCACTTGTTTCTGTGTAATGCGGCCAATACCAAAATAACGCGCTTCAGGGTGGCTAAAATACCAGCCAGAGACTGATGAGGCAGGGTACATGGCATAGGATTCGGTCAGTGTCATGCCTAGCTGTTTTTCTACTTGCAATAGCTGCCACAGCGTTGCTTTTTCAGTATGATCCGGGCAGGCAGGATAGCCAGGGGCAGGGCGGATACCCTGATATTTTTCTGCAATCATTGCATCATTATCCAAAGTTTCATTCGCTGCATAGCCCCAGAATTCTTTGCGTACCTGCTCGTGCAGGCGCTCAGCCAAAGCCTCCGCTAAGCGATCACACAAAGCCTCCAGCATAATTGCACTATAGTCATCATGCTTGGCGCGGAAAGCGGCTAAGTGGGCTTCAATACCGAAGCCTGTGCTAACCGCAAAAGCACCTAAGTAATCCTCTTGTGATGCATTGAAACCTTTGGGGGCAATAAAATCACTCAAGCAAAAATTCGGCTGTTGTCCATTTCTATCCATCTGCATGCGCAAATGATGCAAAGTCGCTAAGATTTCACTACGACTTGTATCCTGATACAACTCTATATCATCACCCACGCTATTGGCTGGGAAGAAACCAATAATTGCTTTAGCTTGTACCCATTGTTCCGTGACCAGCTTTTCCAACATAGCTTGGGCATCACCATACACACGGCGTGCTTCTTCACCGACTATTTTATCATCCAAAATTGCTGGAAAATGCCCTGCCAACTCCCAACTACGGAAAAATGGAGTCCAATCAATCCGTTCTAATAACTGCTCTAATGGATAATCGTCACAGATCAAAATAGTGTTGCCAGCTTCAACAATCTGACGGAACAGTCCTGCATCGGCTGAGTGTTCTGCGGGTAAAGCTAAAGCTGCTGGATGCGGTGGAATATAGTTGTCCCAATCGCCCCTAAAGCAATTAGCTCTTGCCGCTGCTAAGTCAATTAATTTGCGTTCGGTTTGATGAGCTGCCCGTTTAGTACGTACAGCTTCATACTCAGTACGGATACCAGCGATATACGCTGATTTTTGTTCTTTAGACAATAACTGACTGGCCACACCTACAGCACGGGAAGCATCAGGCACATACACCACTATATCATTTGGGTATTGCGGCTCGATTTTGACAGCCGTATGAATTTTAGAGGTGGTTGCGCCACCGATGAGTAATGGGATATGGCAATCTTGGCGCTGCATTTCCTTAGCGACATGCACCATTTCATCCAGTGATGGTGTAATCAAGCCAGATAAACCAATAATATCCACCTTTTCTTCGCGTGTAGTTTGTAAAATCTTTTCAGCAGCGACCATAACGCCCAAGTCAATGACTTCATAGTTGTTACACTGCAACACGACAGCCACTATATTTTTACCAATATCATGCACATCACCTTTTACCGTAGCCATAAGGATTTTACCTTGAGCCTCCAGCCCACCACCTTCTTTTTCAGCTTCCAAATAAGGCTGTAAATAAGCGACTGCTTTTTTCATGACACGCGCTGATTTAACGACTTGAGGCAGGAACATTTTACCTGCGCCAAATAAGTCACCCACCACATTCATACCATCCATGAGCGGGCCTTCAATCACGAATAAAGGCTTGCCTAGCTCCACACGAGCGGCTTCAGTATCTTCAAGCACATAAGCATCAATGCCTTTAACTAGAGCGTGTTCCAAGCGTTTTTGGACTGGCCACGTTCGCCAAGCTAAATCCTCCCGTTTGTCAGTTGCTTGGCCATCACCTTGATATTTGGGAGCTATTTCCAGCATTATTTCAGTAGCATCGTCGCGCCGATTGAGAACTGTGTCTTCCACCGCATGGCGTAGCTCGGCAGGCAGATCATCATAGATTGCCATTTGTCCGGCGTTGACGATGCCCATATTCATGCCAGCTTGGATAGCGTGATATAAAAAGACGCTATGGATAGCCTCGCGTACAGGGTTATTACCGCGAAATGAGAAAGATACATTAGACACACCACCGGATACACTGGCGTGTGGCAAATTCTGACGAATCCAGCGAGTTGCCTCAATAAAGTCCACCGCATAGTGATTGTGTTCTTCAATGCCGGTGGCAATAGCAAAGATATTGGGATCGAAAATAATATCCTGGGGTGGAAAGCCGACTTGCTCTGTCAAAATGCGATAAGCACGCGCACAAATTGCTGTTTTGCGTTCATACGTGTCAGCTTGACCCACTTCATCAAATGCCATGACAATGACCGCCGCACCATAACGCCGCACCCGCTTGGCTCGCTCAATAAACTGGGCTTCGTCTTCTTTGAGGGAAATTGAATTGACAATACCCTTGCCTTGAATACACTTCAAACCGGCTTCAATAACCTCCCATTTAGATGAGTCAATCATGACAGGTACACGGGCTATATCCGGTTCACCCGCTACTAGGTTTAAAAAGCGCGTCATGGCGGCTACTGCATCCAGCAAGCCTTCATCCATATTGATATCAATGACTTGAGCACCGTTTTCCACCTGCTCCAAGGCAACTTCCAGAGCGGTATCATAATCACCTGCTTTGATCAGATTACGAAAACGTGCTGAACCAGTGACATTCGTGCGTTCGCCCACATTGACAAATAAACTATCCTTACCAATGTTAAAGGGCTCTAAACCAGATAAACGCATTTCTGGAGCAATATTGGGTAGGGCACGTGGGGCAATGCCCGCAAGGGCTTCAGCGATGGTTTTAATATGTATTGGGCGCGTTCCACAGCAGCCGCCTACAATATTTAAAAAGCCACTTTCTGCCCATTCACGGATATAAGTTGCCATTTCAATGGCATCCATATCGTATTCACCCATTTCATTAGGCAAACCTGCATTAGGGTGGGCAGAGACATAAGCACTGGAAACCCGCGCCATTTCTTCTACATATTGACGCAATAAGTCTGGCCCTAGTGCACAATTGAGGCCAAATGACAGTGCATTAGCATGTGCTAATGAATTATAAAAAGCTTCAGTCGTTTGCCCTGAGAGGGTGCGTCCAGATTGATCAGTAATCGTACCTGAAATCATAATAGGCAACTCAATGCCTTGTGTCTCAAACACTTTTTGCACCGCAAAGACAGCAGCTTTAGCATTTAAGGTATCGAAAATGGTTTCAATCAGAATAATATCGACACCACCTGTTATCAGGCCGTGTGCTGCTTCCGTGTAGTTATCAACCAGTTCATCAAAAGTGACATTACGAAAGCCCGGATCATTAACATCAGGTGAGATGCTAGCGGTTCGACTAGTAGGCCCTAGCACACCCGCGACAAAGCGAGGTTTTTCTGGCGTGCTGTATTCTTCTGCGATTGAACGGGCTAATTGGGCAGCAGTGGCATTTATTTCATACGCAAGCGCCTCCATGCCATAGTCATGCATAGAAAGACGGGTGGCATTGAAGGTATTGGTTTCAATAATATCCGCACCAGCCTGTAAGTATTCAGCATGAATGCCACGAATAATAGCGGCTTGGGTAAGTACTAATAAATCGTTATTTCCTTTAAGATCACTGGGCCAATCGGTAAATCGAGTTCCGCGATAATCGGTTTCTTCTAGTTTGTGTTGCTGGATCATGGTGCCCATTGCACCATCCAATATGAGAATGCGCTGCTTTAAAGCAGCTTGCAGTTGTTCGGTTCTTGTCATGTTTCTTTGTCGGGGGCGATTAAAGAAGCCGGGCATGCTAACACAGGTTGATCAGTTTTGATCCTGCTCGGGGGTGGTGGGATGAGTATCTTTTTGTGCCAGCGGATTAGCGCTTAGCAGTGCATCAAGTGTGTGCGAGTGGAATTCGCGTCGGTATAACACAGCGACCACCCAACTACTGGTGATCATGAAAGCAATAGGGTGAAGAAACCAAGCCAGTAGGGCTAAACTGAAGTAGTAGGCACGTAAGCCCGCATTAAAATGATAAATCGCTAGCCAGATAACGTGTGCCAGTGCTTCTTGATGTTCTAAACGCTGGCTGCTGCTGATACGCTCATCACTTTTTTCTGGCGTGTTGCCGATTAGAATGGACGCAAATCCCCATTGGCGCATACACCAAGTAAAGGTGAAAAAGGCGTAGACAAATGCCATCAGCATCAGCAATAAACCGATTTCCCAACGTTGTGGATGATTAGCCGTTACCAAGGGTAGGCCAGACATAAAGTTAGTGACTTTTTCTGTGGAAGCCAGTGCAGTCATAATACCTGCAATAATCAGCAAGCTACTGGATGCAAGAAAGGTAGCGCTACGTTCAATATTGGTAATAACGGCTGTATCGACAATGCGGTTATCTCGCTGATGTAGTGTGGCTATCCAAGCTCGGATATGTACGTACAGAGCATCTTGTAAGCGTTTTCTTGGGCGTGGTGAATGAAAGCCAGAATAACGGGTATAGCCTAGCCAGCATACAGCAAACCACAGCATGGCCAGCCAATCGAGTAGGGATAGATGCAATTGAAACATGGGTGACTCTTTTATAAATCCCTATGGGCGAGAGGCTGATAGGGACTGTTTAAGCATACAAAGTCTTGTGTTGGTATTACAAGTTTAATGATGCAAAATCTGCCAAGCGTGAGCGCTCGCCTCGTTGTAGTGTAATATGGCCGCTGTGTTCCCAATGTTTGAAACGATCCACCACATAAGTGAGGCCGGACGAAGTTTCAGTAATATAAGGCGTGTCAATCTGGGCTATATTGCCAAGACACACCACTTTAGTTCCAGGACCGGCACGGGTAATCAGTGTTTTCATTTGTTTGGGGGTGAGGTTTTGTGCCTCATCAATAATAATGTAGCGATTGAGGAAGGTACGGCCACGCATAAAGTTGAGTGACTTGATTTTAATCTTGCTCATTAAAAATTCATCCGTTGCGGTGCGCCCCCACTTACCACCATTATCAGGCTGAGTGAGTACCTCCAGATTGTCCATTAGTGCTCCCATCCACGGTGTCATTTTTTCCTCCTCCGTGCCGGGTAGGAAACCAATATCCTCACCGACAGGGACAGTCACCCGAGTCATAATAATTTCTTTGTAAAGCTGTTCATCCAAGGTTTGCGCCAGACCGGCAGCTAAGCTTAGCAAGGTCTTACCAGTACCCGCAGCACCTAACAGGGTGACAATATCAATATCTGGATCCATCAATAGATTGAGGGCAAAATTCTGCTCACGATTACGCGCCATAATGCCCCATACGGCATGATGTTGTTCGGTGTAGTTATGTAGGGTTTCAATGAGCACGTGATCAGCTTGTTTGCTGCGCACAATACACTGAAACGCCTGTTCGCCCGGCTCGGCTGGCTCATATAACATCATGCCCGCTTGCCATTCATCAGTAAGCGGACCATGTAGGCGATAAAATGTCCGTCCTGCTTCTTGCCAGGATGCTATTTGTTTGCCATGTGTTTCCCAAAAGTCATCCGGTAATTCGAAATAGCCCTTGGGTAATAGATCCGCATCTTCTAAGACTTGATCATTGAAATAGTCTTCGGCGCTTAAGCCAATAATCGTGGCCTTAATACGCAGATTAATGTCTTTGGAGACTAAAATGACATCACGATCTTGATATTGATCTTGCAGGTGTAAGGCCACACTTAAAATAGTGTTGTCTGACGAATCACCGGGCAGAGTCAGCGGTAAAGGAACTGCATTCATTTCAGTCTGGAAAAGCAAACGGCCATGTGGAATTTGGCCGTTGCGGAAGATAGTGTCTGCTTTTAAGGAAATGCCTGCTTCTAAGGAAGTTTTACCGTTTTGCTCACGGCTTTCCTGTAGCAAGTCATTAATAAAGCGGCTGACTTGGCGTACATTGCGTGCTACTTCGGAGACCCCTTTTTTGCCCTTGTCTAATTCTTCCAGTACGACCATAGGTAGAAAAATATCATGCTCCTGAAAACGAAACAGAGCAGTGGGATCGTGCATTAAAACATTCGTGTCCAGTACAAATAATTTTTTGCTGTGGGCGGGTTCTGTGCGTTTTTTTATCATGGCAAGATCGTGATGGTTATGCTTTCAGAGTGCTTGTACAGCCGCCAGTACAGTGGCAACATGATTCGGTACTTTGACTTTGCGCTACGCTTGGCGCAGTACACCTCGTTTTTGGAGCTGAAAAGTCTGTTACGGTTTCGCCGATTATGGGATTTGTCATATTCAGTTTGTCCTGTTTGATTGCATCGTGTGATCTAGGTTAAGTGGTGTTTGTATGGGAAGCAATGAGGATTTAAGTGAGCAGGCACTAAAAAACCCGCTGGTGAGGCGGGTTTACAACGGTTGTTTTTTATTATTATCCGACGGTTTAATAGTGTAGTCAAATTGGTATCAGCAGGGTCGATATTGCAGGTGGAAAATCATGCCATTCTGCAAGTCAATCGAATCCACGCTGATGGTGCTGCTGTTGGTACGAGTGCGAATACGGCTATTAATGCGCAAGTTAACGTCTTCACCGCATTTGGAAAAGCTATTGCTCGCAGTCAGCACGTTGTCACGCTCTAAGTAATCTTCACCGTCTTTGGACTTCAGTGTAGTACGCTTCCTCGGGCCACGTTGACCGGCAAAGAAATAGGAGCGGCTCAATTCAGCCTTTCCTTGCACAAAGCCACGGTAGTCCGCTGTCATCAGTGATACTTGGAAGCCATTCGGTACATGAACAGGAACTGCGATATTGCAAGTGGCCATGCCGGGTGAGACTAGGTATTCATCAAACAGAATAGTGAGTGTTTGACCGTCTGGTGTAATAGCATAATCGCTTGTACCTGCTGGACAGCCACTCCCTGCAATAGCGGGTGCTTGGAAATAAACAGTATTATCGCTAGGTGCTGCCTGTACGCTGTTTGCAGCGGCTGCCATGATGACACCTGCCAGTAAAGTATTAAGCTTTTTCATTTTTTTTCCCTCTAGAATCTATAATCTTTTAAAATAGCGGTTTAGTTGCCCTTGAATGCCCGCAGTGTACTGCGGGCTAAGTGGTGAAGTGCAACAAATAATGGAGTTAAAGCTAATAGTTTGCTAATTAGCAGGGTTGATATTGCAGGTGGAAAATCATGCCATTGTTCAAGTCAAGCGAATCCACGCTGATTACGCTGCTGTTGGTAAGGGTGCGAATGCGACTATTAATGCGCATGTTAACGTCTTTACCACATTTGGAGTAGATATGACTCCAAGCCAACAATTTGTCACGCTCTAAGTAATCTTTACCACCACTGGACTTCAGTGTAGTACGCTTACTGGGACCGTTGCCACCGGCAAAGAAGTAGGAGCGGCTTAATTCAGCCTTTCCTTCTACGAAGCCACGGTAGTCTGCTGTCAGTAGTGAGACTTGGAAGCCATTCGGTACATGAACAGGGATAGCAATATTGCAAGCGGCCATGCCGGGTGAGGCTATGTATTGATCAAACAGGATGCTCAGTGTTTGGCCGTCTGGTGTAATAGCATAATCGCTTGTGCCTGATGGGCAACCACTCCCTCCAATGGCAGGTGCTTTAAAGTGTACGGTGTTATTGCTAGGGGCAGCTTGAGTTTGTGAAGCGGCAACAGCTAATACAGCGCTCATTAGTAAAACATTTAACTTTTTCATGGCAGATACCTCGCTAGTTTTGCCTGAAGTTTTTTTCATCTTGGAGTGATGAACTCCTCCTTTTAGATGGTGTGTTGTGTGTAACCATCTGTGATCTAGGATGCAGGAAAATCTCACTAAGGTGTATCCCCTGTATAAGTCAGTATGTTCGATTTTTGCTCCCTTAAATAGGGGAGTAAAGTTCAATTAATGTAGATTAAATATTTTGAATGATTATTTTGTGTTAGCGGTAAATATATAAATAATGCCCGCAGAGGAGTTGCGGGCATTGAGGGTGGGAGAGTGCAATTAAAATGTAGTCATTTATTAGCAAGGTTGATATTGCAGGTGGAAAACCATGCCATTATTCAAATCAAGCGAGTCAACACTAATCAAACTGCTACGGTTGTAAGTGCGAATGCGGCTGTTAATACGTAGGTTTACGTCAGCGCCACATTTGGAGAAGCTATTACTGGTAGTCAGCAGGTTGTCACGCTCTAAGTATTCCTCGCCTGTTCTGGAGTTAAAGCGAGTACGCTTGCGAGGGCTACGTTCACCGGCAAAGAAGTAGGAGCGGCTCAATTCAGCGCGTCCTTGTACAAAACCACGGTAGTCCGCTGTCATCAGTGAGACTTGGAAGCCATTCGGTACATGAACAGGGACAGCGATATTGCAAGTAGCCATGCCAGGTGAAGCCATGTATTCATCAAACAGGATAGTGAGTGTTTGACCATCTGGTGTAATAGCATAATCACTCGTACCTGCTGGGCAGCCACTACCCGCAATGGCGGGTGCCTGGAAATAAACAGCATTATCGTTAGGATCAGCTTGAGCTTGTGAAGCGGCGGCGGCCAATACAGCGCTCATTAGCAAAACGTTTAACTTTTTCATGATATTTCTCTCTTTGTTTAACTCAGTTAGTTTCAGTTTTGAACATCCATATTGATGTTTCTAGCTTTCTGATTGGTTACTGCGTGCAACCATCTGTGGGCTATGATGCAGTAGGTTGAGGGTTTGCTGTATCCCTTAGATGAGGCTATCTGTATTTTTTTAGCTCCCTTATTTGGGGGAGTTTGATAGTCATAAGTGTTCAGCGTTCAGCAAGTTGTGTAACTCAGTTTAAAAATTATGTCATTTTGCAAGATGTGCTGTGTTTGACTGTGCTGTCTACTCCCCTGTTTAAGGGGTAGGTAGTTTTTCTATTTTTGGTTATAAAAATAAAACTAAGGAATGAAACTAAGGTACGGAAACATAGATTCTCGAATGAATCATTCAGAAGATGTCTGCCTCTTCAATACTGCTATAGGAAATTGCTTATGAACAATAAAACCATACAGCGCGTATTTTTGGTGGAAGATGATCATGGTACTTTGCAGCGCTTGGCCAACATTATTCGTAGCCAGCCGCACCTTGAATTACTGGGTATGGCCGCGACTTATGCAGAAGCGAGTAGCTGGTTGGAGAGCAGTGAGTTTGATGTTTTGCTCACGGATCTGGGTTTGCCGGATGGTAATGGTAAGCAATTGATTGAGCAGACTCGTGCGCAGCATCCAGATGTGGAAATTATGGTCATTTCCCGTTTCGGGGATGAAAACAGTGTGGTAGAGGCGATTAAAGCCGGAGCAGGCGGTTATTTGCTTAAGGATGAGTCGCCTGAACATATTGCAGATGCTATTAGCCAATTATTGCAAGGTGGCTCGCCCATTAGTCCTGCGATAGCGCGTTATATTCTGGATTATTTTCAGAAGGGTGAAGTGTCTGAAGCAATGGCTGCTCAGTCTACAGATAATGAGGCTTTACTGACCCCGAAAGAAAAGATGGTATTACAATATATTTCAAGGGGTTACTCAAATAAGGAAATCGCTCGTTCACTGGATATATCACCACACACGGTAGCGTCACACATCAAGCGTATTTATCACAAATTGGAAGTGAATTCGCGCAATGAAGCGGTGTTTGAAGGCTGGCGTATGGGGCAGCTTAGTATTCGGCAATCAGCCCAAGGGGCTTCCAATCAAAAAGACCCTCAACAAATTGCGAGTGCTTTGCAGGCGGGTGGTAAAAGTGCTCAGGAAATACTGGATATTGTCAGTATGGTGTTTAGCCTAGATTGCCCACAAGGTATGCATGTGTTGCAACAAGTAGGCTTTGAGGCGAATGCTATTTTTGCCGCAGCGAAAGCGAGTTACGAATTGGATGATAAGCAAGCGATCCAGAATATGTTGGACTTGGGCTTTTCGCATGAAGAAGCCTTACAAGCAATGTTGGCGCAGTTGTAATGACCCGTCAGCTGACACTGCACAAGTTAAGTGTACTCTGGGCTAAGTGCGCTGCTTATTTGCCACTGTGGCTAATTTTAGGGCTTGCTTTATTGTGCATGGGGGTGGGTTGGCAGGTGTTACAGGTACGCTTTAAAGCACACGAAGACAGTATTCCTATTAAGCAAGCCGTTTTGGTGGCGGACACCGATCATTGCAGAGCGTCTATTTCGGACAGCTTAGCGACGGCTGAGGTGGTTGAGGATACTTTGTCCAATATCTTGTTTGATTGTGTGGATACTTTATTGGCGGACAGGGATACACGTGGACATGCAGTCAGTTTACCCCACGAGTGGCGTAAGGATAGCCAAGATCCCAATTTATTGATGTCAGGGCGGGCTGTTTATCATCTGACTTATGATTTTGCGACAGTGCCTGAGGGCTTATGGGGTTTAGCCTTACCTGCCACTGGCGGTAATCCGGCAGTATTTGTCAATAGCAAGTTATTGGGTTGGGGAGGTAGTTTTGAAACGCCTGTGGCACGTAATGCCTCTCGACCATTACTGTTTTCCATTCCTGATGGGTTGCTGCAAAAGGGAGTGAATGCCATTGATATTTATTTGGTGTCTGAGCCTGCCCATGCTGGTTTTTTGGATGCCGTATTGATGGCGCCGGTGGAGATGTTGAAGGATGGTTATCAGCACTATTACTTTTTTCGAACGACTGCGGCACAGATAGTCACACTGATTCTGTTAATAGTCTCTATGTCTATATTGGTGTTGTGGCTGTATCGACGCCAGGATGTGGAATATGGCTTGTTTGCATTGGGAGGTTTGTTCTGGAGTATTCATACGCTAGACCACTTTATTGTAAAGCTGCCGTTTGCAGGTTGGTTATGGGATTGGATGACATTTACTAGTGTCGGCATGTTGAGTGTGACTAGTGTGTTTTTTATTCACCGTTTTTTACAGGAAACTCATGTTTTACTGGAACGGTTTTTGTGGGTAGGTGCATGGGTACTAGCAGTGTTAATGCTCTTAGTACCGCAACACTGGTTTTATCCATTGGCTTTATATGTTTGGTGTCCATTAGCTTTGTTAGGCGTGCTTTATATTGTATGTCTAGCTTGGATTCGAGCCGTGCAAACACATAGCCGTGAGCTATACGCTTTGATTGCAGTGGGCGGCGTGATCTTATTATTTGGTTTGTATGACCAGCTAGTGGGTTGGGGTATGGGTTCATTGGTTTATGGACGCTTCCTGCATTTCGGTGCTCCTTTTTTGCTGCTGTCATTCACTTGGATATTGTTGCAGCGTTTTATTAAGTCTTTGCGTGCGATGGAGGATTTTAATGTGCAATTGCTTGGGCTTAATCAGGAGTTGGAAAAACGGGTTGAGGAAAAAACCCGCCGCATTGCTCAAAGTTACGAAACGATTCGTTTATTGGGGCAAGAGCAGGTGTTGTTGCATGAACGCTCTCGCATTATGCGCGATATGCACGATGGTATTGGAGTTTATTTAACCAGCATGTTACGCCAATTAGAGCGTCGTGAGCCAGTTGATCGGGTGCATTTGCGCGAAGCCGCCCATAATGCGCTCAATGATCTACGTTTGATGATTGATTCATTGGGTAATGCGAGTACCGACTTGCCTGCCATGTTGGGTATGTTCCGCACGCGCATTGCCGTAACGCTTGATGTTTGCCAAGTTGAGTTGGCGTGGCAAGTAGAAGAACTACCTAATTTGACTGATTTTGGGCCAGAGCGAGCATTGAATTTGCTGCGTATTTTGCAGGAAGCATTTAGTAATGCTTTAAAACATTCTGGCGCAACATGTATCCATTTATCTGCTTATCCGGTAACAGATGAGGCTGGAAATGGTCATATTAAGATAACAATAAAAGATAATGGTAAAGGCTTTGATCCTCAGCAGGGTGAGGGTAATGGTTTGAAAAACATGCACTATCGCGCCAAAAAAATCAAAGCTGAGTTTCAGTTAAATACCGACGAGCAAGGGACGTGCATCGTGATTTTATTACCGTTAACAAGTGAAATTAAAAAGTCGGAGCGAGCTGCTACACATGGATAAGAGCAGCAACGTGAATGACTAAGCTGTAATGTAGAAGGAATGTAAAAATGTTTAAGCAATGGGCAATACAATTAATGGTTTTGGGAGTGCTGGTTTTGGGTGGTAGTTTTACCGTTGCCAGCGCAGCTGATAGTCAAGTTTCTTTTAGTGCTGGTCAGTTTAGTTACGATGCCAGTGCTGGTGGTAAAGGACGTGATGTTATTGTGCTGAAAGCACCGACTTCATTTGGTTCTTGTGTTAAGTTTCAATCAGCCAAGATTATCTACAAGAAACGCCGCTACGGTGAGGCGCGTATTATCAATATGCCAGCACCAGGGTGTGCATTAGATAAGCAACAATGCCGTCTGGATGTTTCTTGGAAACATGCACCCGCTGGGGGCTTAAATTACACTGTGGAAGTGACAGTGAAAACAGATGGTTGCTAGATGAGTGCTGCAAGGCATAGTGCTTGTGTTTGCGTGGCTGCAACAGTAGTATGTTTTGCAGATTATTATTTCGGAGGAATCCATGTTTCGCGGCAGTATGGTTGCATTGGTCACACCCATGACAATGGGTGGGGCTATTGATGAGCAGGCGTTGGAAGCACTGGTTGCTTTTCACATTGAAAATGGTACAGATGCCATTGTGGCAGTGGGTACAACTGGCGAGTCCGCTACCTTGTCCCACGAAGAGCATTGCCATGTTGTCAAGCGTGTGGTGGAGCTTTCTAAAGGCAGAGTGCCCGTCATTGCGGGTACAGGCTCAAACAGCACTGCCGAAGCCATTGAGCTGACTCGTGCCGCTCAACAAGATGGCGCGGATGCCGCTTTATTGGTTTCGCCTTACTATAATAAGCCTACTCAAGAAGGTTTATTCCGTCATTATCAAGCCATTGCGCAAGCAGTTGATATTCCCCAAATACTTTATAATGTGCCTGGACGCACAGCCAGTGATCTATTGCCTGATACCGTTGCGCGTTTGGCTGATATGGCCAATATTGTGGGTATTAAGGATGCAACGGGCAGTGTAGAGCGTGCGCATGAAATTATTGAACGATGCGGTGATGCGATGCCGGTGTATAGTGGTGAGGATGGTGCTACCTTAGCCATTATGGAAATAGGTGGTAGGGGAGCGATATCAGTCACGGCGAATGTTGCTCCGGCTTTGATGCACCAGATGTGTGCGGCGGCTTTGGATGGCGATTTTGGCAGAGCGCGCGAGCTGGACAACAAGCTGCAAGCTTTGCATCATGCCTTATTTCTAGAACCTAATCCTATTCCGGTTAAATGGGCTATGCACCGTATGGGCTTCGGCAGTGAGGGTATTCGTTTGCCTTTATTACCTTTGTCTGAGTCTTTGCGTCCCAAGCTGCTGTCAGCTATGCAGCAAGCGGGTATTGAATTGGAATAAGAAGTAAAGGATGTCGTCAATGAAATTCAATAACAAACTCCACTATGTTTTTCTGTTGCTAAGTATGCCGTTTGTTCTCTCTGCTTGTTCATTATTGGACAGCTTGCGTTTGGATAATGTATCTGACTCAGTGGATTATCGTAACAAGAGCGGAACAGTCACTCGATTAGATGTTCCGCCTGGTTTGAGCCGCCCTGATTTTGATGATACCTATGCTTTGAGCAATACGGTTAGAGCGCGGGCTGGGGATGCTCAGTTGACTCAAACCCCGCAGGCCTTGCAAGTGCGTCCCAGCCAACATACCCAACAAGGGCGCTCCGATAGTGTAAAGAGTGCTTTAACGCGCTTGGCTGATGGTAATCCGGCTTTATCAGTTAAAGCAGGTTTTGATCAGACTTGGTTGCAAACTGGTACGGCATTAGGGCGTTTAGGTTTAAATATTATTAATGAGCAGCGTGACTTGGGTATTTATTCTATTAGCACTCAAGCTAAGTCCAAGCAGGAAGAAACTAACTTTATTAGGCGTTTAGCCGATAGTGTACTGTCACGAGACAAGACCACGCCCAAAGGTGATATTTATCGCATTATTGTGGGCGATATGGGCGATAGTTCGCTCATTGTGGTTAGTAATGAGCAGGGTGCTCCGTTGGAAAGTGCGCGTGCGGTGCAGGTGTTGAAGCGCTTGCAATCTGCACTCTGAATTCAGCTTGTCAAAAAATTAAAAAAACTTTAGAGTAAAGTCTTGACGCGGGATAATGCGCGTCATCTTGGATGTTTGGCTGAGTTAAAAAAGTTTTAAGAAACAGTGGTTTAGCTTTAATTTTCGAGTGACAGAGCGCGAATAGAAAGAA
>PDPH01000052.1 GCA_002747435.1 Pseudomonadota bacterium
AGCTGCAGTCTTTGCCATCGGGCGTCAGCAGGTTGATTGAAGTCTGTCGAAAACTGGATGTGAGCCTTGTGTAATCAATACGTTACTGCATTAAGTTGGTGCTTATGGGGGCTACCCCCTTAAGCTTACAAAGCGCATTGCTAGAAAAGTCAACAGCAACCAGTGCCTTACTCACTTTATTATTACATGACTGCTTATTACATGGCGACGAACCGCATTTAAGCACCTGGGCGCTCAGTGTTCCGTCTCCCACAGTGCAAATCGTCTGCGCTGATTTCTTGGTACGCTATGCCGAGCCACAAGCACGTTGGCTCTATCTCTGCGACTGGTTGGCAGAACATCACCATACCAAACGCAGCAAAAAAGACAAAGAACCTCGTTGGACTATCAGTACAGCCACCCTGCAAAACATCGCTGCTGTGCTCGTTTATGGCAATGGTCAAGCCAAGGCACGTCTACTACAGTTACTGCATGATTTTGATCAAGGCCAAGCACTACCGGTTTGGGAATTACACTATAGTGCTTTTCAAGAATGGTACAGCGATGCAATTCACCTTGCCCAACAACATGCACAGCAACACCCGCCCAAAACACCCAAAGCTCCCCAAGCAAGCTGGCATCAGCGTGCCTTAGGCGCTTATTTGGGCTTAGTGCGCCAAGGTAATCGCTACTCGCTGAGTGCTTTGACGCGCATGTATCAATTAGGCGAACAAAACAGTGAATTGCGCCATAGCATCAGTAGCAGTCTACTCACTTTGCTTAATCATCCTCAAGTGGACTTCCGTGACTATGCTTTCGAGAAGCTACAGTGCCTAGACATGGATTTGGCGACGCTGGGTCAAATAGCGACTACTTCGCCACACACGGATATTGCCCGCAAAGGTTTGCAGCTATTAGTGGAAAATTACCCACTACAGCAGTCACATCAGTTATTGCAAAGCATGATCAAGCGCGAACATTCGCTCTTGGCTGAAGAGGCTTGGAAGCTCTATAAACAGGATGTGGGTCTCTATGCAGCCGCGCCGTTTGCACTCGAGTCTTTTACGCTCCGTTTACGTGAAAGCTGTGTACGTGAGCTAGCTGCGCAATTTAAAGACGAACCGGCACAAAACTTATTGCTACAAGCGGTTGGCAATGATCATATAAACACCCGCTTGTCGGCGGTTAAAACACTCGCTAGCCACCAGCATCCCCAAGCATTGCCATGCCTCATGCAGCTATTGCAACAAGAAGACAATGAAAAACACCAACAAGCCATTATCAAAACTATGTGCTTACTGGAGGATAAACAAACTGCACGGGAGTTGTTGGACTACCGCGAGCAACACAGCTTAAGCGAGCCTGTCATCCGGGCGATTTATGCA
The DNA here is from genome assembly GCA_002747435.1 of Pseudomonadota bacterium. Lineage (GTDB taxonomy): Bacteria > Pseudomonadota > Gammaproteobacteria > Thiotrichales > Thiotrichaceae > Thiolinea. The sequence continues at coordinate 1,365 of PDPH01000052.1, forward strand.
GCGATTGCTGCCTATCGTGATACCACCTTAGCGCCACGCCTGTTTAAATTGCTGGAACAAAAGCCTGAAGAAAACAAACTATTGCAAAACGCATTGCTGATGCTTAGTGCTTATGATCAAGACATTAAAGATTATGAAGAAAAACAAGCGGATTGCAGTTGGTTAGACAAGCAATATCCACGTCACGATGCGCTATTAATCGAATTATTCCAGCATTTACTCAAACTCAACTACCATGCTGAGGCAGCTAAACTGTGTCGTTCATTGGCATGGGCTAAAGATGAAGCCGCCGGAACTGCTTTAGAAGCAGCCGTCAAGGTCATTGATAGTAAACACCTAGCCGCAGTGGTCAATGCACTCGTGTATCGCTTGGAAAAACGTCAAGGCCGCGCAGCCACTTTACTGGAATTGCTCAGCCATAAAGACAGCGAGATTCAATTCCTGGCGGCAGAAGGCTTGGCCAATAATGCTCATCAACAAGGCTTTAGCATTTTGTTTGCTGCACTGGACTACAATGACAATGACGCTTATCGCCAGCGGGCAGTTTTAGCCTTGGGTAAATCGGGCGACGAACGCGCTTTGGATAAATTACTCAAGCTCGCTGAAGACAAGGAACATTTCTTACACGATGTGGCGATTGAAGCATTGGGTCATTTGGGCAAAAGTAAATCCGCCGATCGCATTCTCAAGCTACTGAAGTCCAATTTGAAACAGGCCGATAGCTATTCCACAGTCGTCAAGCATTCACTCAATGGCTTGCGCTGGTTTAATACACTGGACGCTTGGCAAGTGATTTATCAGTACATTAAAGAACATAAAGACCCTTATGATTATTATGGCAATCTTGAGCATGCCATTGGTCTACTGCAATATCATGATACCCCTGCGACTTATGAACTTTTATACAAACTGCTCAGCCAAGATGAGCAATTTGATACGGTAAAAGCTGCTTATCATACTGCGCGTCTATTACTTAAAGCCGATAACACACAAAGCTGTGCCGCCGACTATGCAGTGGTGCAAGGTTATTATCCGGTTCAGCTAGATGATCAAATCTTGCCGCGCATTGCTCGCAGTGCACCCAGCGCTGATATTATCCGACTCGTACAAGCAGACTTTAAAAATACCTCAATCGTGTTGCGTGATTTAGGGAATGCGTTAATGAATCGTGAGGATTACCAAGCCGCTGATTTATTAGATCTGCTCGCCAGCCAACGCACTGAAGTCGTAGGACTGGCGGCACGCTTGCTCACTCGCCAACATAAACTGAATAAAACGGCACAAAGTGCATTGCAAAAGGCGCTCGAACAGGCTTATGTGCATTGGCAACTGAAATACCGCGATTGGCATGATCAGCCATACGACACAGCCCTAGAAGAGAGACAAGCGGTGTGGCAAAACAGTGAAGCCACTTTAAAGCAATTGCTCTGGGCTTGTGTGCGTCATGCTTTACAAAATACGCGCTTACTCGACTTGCTCAGTACCCAACAAAAACACGAGCGTCCCCTGCAAGTGCACGTGCTGAAAGCCTTGCTTACACAGGATCAGCTAGCTCCTGCACTCTTGAATGCAGTCGATGGTTTGCAATCAGATAGCGTGCCTGAAGTGAGTACACTGGCAGCACAAATCCTCGCTAAACAAGGCAGTCAACAAACACCTGATTGGAAACACTTCCTCTCACAGCCGCATACCTTATTAAACGAACGCTTTGCCCAAAGCTTAGCCGACGCTGCCGCTGACTCTGCTTATCAAGCGCAAGTTTTACCTTTATTAATCGCACGTCAGGATATAAACACCTTGCAAACGATTGCCACAGATCATCTCCAGCAAGAAGCTCTGCGTTTAGGCGCTATTGAAGGCTTGGCACGTATCTTAAATACTGAAGCAGCCCATGCCTTGCAAATGATTCGACAAAACTCAGACAAGACGGAAGAGGTAATCGCTCGGGCGGCATATCGCGCACTGAGGCGACAACAACGAAGTCAAGCAAAACAGGCCAAGCCAGTCGCCACAAGAGGTGCAGCATGAGTACAGCATCAGAACAAACCACAACAACACAGGCAACACAAACATTTACCTTAAGCTATCAGCAGCCTAGCGATCTTTATCAAGACCACCTGCAATTATTTACCCATTTGCAGCGCGATGCCGTGCATTTTAATGGCAAAGTCAAGCATAAGCTGGCGTTTCGTGAAGCAATGGCCTGTTTATTCGCTATTGTTAGTAGCGATTACCGTTATGTGCCCAAAGATCGGGCGGCTTATAATGCTTTTATGCAAATGCGCCGTCATTATCAAAATAAAGGCTTGGCACGTGCCTATCATGCTTATTTTGATTGGCTGTTTAGAAATGATCCCTTGGCTTGGTTGATTCTTGACCCAATCATCAGTATCCAACCTGATGCGATTAATCTGGAGGTCTTTAGCAAGGACGAAGGCAGTTATGCCCTATTGTCATTTGATCATGACTTTTTTGAGCCACAGGGCGATATTCAATACGGTGTCACGAATATTGATTTCAGCACCGAGCTGGCACAAGCCATTGAACAAATACGCAGCTTCCGTGAGACTTGGCTAACCATCGGGCAAACGGCCAGTCAATTTAAGGTTGCGACCGCCAGCGATTTGCCCGATACGGACATCATCGAAAAGCATATTCAAGTACCCAATAGCTGGATTCGGGGTTTCCTACAAGTACAGTCTGCGGCGCAATTGGCTGCGGATGTGTTTTACCTTGCGCCACTGGACATTTACAACGTCTTGTTTCATCTGCGTATGCACACAGATCGCAAAGGCAAACGACGCGGTTTACGGATTGAACTCGTGCCTAATGAACAGCCTCGTTTGGTACTAGAGCCAGATGATACGCTGATTACTGCCAGTGCTGCTCCCTATCAGGGCAAACAAGCCAAAATCATACGCCTATGGGGGCGGCGACGTTTGGCCTTGCTGAAACGCTTTTTGCCATTTGCCGAACAGATTGAGGTGCACTTATTGGGCAATGGCATGCCCAGCTTTTGGATTTTGCGTGGACAAGGCATGCGCTTAAGCTTTGCCATTACGGGCTTTACGGCAAGCAATTGGTCACAAGCCTTGAACTTTGATTTATTACTGCCACGTCATGCTGAGCAGGCTGCTGAATTGCATACCGTCACTCAATATTTAAATCAAGTGTATGTCGCCTCGCTGGCTGATATAAGCAAGGCAACAAGTTTAAGCCAAGCCACTTGTCGTGCGGCGCTGCAACAAGCTTGTCAGCAAGGCTTAATCACCTACGATCCAGCGCGACAAGTCTATCGTTATCGCCCGCTCACGGCAGAACCTTTAGACATGGATCAATTCCAATTCCGCCAACCTGAAGAAGCTTTGGCCTATGACTTATTAGAACGCCAAAAAGCCATTACTGAACTACACATGCAGTTGCTACCTCATGAAGGCGTGGAAATCAGTGCTGAAATCAAAGTGAAGGAAGATCAACGCGAATATCTAAGCAAGTTGCGTCTCAATGAAGAAGGCCATGTCGCCCATGCAGCATGCAGTTGCCATAAAATAATGCAGCAAGGTTTAACCCAAGGCCCTTGTAGCCATTTGCTGGCCTTACGCCTCGCTTATGCCGCCAAACTAGCCAAGCGTGACCCAAGCCTGATTACGCAAGAGACTCGCATTTTTACTCGTCGTAAAAATAGCCATCAGGACTTGATCCAAGTGACTTTAAATCATAAACGCCTGCTCATTCAACGCGACCTCCATCATCAGCCCAAACAACAACAGTTTGCATTTAATTCGGTGGCTAAAGCACGGCAAGCCTATTTGAGCCAGATTGCTCAACTGGAAATGATTGGATTTATTGAGGGCTAAGGGCATGGCAAAGCAGACTAAACTGGAAAAACTGTGGACTGAGATTGAAAAAGCGGGTAGCCGTGATGCTTATATTCAAGAGCAATTACGCAAAAACGGCTTTATGGTGCAACGACGTTCTACTGATAATTTATCCAAAAGCGAGCTAGAAAAATATAAACAAGAACTCAAAAAAGAAGCGGCTGAAAAACGTCGTCTACAACAAGCAGCCTGGGCAGCTTATAAAACGCAACATATTGTGCATTTAGGTGAGGGTATTTATTGGACGGATGACACCAGCGCTGATCAATGGGATTTGGATAATGCCCACAAACGCCTATTAGCCAATCAATTGCCCCAGCTAACGCGCGTCAAGCATTTAAGCGATGCTTTAGGTTTATCCATTGCCGAACTGCGCTGGCTGTGTTACCAGCGTGATGCTGCACTCAAAACACATTATACTCGTTTTGAAATCCCCAAGCGCAGCGGCGGTGTACGAGCGATTTGGGCTCCTTTGCCCAAGCTCAAGCAAGCCCAACGCTGGATTTTAGATCATATTCTGGATCGCTTATTGGTACACGGTGCTGCGCATGGTTTTTTAATGGGGCGCTCGATTGCCAGTAATGCAGCTGAGCATAGCGATAGCCAGATACTGGTGAAAATGGATATTGCAGACTTTTTTCCCAGCATCAGTTGGAAACGCATCAAAGGCGTATTTCGTAAAGCGGGCTACCCTGAGCAAATTGCCACACTATTGGCTTTATTGTGTACTGAATCGCCGCGTGAGCAGGTCGAGCACAATGGTCAATCTTATTATATTGCCATGGCAGATCGCTGCCTGCCCCAAGGCACGCCCACCAGTCCTGCGCTCACTAATGCCTTGTGCCTTAAACTGGATAGGCGTTTGGCGGGCTTTGCGAGTAAAACAGCTTGGCGTTATACCCGTTATGCGGATGACTTGACTTTCAGCTTTCCAAACCATAGCACCTCAAAAGCCAATATCAGTCAACTATTGGGCACAGTCAAACGCATCTTAGGCGATGAAGGTTTTAAGCTTAATAACAGCAAAACCCGCGTAATACGGCAAAATACCGTGCATGAAGTCACCGGACTTGTCGTCAATGGCACACAAGCCCCCCGCGTTAAACGTACACTCAAACGCCAATTACGTGCAGCTATTCATAACCTAAAACAAGGTAAACCCTTGCCGGAGGGCGAAAGTATACAACGCTTAAAAGGCTATGCCGCATACATTGCCATGACTGAGCGCGAACTGGGCTTGAAGATGCTGGCAGAGTTGGATAATGTTTAGAACCCAGCGGGTTTGGCTTGCTTAGGAGCGGATGAGTACTGATGAAATTCAGCGAAGAAGGTAAAAACACAGAGCAACGTATCCAAGCTTATGGTGAAGATTGGGTAAGGATCAATAATCAGCAACTGAATCAAGCTTGTATTGTCAGCCATAATCAGCTTTTAACAGATTGGAAGGTCACACATTTTAGTCAGCTTGAACCCGTACAGCTTAAAACCTTGCTGGATTGTGATGCAGATGTTTTTATTATTGGTACAGGCAAAAAACAACAATTACCTTCGCCGACTATTCATCGCGCTTTAATTGAACAGGGTAAAGGCTTTGAAATCATGACTACGGCAGCGGCCTGTCGTACTTATAATGTTTTGCTAGGTGAAGGGCGCAAAGTGGCTTGCGCCCTGTTTTTTGATACTGGATTAGTTGCTTAAATGCCCAATAGACTTTCGCAAGAAAAGCCTTGGTTTTCTAAAATACGCCGCAAACGCTTGAGCGCATCCATTTGAATTTGGCGCACCCGCTCACGAGTCAAACCCAGCTCCGCACCGACTTGTTCTAAAGTGGCACGCTCATAACCATGTAGACCAAATCGGCGCACTATCACTTCTTTTTGTTTCTCTTCGAGTAAACCCAACCAGCTTTCTACAGAGTGCCCTACGTGCTCTTCTTCCAATACAGCCGCAGGCTCCTGATCTTCTTCCATCGGCACAAAGTCAACCAAAGGACTATCGCCCTCTTTACCGACTGGCATATCTAACGAAGAAATATACTCATTAAAGCTTAATAGACGGCGTACACTTTCTACTGATTTACCTAATGCGTCAGCGACTTCCGCCATACTAGGCTCACGTCCCAACTGCTGGGTCATTTCCCGCATTTTACGCATATAAGCATTCAGCTCTTTATTGACATGAATCGGCAAACGGATAGTACGTGTCTGATTCATTAAGGCACGTTCAATATTTTGCCGAATCCACCAAGTGGCATAAGTGGAAAAACGAAAACCACGCTCAGGGTCAAACTTCTCCACCGCATGGATCAAACCCAAATTACCTTCCTCAATCAAGTCTAACAAGGGCAAGCCGCGCCCCATATAACGACGGGCAACCTTAACGACCAAGCGCAGATTACAAGTAATCATTTTTTTGCGACCATATTGATCGCCTGAACGCGCCAAACGGCCAAAGTAAATTTCTTCTTCTGAACTTAGCAAAGGGGAAATTTCAATTTCGCGCAAGTAAAGATGGGTAGCGTCTCTATCCGCTTTCTGGGACAGAGCGTCAGCCCGCACCGCGACAGAAGCACCCGAATCAGGATACGCTTCTGCTGTTAAATTATCATTGGGCGCAAGATCAGTTTCATCAAATTTTTCGACCTCTAGTGCCAAGCTATCTTCGTCCAGCACATAATCATTTTTTTTGAGGCTGACATGCGTCTGTAAGTTGTGCATTGCATGACTCCTTCGTGAGTTTGCAACAGGAATTTATTCAATCCCGTTTAATCAAATTTACGGAACTCAACTCCCCAAAAGTGACACTCGCCAATCGCGTTGTTATTTGCTGTTATTTAACGCCCAAAGTAACACAAACCAAGCAAACTGAAAAGACCTTAACGAAAACTTAACAAAATTTTATCTCAATGATTTATAAGGATTTTTAAGGAAAAAGGCAAATATCAAGCAAATTAAACTGAATCTTGCCTTAACAAAAGCAGCCATTTTCCGGCTGCTTGGCCTGCTGGTACTCGCCTCAAAATACCACCGAGCAGCAAGATGCCTTTATATAAAACCTGCTCAAAAGCCATTTCAGAAAATCACCAACTTCAACGCAAAATGGCGAGGCATTCCTCATACCTCGCCATGTTTATGCTTACATTTTAGCCACTTACGCGCTGATGAGCTGTTAGCTAATTTCGCTAATGTTTACCATATTGCTCCTCAAGACGCTGGATATAACGCTTTCGTTCAAGCTCATTCATCGTTGGCAAAACACGGTGCAATTCACGCTGCACCTGAGGGGGTAAACACTTTACCCAAGCTCGCCAACGTTTTAAGCGAATACGCTGCTCAATCGGCATATTTTTATAGCGCTCCAGCTTACGAATAATCTTGCGTTGACGATCAGGTGGAATAGCTTGCCACTGCTTATGCCGTTCTCGGATCAATAAACGTTCATGATCCGTTAAGCGCGTCCAACGTAATAAAGTCTGCTTTTGCGTAGATGACAGGCGCGACCACTCTCGTTGATGCTTTTGTAAGATAGTACGTTGGGTATTTGTCAGATCCTCCCAAGCCAAATTGCTAGCCTGAACCCATCCTGCGACTAGTATTACACTCAAGAGACAGATCCGCCGGAAAAAATGCCTGACTCCGCGCCTCGGTAGACCGAGACTCATTGCACCGTTCCTCCAGTCAGCTCGGTGCTTGGAGCCAGTCCCTGTTGATCAACCTGCGCAAAATTAATATCATCTTCAACAGATGGGTCTGCACCTATTTCTTCCCAGTACTGACCATAACTATCCCACCATTGCATCATACTGATGATATCATCCGCAGACTCATTCGCAACTACGACTATGGGTGTCATCCAGACCAGCATAGCCAAACATAAACACCAATGGAATCCTTTCCGTTTCATGTGTATTACCTCAAATTGTAAGACTTGTTTTGCTTAGCTGGATTGCTCTGCTAACAAAACATAGACATCCAAGTTTTCCAGAAAATCCATATCTTCATTGGATAACAATACATCAATCATATCCAACTCACTACGGTTTTCCTGACTGACCTGTGTTGCACCTGTAAACGGCGTGGATATTGATTTGGACACCTGGCTCAACCACAGTATCGACATCACACCCACGACACAACAGACCACGGCAAACCCCTGAATGAGCCAGCGTTCCAAGCGCAAGTCTTTTAACTCTTTTATTTTAGGCTTGTTTAACTCGGCCTTTGCAGGTGTTGCATAATGCTTTAAAGCTTGTTGGCGCGCAGCTTGCAGACGTTCCGCTATAGCCGTGCTGATTTGTTCAGCTTGATGATTAAGCTGTTGACTTAAACGCTGCTGAAATACGGTTTTCTCCCGCCTGTTTTTCATCGATAATCTCCCAACTTCTCCCGTAAACTATGAATAGCCCTAGAATAATGCGTCTTTACACTACCTTTGGAACACTGCATGATATCGGCAGTTTGGGCAATGTCGTAACCTTCCCAAGCGCGTAAAATCAGAGCTTGTTGCTGACGCAAGGGCAAGTTAGCAATCAAATCAAGCAAGCGTTCACCCAGTATATCTAACTGCGCCTGTGCTTCCGGGTTGGGAAACAAAGTCTGCTCCACCCATTCTTCCGGCTCGGAAATATTGACCTTCTCGCCATCACTATTGCTCTGGAAACCATTCAGCCATACACGCCAACGGTTACGCACTTGGGTACGCCTATACCAATCATTAATTTTATTGTGCAAAATACTATTAAATAGCGCCCCCCACTCCGCTTGCGGGCGTTCACTATACTTCTGCACTAGCGCAAGCATGGCGTCTTGCACAATATCCAGTGCTTCTTCCACATCCTGTGTTGCCATTCGGGCCGTCAGGAATGCACGCTTCTCGACTTCTTCCAGAAATCGGTTCATCAGTGCCGACGAATTCAGACCATAACTCCTTATGTTCTTCTGCTCCCTGTCAACGAACGGCAAATCCGTCTCGAACCGGGCAGTCTGTTTACTCGGATAGCTTCCCTGAGTGAGACATTCCGACTCGTTACTAGCTAGAACGCCTCATTATTTTAAAGGTTGACACTTCGGCATCATTTGATCATTTATGAAAAATAATCAGCAGCTCTACTTCTACCATGATTTTTTAAAAAATCAGACACATCTTTCACCATGCTTTAAAAAACGTCAACCTAAAGGCAATTTTTAATCAAATTCATTGCAGAAAAACAGATTTTCCCCAGCTTATTTTTGATTAAAAAAGATCACAGAACCATGACAGCATCATGACGACAGCGCAGTTTCGCTTTATCAGCCGGTACAGACTGTTATAAGCTAGCAAGCATAAACTCAGCATTATTTTCAGGAGAACAAAACCATGCGCTGGAGATCAAGCAGACGCAGTAGCAATATCGAAGATCGCCGTAGTGTAGGCGGTACTTCAGCCAAAGTGGGGGGAGTTGGACTTATTCTGATGCTATTAGTTGCCTGGTTTATGGGCGCAAGTCCTAGCCAATTGATTGGCATGGCAACTAACAACATGATGAGTGGTGGCGGTTCAAATCAGGGTACTCACCCAGCTTCCGCAGCAGAACAAGAAAGCGCAGAATTTGTTTCGGCGGTGGTAGCACAAACGGAAGATGTATGGAAGCCATTATTCCGCCAAGCTGGCCTAAACTACCGCGAACCCAAACTGGTGTTATTTTCAGATCAAGTACAGTCCGCTTGTGGTTTTGCTAGCGCGGCTTCAGGGCCGTTTTACTGCCCGGGCGATCAAAAAATCTATATTGACCTTGCTTTTTTTAATGAATTACGGCGCATGGGTGCTCCGGGCGAATTTGCACGCGCCTATGTCATCGGTCATGAGGTCGCCCACCATGTTCAAAAGCAACTAGGCATTTCCACCAAAGTCAGTCGTTTGCAGAGGCAGTCCAGCCAACGGGAATCTAATGCTTTGTCTGTACGATTAGAATTGCAGGCTGACTGTCTGGCGGGCGTATGGGCACACCACGCTCACCAGCAGTTTAATATCCTAGAGCAAGGCGACATAGAAAGTGGTCTACAAGCAGCCTCATCCATTGGCGATGATCGTCTGCAACGCGCTGCCGGTCGTCGTGTCAACCCAGATAGTTTTACTCACGGCACATCACAACAACGAGTGGAATGGTTCACAACAGGCTTGAAAACGGGTGATATGAATCGTTGCGATACTTTTGGCGGAACTATTTAATTGTTGATTTTTTAGTTTTTAGCCTCACTGAAAGGCAGTCACTTTAAAAACGGCTGCCTTCTTGCCCGACAGACCTGTTAAGAAGCACTTGCCACACCGTCCTAAGCTGCTAGACTAGCCTGTCTTTTTGCCAGCTCGGTTAGAATAATCCATCCTCAAGCATAAAATTTATGTCGTCCTCAATTGTAGAAACGCTTATTGGCTACCTGAATACCATGCCTCCTGAAATGGTATGGGGTCTATTACTAATCACTTGCTTTACGACGGTTATTTTACTGGACAAGTTGTTTGGCTATGTCGGGCTGTATATCTACATTGCGGTTGCGATTATCAGCGCTAATATCCAGGTCTTAAAAGCCGTCAAATTTTCCATCTATACCGATCCGGTTGCATTAGGCACTATCTTGTTTGCCTCGACTTATCTGGCAAGCGATATACTCAGCGAGAAATACGGTACAAAAATCGCTCGCCAAGCCATTTGGTTAGGTTTTTCAGCCTTTTTCCTATTTGCTGTATTAATGATTATTACGCTAGGATTCTCGCCTTTAACAGAACAACAAGCGGGCGAAGCCATGGCATGGGCACTGCCTTATCATGGGCATATTGCAGCATTGTTTACGCCACAAATGAATTTCTTGCTCGCCGGTATGTTGGCTTACCTTGTCAGCCAGATGAATGACATTTGGCTATTTGACAAACTGCGTCAGAAGACACAACGGCGTTATTTATGGCTACGTAATAATGTTTCTACACTGGTTTCGAGTTTTATCGACAATGTGGTATTTTCAGTATTTGCTTGGATTGTCTTGGCATCCGAACCACTGCCTTGGCAAACAGTTATTGTCACGTATATTTTAGGGACTTACTGGTTGCGCCTGATTATCGCTGTTTTAGATACACCTTTTATTTACCTAGCTTGCACTGATGCACCTGTAACCGCCACGTCTTGAGACCTTTTATGACGACTGATACACGCTATCCCTATCCGGGCTTTGATTTTACTATCCAGCACCAAGATACCCAGACAGGGGCGCGCGCAGGTATTTTGCGCACACCACATGGTGAAATTGAAACCCCCAATTTCATTTTTTGTGCGACCAAGGCAGCTATTAAAGGTGCGTCGATTGACGATCTAAAAAAAATAGGTGCAGCTATTATTCTGTCCAATACGTATCACCTCATGCTGCGCCCAGGTCCTGATTTAGTACGCGAAATGGGTGGCTTGCACCGTTTTATGGGCTGGGACGGCCCTATGTTGACTGATAGTGGTGGTTTTCAGATTTTCAGTTTGGGGCATGGGTCGGTTGCAGACGAAATCAAAGGACGGCAATCCCGTCAATCCAACTCACTCAAACGCATTAGCGAAGCAGGAGCTACTTTCAAATCGTATATTGATGGCTCCACCCATCACCTTAGCCCTGAGCTGTCTATACAAATACAGCGTAAACTGGGGGCTGACCTGATTGTGGTATTAGATGAATGCACGCCTTATCATGTCAGCAAGGCATATACCGAACAATCCATGCACCTCAGTCATCGCTGGGCAGATCGCTGCTTAACTGAGTTCTTTAATGGCTCGGAATATAACCCGCAAGCACTGGTCGGTATTGTGCAAGGTGGAGTCTATCCTGATTTGCGTAAAGTGGCGGGTGAGTTTATCTCTTCGCGCCCGTTTTTCTATCATGCCATTGGTGGCTCGCTTGGCTCAAGCAAGGCACAAATGTATGAAGTCGTTGGCTATGCTCAAGCATCTTTAGATAACAGCAAGCCGGTTCATTTATTAGGCATTGGTGGTGTGGATGATGTTTGGCACAATACAGCACAAGGCATTGACACTTTCGATTGTGTTATGCCTACACGTATAGCCCGACATGGCTGGGCACTGGTACGCGACGCCGCCGACTACAAGCTTAACCTTAAAAATAGTCGCTTCCGGCATGATCCCGAGCCCATTAGTAATGATTGTGACTGCCCGGTCTGCCAACAGCATACCCGCGCTTACCTACACTACTTGATCAAGGCCAATGAACTGCTGTACATCAATCTGCTAACGGTACATAACATGCGCTTTATGATGAATTTAATGCACACCATTCGTCAACATATTAAACAAGGTACATTTACGGCAGAAATGCGGCGTTGGCTGCACTGAAACTGTACTAAAACCTGAGATCAGTCTGCTAGACTATTCTAGCCTCCCCTAAAAAGACTTGCACATTATCAATCAAACGTGCCTTACCCAACCAAGCAGAGACCAAAATGACTAAATCCTTATCGCCTGCTTCAGGTTCTTGCAGGTCACAACTGCGGCGAACTTCAAAGTATTCCGGGCGGAAACCATGTTCAGCCAAATGGCCAATCATAATTTGCTGGATTGGTTCATAATCTTCATAAGATCGACTGCCTAGCTGTATCACTTGTTGGGCAGCTTCCTGCAAGGTCTGGTGCAAGTAAGGAGCTTGCTGGCGCTGTTCGGGAGTGAGATAGCTATTACGTGAGCTCATTGCCAGACCATCTTGTTCACGCACTGCCGTAACACCTTCAATGCGTACCTTCATATCCAGATCTTGCACCATCTGGCGCACGACACGTAATTGTTGAAAATCCTTTTCCCCAAATACTGCCACCTCAGGCTGCACCAAATTAAATAGCTTACAGACTACCGTAGCCACGCCGGTAAAATGCCCCGGGCGCTTTTCACCTTCCAATATATCGCTAATACCTGGCACTTCAACACGGGTACGCAAACGCCCTTGTGGGTACATGCTTTCAGGTGTAGGCGCAAATACCAAGTCAGTGTTCAAGGCTTTTAAGCAGGTACAATCTGCATCCAATGTTTTAGGATAAGCCGCCAAATCTTCAGCACGATCAAACTGAGCTGGATTAATGAAAATGGACACAATCACTTTGCTGCCTAACTGCTGTGCTCGCTGCACTAGCGCGAAATGCCCACCATGCAAGTTACCCATTGTTGGAACAAAAGCAATCGTTTCACCCGCCTGTTGCCATTGGCGGATTTGCGCTTGCAAGGCAGCAATATCATGAATCAATTTCATTCAAATACCTCAAACAAAACAATGTTCTTCTGCTGGGAAACTGCCATCTTTGACAGCCGCCACATAAGCACCTATCGCTTGAGGAATGCGACGTCCTTCCTGCATGAAATCTTTGGAAAAACGCGGCGCACGCGGCGTAATACCCAGCATGTCATACAACACCAGCACCTGTCCGTCACAATCGCCACCGGCTCCAATGCCAATCACTGGAATAAATAACTCATCGGTAATTTGTTTGGCCAGTGCCACCGGCACACACTCCAAAATCAACAAATCAGCTCCCGCTCGTTGCAGGGCTAGCGCATCCTCCAACATTTGCTGTGCAACCGCTTCATCGCGCCCCTGCACACGATAGCCACCAAGCTTGTGAACAGACTGGGGCTGTAAACCAAGATGGGCGCAGACCGGCACGCCATGATGAACTAATTGGCGCACTGTTTCGACTTGCGGCGCACCACCTTCGAGCTTAACCATATGGGCATTGCCCTCCTGCATCAAACGAGCCGTATTACGCAAAGCCATTTCTGGCGAGGTATAGCTCATAAACGGCAAATCAGCCATCACGAGTGCATGTTCGTTCGCCGCCGCCACGGCTTTGGTGTGGTAGATAATATCGTCTGTACTGACAGGGATGGTTGTCGCATGGCCTTGAATCACCATACCGAGTGAGTCGCCAATCAGTATAATATCGACACCTTCAGCATCCAATACCCTCGCAAAACTCGCATCGTAAGCTGTTAACATGGCAATTTTCTCACCTTCGCGTTTCATCTTACGCAAGGTAGTAACGGTAACGCGGCTACGCTGAGCCGTTAATGCTGAAGTGGCTGGTTGATTCATAGGCTGTTCCTCTTGGCTGGGGACAGTATAACCTGAAAAAAGCCACCAAAATCAAATTATTTTGCAGCGCACAAGCCGTCAGTATAAGAGCCAGCTTTACCTTTCATTAAACAATACAACAACCCATATTCGGCATCCCATTGACAGGATAACCCTCTTCACGCTGTGCAAATCGCTTCATTTTATCCATAATACTTTCTGATGTTTTAACTCGGTAATAATACACAATACCTTCTAAATCAGCGCGCTAAAGATAATCATTGATACTTTCGTATAAATTTAACCGATAGGACAAAATATGTTCAGTCAGCACTTTGGCACTAGCTGTAGCAGACTTTTGATCTTGCAGACACGCGCAAACGCCTTAAATTCAATGGCATCTCAATAAACAAGCCATGTACAATCAAGCTACGCACAACGGGGAGCACAATCAATGTTGGTATCTTTGCTATTAGCCATCGCCGTATTACTGATTTTTGCGGGAGTGGCCGTAGTCATTATTGGTTTAGTACGTTATTTTTTTCCTGCGGTTGAGAGTTTTTTTCCAGACGGCTTCAAAAAACCGCTATCACTGCAATACGGCAGCTACTATTTACTAACAGGTCTATTAGTCTTATTGATTTTTGGCGGGTAAGTATTGAAAAGAGATACCTGAAACCATCATGCCTTTTTCAGCCGGGCGGTGATGCTGTTATGATGCCATAACGTATCATCATAAACTAAATGACAGGAGAAACAGTGGATAAACAGCAAAATACGGTAGCAGAGAACCTTGCCCCCCTAGCGGATGGTAAACAAGAGAGACATCCACGCAAACGCGGAGTCTATCTGTTACCGAACTTGTTAACCACAGGTGCTATGTTCGCTGGATTCTATGCGATTGTGGCTGCCATGCAGGGCAAATTTGAAGCCGCCGCAGTCGCTGTATTTATTGCCATGATACTGGATGGCTTAGATGGCCGGGTAGCACGCCTCACGAATACGCAAACAGCCTTCGGTGCTGAATACGATAGCTTGTCCGATTTAGTATCTTTTGGCCTCGCACCCAGCTTGATCATGTATCAATGGGCATTGGTACATTTACGTGAAATGGGAACGACTTGGGGTAAATTAGGCTGGCTGGTTGCTTTTATCTATGTTGCTTGTACAGCTTTACGCCTAGCCCGTTTTAATACGCAAATTGGCAAAGCTGATAAACGCTTTTTTACTGGACTGCCTAGTCCCACCGCAGCCGCCATTATGGTAGGTACGGTTTGGGTACTTCATGACCTGGATCTGGGGGGACGCAATTTACAAATTCCAGCATTATTACTCACCTTATGCGTTGGCTTACTCATGGTCAGCAATCTCAGCTATTACAGCTTCAAAAACTTAAATCTGCGCAGCAAAATGCCTTTTGTGGTGATGCTAGCAGTATTACTAGGTTTTGCACTGGTCACCTTAGATCCTCCCAAAGTATTATTTACCTTCTTCCTCACCTATACCTTATCAGGCCCCGTATTGTGGCTAAATCGTGTTTATCGTCGCTATAAACGTCGCCGTAGTACAAGCAATTCTGACACCTGAGCTATAGAAATGCTTGAGCCATTGTGCATTTTGCTGTAGCTTTGGGGGACTTTCCAATACGACTATTGATACTCATGAAACAATGCAGTCTGACAGCTTGTCTTGCTACTTGCCTTTCAGGCTCGGGCTGCTGCTTGCCTGTTGCTCTGCTGCTGCGACTGCCCTGATTGGGCACATATACCAGCTTGCCTGACGAGGCGATAATCCGTAAACCCAATCAGCATCTATTTAACCCAGCAGCAGAATACTGGAGTATTTACAGTGGCTAAAGAACCCTTAATTATTTTTGATACCACCTTGCGCGATGGCGAACAAAGTCCTGGCGCTTCCATGACCCAAGCAGAAAAAATTCGCATTGCCCAAATGCTGGAAAAAATGCACGTCAATGTCATTGAAGCAGGCTTTCCAATAGCCAGCCCAGGCGACTTTGAAGCCGTAAAAGCTATCGCGGACATTGTTAAAGAAAGTACAATTTGCAGCTTAGCGCGCGCCTTGGATAAAGATATTGAGCGTGCAGCAGAAGCCATTCGTCCTGCCAATTCTGGGCGTATTCATACCTTTATTGCCACCTCTCCTATCCACATGCAGAATAAATTGCGCATGACACCGGAGCAGGTGGTAGAACAAACGGTTCACGCTGTCAAAAAAGCGCGTAATTATACTGATGATGTGGAATTTTCCTGTGAAGATGCAGGTCGTTCCGAATTTGAATTTTTATGCCGTGTGATAGAGGCCGCCATCCACGCGGGGGCAACAACCATCAATATTCCCGATACAGTGGGTTATCAAATCCCGCATGTTTTTGGCGAAATGGTTGGCCGATTAATTCATACGATCCCCAATGCGGACAAGGCTATTTTTTCCGTTCACTGTCATAATGATTTGGGTCTGGCTGTCGGTAATTCACTGGCTGCGGTTATGCAGGGCGCACGCCAAGTCGAGTGTACCATTAATGGTTTGGGTGAACGTGCTGGTAATGCTTCTTTGGAGGAAATTGTTATGGCGATTCGTACCCGTCACGATATTTTCCCTG
Source organism: Pseudomonadota bacterium (assembly GCA_002747435.1). Lineage (GTDB taxonomy): Bacteria > Pseudomonadota > Gammaproteobacteria > Thiotrichales > Thiotrichaceae > Thiolinea. The sequence goes on from PDPH01000052.1 coordinate 17,945, forward strand.
TGGAAACCCCTATAGATGCCACCCAAATCGTGCCCACCTCCCGCTTAGTATCCAGCATTACAGGCTTTACAGTGCAACCGAACAAAGCCATTGTCGGTGCAAATGCTTTTGCGCACGAATCCGGCATCCATCAAGACGGCGTAATCAAACATCGGGAAACCTATGAAATTATGTGTGCCCAAGATGTTGGCTGGTCAGATAATAAAATGGTCTTAGGCAAGCACTCAGGAAGAAATGCCTTGTATACCCGCTTACAGGAATTAGGCATTGAACTGGCCACTAAAGAGGAGCTTGATGCAGCCTTCTCCCGCTTTAAAGATTTAGCAGACCGTAAACATGATATTTACGATGAAGACCTGCATATGCTCGTAATGGAATCACGTCAGGACACAGAAAATGCGACTTATGAATTAGTTTCTTCTAAAGTATGCTCTGAAACGGGCGAGTCGCCACACGCCAGCGTCACACTGAAAGTGAATGGCGAAGAGAGACAAGGTGAAGCAACGGGTGGAGGGCCGGTAGATGCCGTTTTCAAAGCCATCAAAGTGATTACGGGTGAAGAAGCTAGTTTGCAATTGTACTCAGTTAACAATATAACCAGCGGCACGGATGCCCAAGGCGAAGTCACCGTCCGCTTGGAACAGGCAGGCCGCTTAATACATGGGCATGGTGCTGATACCGATATTATTATTGCCTCTGCAAAAGCTTATGTAGATGGCCTCAATAAACTGATCACCTGCCAGCAACGCGCTCATCCACAACACGACGGAGTCTAAATGAGTTTGGATCTGCAAACCCGCCGTCGCTACATGAAAGCTCTGGGTATTCCCGTGTGGATACCCAGAGCCACGCCGAACACAGCCGACTCAGAGTCTAGCTCCGCACCGTCGCCGCGTCCTGCTGCAACTGACTTAGATACCTTATTTAATGAACCGCCCCCAAGCCACTTAAGTCAGTTAGACCATCAACAAACCGTAACAGCTTCTGCACACCCCAGCACTCCACAGCTAAAAGCACCTGATTGCAGTGATTTAGATTGGGAAGCTTTGCAAGAAACCGTTAAAACTTGTGAGCTATGTAAGCTACATAAAACCCGCACGCAGACTGTGTTTGGTACAGGTCATCATGAGGCAGACTGGATGATTGTGGGCGAAGCACCCGGAGCAGAAGAAGACCGGCAAGGCTTGCCCTTTGTAGGACGTGCAGGTCAATTATTGAATAATATGCTGTCTGCCATTGGCTTACAACGTGAACAGATCTATATCTGCAATATACTCAAGTGCCGTCCGCCGAATAATCGTGACCCCAAGCCTGAAGAATCCGCCTTATGTCGAGCTTATCTACAACGCCAAATTACGCTAGTGAATCCAAGACTAATACTGGTAGTTGGCCGCATTGCAGCGCATAATCTGCTACAAACTGATACACCTTTAGGAAGGCTGCGCGGCAAACTGCATTATTTACCAGGGAGTGACTTGCCAGTAATTGTCACTTATCATCCCGCCTATTTATTACGGCAACCTCGAGAAAAACGTAAAGTGTGGCAAGACTTATTACAAGCCAAACGTGTTATGCAGGGAACTTAACGACTTTAGCAGTTGGCAGGATGAAAACGGGGGCTGGATGGTAAACATGGGATCGCTATTATCCTTACACCCCATGACGGAATCCGATTTAGACACCGTCATGGCCGTAGAGAAACGCGCTTATCCTTATCCTTGGACAAAAGGTATTTTCAGCGATTGCTTGCGGCATAATTACCTATGTCTACTGCATGCAAAACAAGGTAAGCTGTTGGCCTATTGTGTACTCATGTTATCGCTGGATGAGTTGCACATACTGAATTTAACCGTTAATCCCAATCATCAAAAACAAGGTTTGGGAACACGTTTACTGTATACAGTGGAAAAAATTGCGCAAGAACTCAATGCCAGAGAATGCTTTCTGGAAGTGCGTCCTTCCAACAGGGCAGCCATTTGCCTTTATACAAAACAGGGCTTTAATGAAATCGGGCTACGCAGAAACTATTATCCCGCCAAACACGGTCGGGAAGATGCCGTACTGATGGGGAAAACCTTGATTGATTCGTGATGAGGCTAAGCAGGAATAGTGATTAAGTGAATTGGAATGCTATCATGTCGACCTTGGGCAATATCCTTGGAACACAGTCAGGTTTGGAAACAGAATCCGTGAATCCGGTACGCATTCCCGCAACGGTGCACAATATACAAACGCAATCTATCTGTCCTCGTGCAGATAGCATCATCCGCAAATTACAACAGGCTGGTTTTGAAGCTTATTTAGTTGGCGGCTGTGTCAGGGATCTATTGCTTGGCTATACCCCCAAGGATTTTGATATTGCGACCAGCGCTCAACCCGAGCAAGTACGTAAACTATTTTCCAGCGCTCGTCTTATTGGTCGCCGCTTTCGCTTGGCACATATTTATTTCGGTCGTGATTATATTGAAGTCGCCACCTTCCGTGCGCCCCATGCTGACAATCAGCGAGGTGGACGGGTGAATGAACAAGGGCGCATTATTCATGACAATGTTTATGGCACTATCAAAGAGGATGTTTGGCGGCGCGACTTTACAATCAATGCCTTATTTTATGATCCTGCCACTGGTGAAGTCATTGATTATGTGGGGGGCATTCAAGACTTACGTGACAAACGTATTCGTCTGATTGGTGAACCGGAACAACGCTACCGCGAAGACCCGGTACGCATGTTACGTGCCTTACGTTTTGCAGCCAAATTGGATACCCTGCCAGAAGGTCAGACCCGTGATCTGATTGGTGAATTGGGCTACTTATTGGAGGATGTAGCCCCTGCCCGCTTGTTCGATGAATTGTTGAAAATGTTACACAGTGGGCGTGGCTGGAAAACACTGCAATTGCTAGAAGAATACGATTTATTGCAGTGTTTATTGCCACTCACCCATGAAAGCCTAGCAGAAGATCCCGAAGGTACATTTCGTCCACTTATTCAGGTCGCACTGCAAAACACAGATCGACGTATCGCCGAAGGCAAAACAGTCATGCCGGCCTTCTTGTTTGCTGTTTTGCTTTGGGAGCAGATGACCCATCTCGCTGCCCAATTTCGCGAAGAGGGGCATCCCGAAGTACAAAGCTTACAATTAGCCGCTGCCGATATTTTGCGCGAGCAGGTAAATACCACCGCTATTCCACGCCGTTTCAGCAATATTACCCGTGAAATCTGGGCTTTACAGCCACGTTTCCGTCACCGCGATCTGCGGCGTGCTAATATCTTGATCAATAATCCACGTTTTCGGGCGGCTTATGACTTCCTTTGCTTACGGGCTGCGGCTGGGGAAAATGTTAAAGACGACTGTGAATGGTGGAACAAGTTCATTGAGGCTTCACCAGAAGAAAAGCAAGCGATGTGCAAACCGCCCCATAAAAAACGTCGTAAAAAACGCAGTAAAGCAAAAAGCTCGGAAAATGCCTCATGAGTATGGCAACAGCGGAAACGGTCTGCTGCTATATTGGTTTAGGCAGTAATCAGGGAGAACCGCTGGCTACGCTGCACTCAGCTTTGCAACATTTAAATGCTAATCCACACACGTTTGTCGATGCGGTCTCTAATTTTTATCGTAGCAAACCTGTTGGCCCACAAGATCAGCCTGATTATGTTAATGCTGTAGCATGTCTACAAACCCAGCTTTCTACAGAAGATTTACTCGATTATTTATTAGCTGTAGAAAAACAGCATGGCAGAGTGCGTGACCCTGCATTGCGTTGGGGACCACGCACACTGGATTTGGATTTGTTACTATACGGTGATGCAATCATTCAAACAGAGCGTTTGACTGTACCACATCCGTTTTTATGTGAGCGCAGCTTTGTAGTCTACCCTTTGTTTGAATTAGTCGGCAATCTGAAATTACCGAATGGTGTCTGGCTAGATAACTATCGAGAAAAACTGTCTGCGAATGATTTAACACTGATCCCTGCAACGAATTCCTTATAACTGGATAACTGGCTAAATAAATCCGGCATAGCCCTATGGAGCAAGAAGCTAAACAGCTATTTTGGCGCGATAAAAAGTTGCCTTATATTGAGGCTAGATCAGCTTATAATAGTAAAGCCTGTTATGAAAAGCATACCCATCCCAGCTTATCAATTGGCATCGTAGAAGCTGGCCTTAGCCAATACCAATATCAAAGAATGAATAAAACGATAGGTTCTGGTTCTATTGTTATTATTGATCCCGAGGAAATCCATGCCTGCAACCCCAAATCACATGAACCTTGGGCTTATAAAATGCTCAATATAGACCCCATTTGGCTGGCTAATTTAAAAGGTGAGATAAATCGCGGCATTGTAAAATACGGTTATTTTAATCAAGCCTATTTAGAGGATCCAGTAGTCTATGAAAGCATACGCTCTCTTTATGTTTTACTACTAAGCTCTACTGAACTTTTAGAAAAAGAAACGCAAATTATTCGATTCTTTTCTGTGCTATTCAGTCGCTATGGCGACATACCGTTTCAAAGTCTAAAGGCCAAAGATAATCAGAAATTAAAGCTTGCCCGTCATTATATTGCCGATAATTGCACTTCCAAGCTGAGTATTGATCAAATTTCTGCGGCCAGCAATTTAAGCAATTATTATTTAATCCGTGCTTTCAAACAAGCCTACGGCTTGACACCTCATGCTTTTCAGATTGATCAAAGAATTAATTTATCCAAAAAAATGCTTAAATCGGGCATGAGCTTAGCAGAGGTAGCTTTCTCTGTTGGATTTTCAGATCAGAGTCATTTTCACCGTTGCTTTAAAAAGCGCGTTGCTGCAACACCAAGGCAATACCAAAATAGTTTCATTACATAGCATTGTAATTAACTGCCTAATGCCAATTTAAATCCAAGCCCAATCAGCAGAATACCGCTGACTTTTTCAACTTTACTTATAAAATTTGCAAAAAATAACTTGACATTTTCTGAACTAATAAGCCGTACTAATAATAAATCCCAACACAAGACAACCAGAAACATCCAAACTCCATAAAAAGTTTGAGTTATTATAGCGGTACTTTCATCAATCAGTACTGTAAATAAACTCAAATAAAAAATTGATATTTTTGGATTGAGCAAACTGACTATAAAACCATTGAGCAATGCCCGAGCAAAACTGCTCTTTACAACAAGAGAAGACTGTTCTTGTTGGAAAATATCATTAGTCGCCTTAGAAAAAAGCAATTTATATCCAAGAAAAAGTAAATAAGCAGCACCTAAATACTTAATCACTTCATACAGCCCAGCTATCTTAGCGATAAACTGGAGACTGACCAAACACAGTGTTATATAGAAAGCATTAGCAAGGGAAATGCCGATACAGACACCGCTAGCAATAGAAAACCTGAATAACAAGCTGGTTCTAAGGATTAAAATAAAGTCAGGTCCAGGGCTGAGTAAGGCAAGAAAATGAGCAGTGGCCACCATTATGAATTCATTCGGCATCATACTAGTCCTCAAAAGACTTCCTATCACTAAGTATTACTTAGAGGAAATATCCTTCAAGGCGAAAAAATAATATTGGACGAAATTGCCTATTTACTGCTTCTGCCAGCACAAAATCCGATTATTTACAGGCATGGCGTAATCTTCTTGGAGCATCATTCCGGCTTGTTGTGCTAGCTGGTTCAAATCCTCAAAATTGCGCACTCCACTGGCAGGATTACGCTTTTTCAGCCACAGGTCGAAACGGGCATTGCTTTCACTGGTGAAACGTCCGTCATAATTAAACGGTCCATAGACCACAAACAAGCCACCAGCCTTTAATAATTTACCAACTCCAGCAAAGCAAGCTTCCACCGCAGCCCAACTCATAATATGCAAGCTATTAGCACTAAATACAGCATCCACTACCAATTCAGGCCAAGGATCTTGCAATACATCCAGTGTCAATGGGGCTAAAACATTAGTCAACTGAGCATCAGCAATCCAAGCTTGGATACTAGGATGTGACTCGGGTAAATCGCTGCTTTGCCAAAGCAAATGCGGCAGATGAGCTGCAAAATAAACTGCATGCTGCCCAGTCCCACTACCGATTTCCAGTACCTTGTGACAGGATTGCAATAAAGGCTCGATCACCTGCAAGATAACCTCCCTGTTCTGATCACAAGAAAGGGAGTGCTGTTTCATAACTGTACGCCGTCCTCGTCTGCTTTGGTTTTGACCGTATGGAATGCAGCATCCAAGGTCTGCCAAGTGTTTACAATATGACAGAAAATATCAGCAGTTTTTTCTACATCATATAAAGCTGAATGCGCTTCTTCGATATTCCAACTCATGCCTGCCGCCTGTGCAACACGCGCTAATACCGTTTGCCCATAGACCACCGCCCCCAAAGTCACCGTATCTAGGGTACTGAAAGGATGGAAAGGATTACGTTTGCAGGCAATACGTTCCGCAGCAGCCAACAAGAAACCGAGATCAAAAGGTGCATTGTGCCCCACCAAAATCGCACGGTTACAACGGTTAAGTTTGACTTCCTTACGCACAATTTTGAAAAAATCATTTAGTGCCTTGTCTTCCTGCACGGCCAGACGTAAAGGGCTATAAGGCTTTATACCGTTGATTTCCAGTGACTTAGGATCAAGGTTAGCATTGGGAAAAGGTTCAATATGCCAGTTATAACTGCGGTAACATGACAACTCGCCTTTTTCATCAATACGCAAGATCACTGCTGCCAGTTCTAGCAGCGCATCCTTCTTGGCATTGAAGCCACCTGTTTCTACATCTACTACTACCGGTAGGAAACCCCTGAAGCGATTGGCCAGCGGGATAATTTCAATTTCATCACTCATAAGTTGAGAGCTTACCGGATGTGACAACAAATAGACAGAATCCTTTTTATTTTTATTTAAGCCAAATAATACTTTGATATTAAAACTTATTTTTTCTTTGTTGCACTGTACCTTTATTTTGCAAGCTACTAATGCTAAGTTATTCGGCAAACTATCCACACAAAAAGAGGATAAGGATTGTGAGCAAAATCAACCAAACTATGCAAGACATTGATTCGCAGGAAACCCAAGAATGGGTAGAATCACTGGATGCCGTCATTGAACAAGAAGGCATCAAACGTGCCCACTATCTACTGGAAAAACTCATAGATACGGCGCGTCTTAATGGTGCTAACCTACCCTACTCTGCTAATACGGCTTATATAAACACCATACCGCCTCATCAGGAAAAATACACCCCCGGCAATCCAGCCATAGAAGTTCGTTTGCGTTCTTATATCCGTTGGAATGCAGCAGCAATGGTCGTACGAGCCAACCGACAAAGCACGGAACTCGGCGGCCACATTGCCACCTTTGCCTCAGCAGCCACCTTGTATGACGTGGGTATGAATCATTTCTGGCATGCGCCTTCCCCTCAAAATGGGGGCGACCTGATTTATGTACAAGGCCATGCCGCGCCAGGTATGTATGCCCGCTCTTATTTGGAAGGTCGCCTGAGTGAAGCCGATCTAGATCATTTCAGACAAGAAGTGGGCGGCGAAGGTCTAGCCTCTTATCCACACCCTTGGCTAATGCCACACTACTGGCAGTTTCCAACAGTTTCTATGGGTCTGGGGCCGCTAATGTCTATTTATCAGGCGCGCTTTATGAAGTACCTGCAAGACCGCAAGTTAGCAGATACTGCCAATCGTCGTGTTTGGGCCTTTGTGGGGGATGGTGAGGTTGATGAACCAGAAACATTGGGTGCCATTTCACTGGCTGGGCGGGAGGCACTAGATAACCTTATCTGGGTAGTCAACTGTAACTTACAGCGCTTGGATGGTCCGGTACGTGGTAACGGTAAGATTATTCAGGAACTGGAAGCTGTATTCCGAGGCGCTGGCTGGAATGTTATCAAAGTCATTTGGGGCTCTTATTGGGATTCCTTGCTCGCCAAAGATACCGAAGGCCGCCTGAAAGCTCGTATGCTCGAAGTCGTTGATGGCGAGTACCAAAATTACAAAGCCAAAGATGGTGCTTATGTGCGCGAACACTTTTTTGGGGCTGATCCCAAACTGCGGGAAATGGTGGCACAAATGAGCGATGCAGACATTTGGCGTCTCAATCGTGGTGGGCATGACCCGCATAAAGTCTATGCTGCTTATTACGCTGCGGTGCATCATGAACAGCAACCGACCGTCATTCTGGCACATACTGTAAAAGGTTATGGCATGGGGTCTGCGGGCGAAGGCCAAAACCGCACCCATCAACAGAAAAAAATGTCAGGCGAAGAAATGATCGCCTTTAAAAATCGTTTTAGCATCCCTCTCAGCGATGAAGATGCCGCCGCCGCCAATTATTACCGCCCGGCAGAAGACAGCGAAGAGCTTAAATACTTACAAGCACGTCGACAAGCCTTAGGAGGGTATTTGCCACAGCGGCAGACACATGCAACGCCATTAAAAGTACCTGCATTGGCTATTTTCAAGACCTTACTGGAAAGTAGTGGGGAAAGGGAAATGTCCACCACGATGGCTTTTGTCCGCATACTCACCATCCTGACACGTGACAAAGGCATTGGTAAACATATCGTACCGATTGTGCCTGACGAAGCACGCACCTTTGGCATGGAAGGCATGTTCCGTCAACTGGGTATTCACTCCTCGGTAGGGCAACTTTACGAACCGCAAGACCGAGATCAGGTCATGTTCTACAAGGAAGATAAATCTGGACAAATTTTAGAAGAAGGTATTAATGAAGCAGGTGCCATGTCCAGTTGGATTGCGGCGGCAACCTCGTACAGCAATCATGGCGTTAGTATGGTGCCTTTTTATATTTTTTACTCCATGTTTGGTTTCCAACGTATTGGGGATCTGGCTTGGGCTGCGGGGGATGTTCGTTCACGCGGCTTTTTGATTGGCGGTACAGCAGGGCGCACAACTCTAGCTGGTGAAGGCTTACAGCACCAAGATGGTCAGAGCATGGTACAAGCTAGCCTAATCCCCAACTGTGTGTCATACGATCCCACTTTTGCTTATGAAATGGCGGTGATTATTCAACATGGCATGAAACGCATGTATGAAAATCAGGAAGATGTTTATTACTACATCACTGCCATGAATGAAAACTATCATCACCCCGCCATGCCTAAGAATGCCGAGGAAGGCATTATCAAAGGTATGTATTTATTAGATGGTGGTGGCAAAAAGCGCAAAAAAGTGCAGTTACTAGGCTCGGGTAGCATACTGCGTGAAGTCATTGCTGCGGCGGCCATGCTGGACAAGGAATGGGGTGTAGATGCGGATATTTGGAGTGTGACCAGTTTTAATGAATTGGCACGAGAAGCACGGGATGTAGAACGCTGGAATATGCTCCATCCACTGGAAGATACCCGTACACCCTATGTTACACAATGCCTGAAAGATCGCCGTGGTCCAGCGATTGCCGCTACCGATTATATACACACTTACGCTGAGCAAATCCACGCTTGGATTCCAATGAATTATCGCGTACTGGGTACAGATGGCTTTGGGCGCAGTGATACCCGCGCCCAGCTACGCAAATTCTTCGAGGTCGATCGTTATTACATAGTAATTGCCGCCCTGAAAGCCTTAGTGGATGATGGCTCTTTACCTGCTGCCAAAGTGGCAGAAGCCATGGAAAAATACGCTATTGATCCCAATAAACCCAACCCGGCCTACGTCTAAGGAGGAGCTGAATCATGAGCCTGCAAACGATTCGTGTTCCCGACATTGGCGACTTCAAAGATGTGGAAATTATTGAAGTGCTCGTCAATCCGGGCGATACAATAAAAGTGGAAGACTCCCTGATTACGGTGGAGTCTGATAAAGCCTCTATGGAAATCCCCTCACCTGTCAGTGGTACTATCAAAACCATGCAGGTTAAAGTGGGTGACCGCGTATCAGAAGGCAGTATGTTATTAACAATCGATGTGAGTGAGGAATTAGCTTCGCCATCCCCAACACCCACACCTGCACCGAAAGAAAATCAACAAGCCGCAGACACTCGCGCTGACCTCACAACTGCCAGACAGTCAGAGCAACAGCCTAGTAATGCGCTCGTATCTGACCCAAGCGCGACACCGGCGCACGATGCTTTTAAAAAAGCCTATGCCACCCCATCGATACGTAAGTTTGCCCGTGAGCTAGGGGTTGATTTAAGTAAAGTGACAGGCACAGGCCGCAAAGGACGCATTACCCAAGAGGATGTAAAAGCTTACGTCAAGGACATGCTGAACTTTAGCCATACGCATCCCAGCGGCATTAGTAGTGGCGCAGGCATTCCACCCATGCCTGACATTGATTTCAGTCAGTGGGGGGATATTGAAACGCTTCCGCTTAGCCGCATTAATAAACTGACAGGTGAGTTTCTGCATCGCAATTGGCTAAATATCCCTCACGTTACGCAATTTGACCAAGCTGATATTAGCGACCTAGAAGCTTTCCGCAAGCAACTGAATAAGGAACAGGCGAAAAACAAAGGTGCCAAGGTCACTCCATTAGTTTTTATTATGAAAGCGGTCGTCGCTGGATTGAAGGCTTATCCGCGTTTCAATAGCTCACTTGCTCCCGATGGCGCAACACTGATCCAGAAAAAGTATTACCACATTGGGATTGCCGTTGATACAGCTGATGGCTTGCTTGTACCTGTTATTCGGCATGTGGATAAGAAATCGCTGTTGGAGCTATCGGAGGAGTTACTCGAAGTGTCTGCTAAAGCGCGGGGTAAAAAACTAAAACCTGCTGAGCTACAAGGTGGCTGTTTCTCCATTTCCAGCTTAGGTGGTGTGGGTGGCACTCAGTTCACCCCTATTATAAATGCGCCTGAGGTCGCTATTCTGGGTGTGTCTCGTGCGGAAATGCAGCCGGTGTGGAATGGTAAGAAATTTAAGCCACGTCTCATGCTGCCGCTATCTTTATCCTACGATCATCGTGTCATTGACGGCGCGGAGGGTGCACGCTTTACGGCTTACTTATCCAAACTGCTGGGTGACATACGGAGGTTACTGATATGAGCAAAGTCCTTGAAGTACGAGTACCGGATATTGGCGACTTTCATGATGTTGAAATCATAGAAGTACTGGTCGATCGCGGCGATCCGGTACAGGCTGAGGAATCGCTGATTACCATAGAATCGGACAAAGCCTCCATGGAAATACCCTGCCCGTACAATGGCACTGTACAAACCATGAAAGTCAAAGTGGGCGACAAGGTATCACAAGGCTCAGTCATTATGACCCTAGAGCTGCTAGAAGGCGAAACAGAGCCATCCCCAGCACAAACACCTTCAAGGCTTAGCGAAGACGCTAAGACCTTTGATGGTCAAGCCGATCTTAAAACCGAAGTGGTCGTGCTCGGCTCTGGACCTGGTGGTTATACCGCTGCATTTCGGGCGGCTGACTTGGGTAAAAAGGTGGTATTGATTGAGCGTTATGATGTCATTGGCGGTGTCTGTCTCAATGTAGGCTGTATTCCCTCCAAAGCCTTATTACATACGGCTGAAATCATTAACGAAGCCAAGGTTAGCGCCAAACACGGCGTTAAATTTGGTGAACCTGTGATTGACTTGGATGAATGGCGTGCCTACAAAAACAGCGTGATTGCCAAACTTACTCATGGCCTGAAAGCGCTGGCTAAACAGCGTAAGGTAAACATCGTGCAAGGTTATGGTCGCTTTGCTTCAGATCACAGCATGGTTGTCGAGACGGTGGAAGGTAGCCAGCAGGTCATTCAATTTGAACACGCCATTATTGCTGCTGGTTCTCAAGTGAGCAAACCGGATTTTATTCCTTGGGATGATCCAAGAATCATGGATTCCACGGATGCGCTGGAATTACCAGCAGTACCCGAACGTCTATTGATTATAGGGGCTGGCATTATTGGCTTGGAAATGGCGACGGTGTATCACGCAATGGGGGCAAAAATCAGTCTGGTTGAGCTCTCCCCTGGCATTATGCCTGGAGCAGACCGCGATCTAGTACGCCCCCTAGAAAAAATGATTACAGAGCGTTATGAGCATATTTATACCAGTACCCGAGTCACTCGTATAGAGCCAACACCCTCAGCTTTAGTCTGTTACTTTGAAGGCCAAGATGCACCCGAAAAAGCTCATTTTGATCGTGTACTAGTCGCTATTGGCCGCAGTCCCAACGGTCATAATATTGATGCAGGTAAAGCAGGCGTATTTGTAGGTGCACGGGGCTTTATTCCAGTGGATGAACAGATGCGTACCAATGTGCCGCATATTTTTGCCATTGGTGATATTGTCGGTCAGCCTATGCTTGCTCATAAAGCCACCCATGAAGGTAAAGTAGCGGCTGAAGTGATTGCAGGTCATAAAGCCTATTTTGATGCGCGCACGATTCCCTCAGTAGCCTATACTGACCCGGAAGTCGCTTGGGCAGGCAAGACCGAGGAACAGTGCAAAGCAGAAAAGATTGCTTATGAAAAAGGTGTTTTCCCTTGGGCGGCGAGTGGACGCGCCTTATCGCTCAGTCGCTCAGAAGGTATGACTAAATTATTGTTCGACAAAGCATCTGGACAATTGATTGGTGCGGGGATTGTTGGAGTCAAAGCCGGAGAGTTAATCGCCGAAACGGTACTTGGTATCGAAATGGGTGCTGATGCAGCAGACCTGGGTCTAACGATTCACCCACACCCTACTTTATCAGAAACCATCAATTTTGCGGCTGAAGTGGCAGAAGGCGTGGCAACAGATATTTACGCCCCCAAAAAGTAACACATTGAAAGATCCACCTTCTCATACCCTTGAGCAGGTGGATGACTATCTAGGTGATGATACGCACTATATAGGGGCGTAAATCGTGTTTTGAGAGGATCAATCACAGTACAATTTTCTACAAAGGCTTCCGTATCAATAAGGGTTTTCATTGGGGAATATTAGAATTCTCGAATACGGTTATTGGAGCAACTACGTACCGATTGCACGACACTGAGCATTTCAGAAGACCTGTGTTTTTTGCATCATTTGCTTCAAAATAACTCATTAAGCTTACTGATTCTCTTTACGTGATACAAACACCATGACCTTATCTAAACCACTCGTGGGTAAGACCCGCTTAAAAAATGCAAACAAATGACTAGGAAAGGTCACCCGATAACGTGCTTTAGGCTTATCCTTTTCAAGTGCCAGTATCACCTTGTCTAAAACAGCCTCGGGCGGCAAAGTAAAGGGGGCAACTGAACCTGCTTTTTCCAAGCGCCGAATAGCCCCTTGGTATTTATGCCGGTGCACACTATTTTCAATATCAATATGATCCTGCAAGGATTTCAAGGCATTGGCACGAAAACGACTAGTAATTGGCCCAGGCTCAATTAAGACGACTTCAATACCACTATGCCTAAGCTCCAAACGCAAAGTATCTGCCATGCCTTCAATCGCGTGCTTACTAGCATTATAAGCCCCCCTAAACGGTAAGCTTACATAGCCCAAAAGCGAACTATTATAAATAATACGTCCATAGCCCTGCTTGCGCATCATGGGAAGCAGCAAATTAGTCAGCTGATGCCAGCCAAAAACATTCGTGGCAAACTGCTTTTCCAATACATCACGACTAATATCCTCCAGTGCACCTGCTTGTCCATACGCACCATTGTGAAACACAGCATATAACTCAGCGTTGGTACGCAGCATCAGTTCATTGGCGCAATCCTTTACGCTTTCTGGATCAGCCAAATCCAGTGGAATCACTCGTAAACCCTCTGCTTCTAGTCGTTGAATATCCTCAGGCTTACGAGCAGTAGCAAACACCGTATAAGCGTTCGCCTGTAAACCTTTGGCAACACAATAACCGATACCGCTGGAACAACCCGTTACCAAAATATTTCGCATAAAAATTCTTCCATACTGTTGTTTTTTTACAGTCAGTCCGCTGGATTTGCTGGAATCTCATTGAACTTCCATAAGGCTAAGCCTATTATTGCACAACTTCAGAATATCAGGAGACACTGATTTATGCCGATTTATGCTTATCAATGCAAGGCGTGTGGCCACGAACTAGAGACCTTACAAAAAATTAGCGATGCACCACTGACTGACTGTCCGGCCTGCCAACAAAGCGCACTCAGCAAAAAAGTCACAGCCGCCGCCTTCCGTTTAGGTGGTGGTGGTTGGTATGAAACAGACTTCAAAAGTGGCGACAAAAAAAATATAGCTTCTAAAGACAGTGCATCCGACAGCAGTAACAGTACCGATAGCAAAACAGACACTAAACCCGCACCTGCCTGTGACACGGGTGCTTGCCCTGCTTGTAGCAGTTAATTGGTTTAAACTTTACCCAATCTGGAGCAGGTGTTGCATAAAAGATACGCATGCTCCACCCTTCCATCGGAAAACACCACTCATCCATTGCAAAAGCCCTGAGAGCATCCCACAATTCAATTACACATAAACCTTATAACAACAAAAACAAGGCTTACTCACCATGAAACATAAACTCACTCTTTCTATTTTTGCCGCCATGATGACGCTGACTACTGGCAATGCTTTAGCCGGTGGTGCTTCCTTGTTAGGCGGTAGCGGCGCCAGCAATATGGAGGAAGGCGCTATGTATGGCGGTGCCAGCCTAGGTCAAGCAAAAACTAACTGTATAATGGCAGATGGTTTTCAATATGAAGAAGACTGCAATACTTCCGGCTGGAAAGTCTTCGGTGGCTATAAAATCACAGATATGATTGCCGTTGAGGGGGGGTATCATAACCTAGGAGAGTCAGAAGAAAACTTGACACGCTCCGGGCTTACTGTGAAACAGGGTGATGGTAAGGAAACACCTGTTGACAGCAAAATTGCTAAGGGTAAAGCAACTGGCCTATCATTATCCGGCGTATTGACTATGCCCGTTATGGATAATCTGGAGGTCATGGGCAAAGCAGGTGTCATGAAATGGTCTTCTGAAGCCGATACTTATGCCATGAAAAATGGTGTCACCGCCGTTGGACCTAGTAAAGAAGTCGACGGAACCAGCTTCCTATGGGGCGTAGGCGCTTCCTATAAAATTACGGATAATTGGGGTGTGCGGGGTGAATACGAAGGCTTCACTCGTGAAGACATTCACGGCAAAGAACACGATGTACGCATCCTGTCTGCCGGTGCGGTCTACTCTACCCTGTAAGTTGTGTAAATTGTGTAATTTGAAGGTAGTTGTGTTTAACACAACTACCTTTTCCCCAACCCCAATAATAAAAACCACAAGGGATAAACCATGAAAAAAATCCTAATAGGCACTGCACTCAGCCTAATGTTCCTTGGGCAAGGTGTACAGGCCAGTGACTATGACTATAGTTACGCTCCTGAGACAGAAGAAGAAGGTTTTGGTCAATTATATGCCGGTGTCGGTGCCAGTCTCGCACTGGGCGATTCATTCAGCACTTGCGATGACCATGACCTTAACTGTTTAGGCTACCGCGCTTATCTTGGCTATAAACAATCTGAAGCGATTGCGATTGAAGGCAGCTACATGAACTTTTTCCGTGGTCGTGATGATGCCAGCGGCGATAAATACGAAGCCTCTGGGCTTGGCCTATCTGTACTCGGCACGGGTATGATTAAAGATAATATAGAAGGCTTTGGCAAAGTCGGTTTTGTCGCTTGGACTAATCGTGAGAATGGTAAGTCCGTCGCTGACGGTACAGATTTAGTGTTAGGTGCTGGCGCACAACTGAAATACCGCGACAATATTCGTTTTCGGGGCGAACTGGAATACATTGGTGGCGATATGGATAGTGTGCTCTTGAATGCAGGTGTTAACTATTCAACACTTTAAATAAATGGCTCACCACTGCCTTATAAGCGCAGCCAGAGTTTCTGTTGCGCTTTCATGACACTAATCATTCTCATTCTACCACCATTTAAACCCTTCTTTAGCTTTATAAAACTGATCCCGCTTGCGTCTGTGATCTGCAAGGCTTAACATTCCGGCTTTTGCCAAAATAGTCAAAATTCAGGAATAATAAACCATGCGTAGCCATTATTGCGGGCAGGTAGACGAAAGCCTGCTGGATCAGGAAGTCAGCTTATGCGGCTGGGTAAACCGTCGCCGTGATCACGGGGGAGTCATTTTCGTAGACCTGCGCGACCGAGCAGGACTACTACAAGTTGTGTTTGATCCTGACCGTGCCGAAGTATTTGCTACTGCTGAACGTATCCGCAATGAATATGTACTGCACGTCAAAGGCCGGGTACGTCACCGCCCTGAAGGTACTGAAAATCCTAATCTGCATAGCGGCCAAGTAGAAGTGTTAGGTTTAGCGTTGACAGTGCTCAATGCTTCCGAAACACCGCCCTTTCAACTAGATGAAGCGAATGTCAATGAAGAAACTCGTCTGACTTATCGCTATATTGACTTGCGTCGCCCAGAAATACAGCAGCATCTGCAATTACGTGCCAAAGCAACCAGCTTTATGCGCCATTATCTGGAGGAAAATGGCTTTCTTGACATTGAAACGCCTATTCTCACTAAAGCAACACCGGAAGGTGCACGCGATTATCTAGTACCCAGCCGTACTCATCCGGGCAGTTTTTTTGCTTTGCCACAATCACCGCAATTATTCAAACAATTGCTCATGATGTCCGGTATGGATCGTTATTATCAATTTGCACGCTGCTTCCGTGATGAAGATTTACGCGCTGACCGTCAGCCTGAATTCACCCAGTTGGATATTGAAACATCCTTTATGGATGAAGACGGTATTATGAATATCATGGAAGATATGATTCGCACCCTGTTCCAAACCTTGCTGGATGTTACCCTACCCGAAAACTTCCAGCGTATGACTTACGCCGAAGCGATGGATCGCTATGGCTCGGATAAACCAGACCTACGCATTCCACTGGAATTGGTCGAGGTCAGCGAGCTTATGCAGTCAGTAGCATTCAAAGTATTTGCCACACCGGCTAAAGACCCTGACAGCCGTGTAGCAGCCTTGCGTCTGCCTAATGGCGGAGCATTAAGCCGCAAAGAAATTGATGATTACACCCATTTTGTGGGTCGCTATGGTGCGAAAGGTCTCGCCTATATCAAAGTGAATGATGTAGCCGCTGGTCGTGACGGCTTACAATCGCCGATTATTAAGAATCTCACGGATGAAGCGCTACAAGGCGTACTGGAACGTACTGGCGCACAAAATGGCGACTTGATCTTTTTCGGTGCAGATAAAACCAATGTCGTCAATGATGCCTTGGGTGCTTTGCGCGTTAAACTGGGACTGGATCGCAAATTACTCAACAGTGATTGGTCTGCATTATGGGTTGTCGATTTCCCCATGTTTGAATGGGATGCCGGTGAAAAACGCTGGTTCGCCTTGCACCACCCCTTTACTGCACCTAACTGCTCGGCTGAGGAGCTAGAAGCTGACCCAGGCAAAGCCTTATCGCGTGCTTATGATATGGTAATCAATGGTACTGAAATTGGTGGCGGTTCTGTGCGTATTCACCGCTCTGAACTACAAAGCAGCGTGTTCCGTATCTTGGGTATTTCGGCTGAGGAGGCTGAAGAAAAGTTTAGCTTCCTGTTGCAGGCACTTAAATACGGTGCACCTCCTCATGGTGGACTCGCTTTTGGCCTAGATCGTCTGATTATGTTAATGACTGGCAGCCAGTCCATTCGTGACGTAATGGCCTTCCCAAAAACACAGACAGCGGCTTGCCCACTGACGAATGCACCGTCTGAAGTACCTGCCAAACAGTTACGCGATTTACATATTCGCACGAAATTACCAGAAAAAAGTACGTAAGTGCACAAATTTACTAAATTTGTCGCCTAGCTTTTTCTTTTGGCTGTCTTGTCTGGCTGTTCATAGTGACAGCTAGGCGCAGTCGTAAGTCTTATGCTGGTACTTAGTGTGCATCGCCTTCCGATGACAGGTGCGAATCAGGCTGGGCAATCTGTTCAGCACTGGCAGTATTAGTGTTTGCACCCGACTTTGACGACTGGGTGCGTCTACGCCGACGGGGCTTTTTGGCTGCTGTTGGCTCAGATTCAGAAGCCCCAGAATCAGACTTAGTTTGATCTTCGCTCAATGCCTTTCTTTTGCTCCTGTTACCACACATAATTGCAGGCACTTCTAGTTCAGGCTGTATTGAGTGTGAACGCTTGCGCGGCGGCGGCTGATTGACAGGCTTACGCTTGCTTTTACCCTGTCTGTCATTGCTAGAACGTGAGCGTTCTTTGCGCTCTCTAGCCTCATGACGCACGGAATGACGCCCCTGCAAAGCTGCTCGTGATGGTTTTTGTAGTTCTGGCACTAAGTCGGGCGTAATGCTGATAACTGGCAGGGATTTGCCGGTGTATTCTTCAATATCCGGCAAATAAAATGCAGTATCTTCACAAGCAAAGCTGTGTGCTTCTCCAGATGCACCTGCACGTGCTGTCCGACCAATGCGATGTACATAATCTTCTGCTACCTGAGGCAGGTCAAAGTTAAAAACATGCGTCACATCAGCAATATGCAAACCGCGCGCTGCCACGTCCGTCGCAATCAAAACCTGATATTTGCCCGCACCAAAGTCTTGTAATAAACGCTCACGTTTTTTCTGGCGCACATCCCCGGAAATCATCGCAGCACTTACCGCATTAACTCGCAAATAGGCCTTGATCTTTTCAGCATTATGTTTAGTATTAACAAATACAATGGCGCGGGAAGGTTGCAGCTTGCGAATCAAACCTACCAACAGGGGAATTTTTTCTTGGTTGCCCGGGTAATAAACATGCTCGGCAATATTATCAGCACTCACTGACGCTGTTTCGATTTTAACCTGAGCAGGGTTATTCATATGCTCATAGGCCAACTCCAGCACTTTCTGTGACAAGGTGGCAGAAAACAGCATATTCAGGCGCTTAGCTGGTGGTGGTAAACGGCGCAATAAAAAACGTACATCTTGAATAAAACCCATATCAAACATGCGATCCGCTTCATCTAAGACCAACACTTCCGTTTGCTTGAAGTCATAAACGCCCTGCTTCCAGTAGTCAATGACTCGCCCGGGTGTACCGATCAACAAATCCACCGGCCGCTCAAACTGCCGCCTTTGCTTGTCATAATTGGCACCACCATATACTAATACGCTGCGTAAACCAGTGTATTTGCCGAGGACATCAGCATCACGAGCAATTTGTATTGCCAGCTCGCGGGTCGGCGCTAAAATCAAACAACGCACACTACCTGCTTGTAAATCAGTGTTGCTTGCATTCAGTAAGCGCTGGAAAGCCGCTACCAGAAAAGCCCCTGTTTTTCCCGTACCCGTCTGTGCTTGCCCAGTGACATCATGACCTGATAAGGCCAGTGGCAAAGTTTCTGCTTGGATGCGTGAACAATATTCAAAACCAGCCTTCTGTAAGGAAGTCAGCACGTGCTCATGCAAGGGAAAAGAATCGAATCGCGTGTTACTTAGATATAAATTTTCCATATTAACCAAAGCATAGCATATTGTTCCCCAAAGCTCAGCGTGTTTACACACTTACAAGCGTCGACGCAAGTATTACAAGTGCTTATACTGTTCGTTTGGCTAACAGGTTCAAGCATGGCAAACGCTTTCCCCTTAAATGCACTGACTGAACAAGGTTTTCTGGAAGATCAGCTTGCCCGTCTAATGGTGCGTCTGTGCCAAAATGCAGGTATTCAGCTCACGCCAGAGCAACAAATCGCATTGGAACAATTGGCACGTCATGCCAGTCTTTCAACACGCCAAGGTATTATTGCCGCACGTCTGCCAGATTCGATTAATCTGGCTGTCTTACCGTCAGACTTACCTGCTTTGGGGCAGGCAGGTGAATATAAACCTTTAATTATCGAGAATGGCTATATTTGGCTCAACCGTTATTGGCATTATGAACAGCGCCTAGCCGATAATATTCGCGCTCGCCTCCACCCATTAACACTCAGCAACTTGCAGCAAGAACGAATTGAAACCGTTCTGGATGACTGGTTTCCTTATGCTGATACCCTCTTGCAACGTCAAGCTGTAGCACAAGCAGCCAAATCACCTTTTCTTATTATCTCCGGTGGCCCTGGCACTGGCAAAACAAGCACTGTTACGCGCTTACTCTGCTTACTTATTGAGCAACTCGACATAGCGCCACAACGCATTCGTTTAGCCGCCCCCACCGGCAAAGCGGCCATGCGCTTGCAAGAAGCTATACAACAAACCAAGCGTAGTTTAAATCTATCCCCGGAATTGGCTGAAAAAATTCCTGAACAAGGCAGTACCTTACATCGCTTGCTAGGTTATCTACCAGGGCGCACTCATTTTGCACATCACGCCCATCATCCTATTCCGGCAGATGTCGTGATTGTTGATGAAGCTTCCATGATAGATATTTCGCTGATGACACATCTATTTGAGGCCGTGCGACTGGATGCACGTTTGATTTTATTGGGCGACAAAGATCAACTAGCCTCGGTAGAAACGGGCTCTATTTTCCGCGACTTATGCGCTCGCCACAGCAAGCGTAAACATCCTTTAGACCAATTTACCGTTGTTTTACAAAAAAGCTGGCGCTTTAGCGCTGATAGCGGCATCGGCCAATTAGCCCGTGCTATCTTGCAACAGCAGGAAGCAAAAGTTTTGAAGCTATTAAAACAGCCACCTGCTGATTTAGTCTGGAATAGCAAGGCCGTACTAGACAAACACTATCTGGAGCATGCTTGGGCTGATTACCTAAAAGCCGTCAAAAACTGGCCAGCCCAAGCTACAGAACAAGCAGAACAGCCCACCGACTTAGCCGCCTTAACTGGGCTATTCAAAGCATTCAATCATTTTCGCATCCTGACACCACTACGTCAGGGCAATTTGGGAACAGAACAAATCAATCAGACTTTAAGCCGCCTATTAGCAGAGGCGCTAGGTAATGCTAATAAGCGTCAGGCGCTGTGGTATGCTGGCCGCCCAGTTATGGTGACCAAAAACGACTATCGTCAACACCTATTCAATGGTGATATTGGTATCACCTTAGCAGATACACAGGGTCAGTTACGTGTCTGGTTTGCTCATCCTGCTACAGGCAGTTTCCGTGCCATTGCGCCAGTACGTCTCCCGCAGCATGAAACGACTTGGGCGATGACTATTCATAAAAGCCAAGGCTCAGAGTTTGAGCATGTCTTGATGTTGCTACCCGAAAGCGCAGAATCACGCCTATTAGTGCGTGAATTAATCTACACCGGCATTACCCGTGCTCGTCAACGCCTCGATGTGATGGGAAAAGACCACGTATTACTCACTGCTATCCGGCGCAGCTTGCCAGACACCTCCAGAATCAGAGAGCGATTACGCTATTGAAGCGCCCGCAAGCGCAACACCAACAAGCGAGCGGCTTCATCACGCAGCTCTTTACGGATAATATGCTCTCCTTCAGCCACACCTAATATATAGCGGCTATCATACACCTGAGCTTGCTCTGCACGCACCGTGGCTTTTAGAGACGCTCTATCCGCTTTAACTATCTTAGCTGTCGGCGTGGCAATAAAGTCTATTTTGATAAAATGATTAAACTCACGCACCTGTCGCACGGAAGAATAAGCAGACACGGTTTTATCTTCCATGAACCGAGTAATGTTCAGCAACAAGTCCGGCTTAGACTGCGTATCCACAAGCAGCGCTCCTTGAACTTGTAAAGCCTGCTGCAAAGCTTGAATAAACCGGTTTCCGGGTTCCAAACCTGTAATAGCCACCCGCCCAAACTGTAAAGGGCGCAACATGGGCGACTCCGCACCACGCAGATGAAAACCACCACAAGCACTCAGCGCAAGACTTAGCAATAAGCCTTGCAACACGAGCAGATACTTAGTCGAATCATGGATCCAAGCATTACCAAACATCATTTTTATTTGGCAACAATATTAATCAGGCGTCCCTTGACTACAATAAGCTTTTCCACGCTCAAACTATTCAAGAAACGTTTTACATTTTCATTGCTTAATGCAGATGCTTTGATCTCCGCTTCATCCGCATCCGCAGCAACCTGCACCTTACCACGCACCTTGCCATTCACTTGTACAATTAATTCCAAACTTTGCTGTACCAAAGCAGACTTATCCACCACCGGCCAGTCAGCATCGATAACGGCTTGCTGATGCCCCAAGGCTTGCCACAACGCATGGCTAATATGAGGGGTGACAGGAGACAGCATTAAAACAATACCTTCCAATACCTCTTGACGAATGCGCTGACCAACTTCAGTCTGATCATCAAAGCGTGTGACTTCATTCAAAAGCTCCATATTAGCTGCAATCGCAGTATTGAAGGTGTAGCGCCGCCCCATATCATCAGTCACTTTTTGAATAGTCTGATGCAGCTTACGTCTTAAATCCTGTTGAGTATTATCTAATTTGCCATAAGGCTCAGTATGCTGCACGATGCCCTGACTCAGGTGATCGTACACCTGTTTCCATAAGCGACGTAAAAAGCGCTGTGCACCTTCCACTCCAGAATCAGACCACTCCATGCTTTGATCGGGCGGGGCAGCAAACATGGAAAATAGGCGCAGAGTATCTGCACCATACTTTTCAATCATTTGTTGCGGATCAACACCATTATTCTTGGACTTGGACATTTTGCTCATGCCTGCTGGCATAAGGGCTTGGCCATCACTAGCTAATTTGGCCCCCATAACACGTCCTTTATCATCGCGCTCTATGTCTACTTCAGACGGCGGAAACCATTCCACGCTGCCATTAGCATGCTCACGATAAAAGGTATCCGCCAATACCATACCTTGGGTCAATAAATTGGTAAAAGGCTCGTCAGAGTCGACCAATTCAGCATCACGCATAAGCTTATGGAAAAAACGCGCATACAACAAATGCAAAATAGCATGCTCAATCCCGCCAATATACTGATCGACTGGCAACCAATAATTCGCCCGCTCATCCAACATGGCTTGATGATTGTCTGGGCAGGTATAACGCGCAAAATACCAAGAAGACTCAAAGAAGGTATCGAAGGTATCTGTTTCCCGAGAAGCCGCACCACCACACTTGGGGCAAGTGGTTTGATAAAATTCGGACAATTTCTTCAACGGTGAGCCACCCGTTTCGTCAAACTCGACCTCCTCCGGCAAAACAACAGGCAAGTCCTGCTCAGGCACTGGCACAACACCACAATCATCACAGTAAATCATGGGAATAGGACAGCCCCAATAACGCTGGCGTGACACCCCCCAATCACGCAAACGGTAATTGACCTGACGACGCCCTAAACCTTTTTCGGTTAAATCATTAGCAATAGCATTGCAGGCTTCCGCCGAGCTCATGCCAGTGTACTCAGCGGAGTTAATCAATACACCTTTTTCGACATAAGGCGCGACATTAATATCGATTTCACTGCTATCTTTAGGTGCAATCACTTGCACAATAGGTAAGTGGTATTTTTTAGCAAACTCCCAATCACGCTGGTCATGGCCAGGCACAGACATAACGGCGCCTGAGCCGTAAGACATCAATACAAAATTGGCAACCCATATTGGTATTTCCTTACCATTCAATGGGTTAATCGCGGTTAATCCGCTGGGCATGCCTTTCTTTTCCATCTGAGCCAGATCAGCCTCAGCCAGCTTGCCATGCTTACACGCTTCAATAAAAGCAGCCAATTCAGGATTAGTGGCGGCAGCTTGCAAAGCCAGCGGATGCTGGGCGGCAAGCGCCATATAAGTCACGCCCATAATGGTATCAGGACGGGTCGTAAAAACGCTTAAATGCTCCTGACTGCCCGTCAAGGCAAACTGCAACTCGACCCCTTCAGAACGACCAATCCAGTTTTCCTGCATCACGCGCACTTGCTGTGGCCAGCCAGGTAAATTACCCAGCTCCTCTAATAACTCTTCAGCATAAGCCGTAATGCGCAAAAACCATTGATCAATTTCGCGCTGCTCGACCACCGCACCTGAGCGCCAACCGCGCCCATCGACGACCTGCTCATTAGCTAATACAGTTTGATCAACCGGATCCCAATTCACAACAGACTTTTTGCGATAAACCAGCCCTTTTTCATACAATTGGATAAAAAACCATTGCTCCCAGCGATAATAATCCGGTGCACAGGTTGCAACTTCTCGTGACCAGTCAATACCAAAGCCCATAGACTTGAGCTGGCTACGCATGTAATCAATATTCCAGTACGTCCATTTAGCAGGCGCAGTTTTATTTTTAATAGCCGCATTTTCAGCAGGTAAACCAAAAGCATCCCAACCCATAGGCTGTAAAACATTTTTACCTTGCATACGTTGAAAACGACTAATCACATCGCCAATGGTGTAATTACGCACATGCCCCATGTGCAGTACACCACTAGGGTAAGGCAGCATAGACAGACAGTAGTACTTTTCCTTATCAGGATCTTCCTTGACTTCAAAGGTCTTGCTATTTTCCCAATATTGCTGGACAACGGGTTCTACTGTTTTGGGATTATATTGTTCCTGCATGCTGCTCATGAAAGTATCACTATCTAAGAATTTAAAAAGATGAAGGATACAAAGCTTGCGCGCGGAATACCAGCGATGAACTGAAAATGCGTCACCGTCCTATCATAGCCTGCAAATATCTGCCGACGGTCAATCGTAATGCTAGCAAAATGTCAGCAATTTGCATTAGATAACTTCAATCTTTTCTCAATCTTCTTTCAATCTTTCTTCTTGTCACCTGAACTAACAGGCCGTGCAAAGGGACTGACATTACCTGTTTTACTGCCATCGAGTGCATGGATTTTACTAATACCTGGCTTCTCCACTTCATCAATACGAATAATGGCGTGCATAGGTATAAAAGTACGATTGACGGAAGCAAATTCAGATTTAAGACGCTCTTCCGATGGATCGATGACTAAATCGCTTTGCGAGCCAAACACCAATTCTTCAATCGCAATAAATCCATATAAATCAGACTCATAAACCTGACGTGCAAAGACTTCAAAGATTTTGTCTTGATTGATAAATGAGATACGGTAAATTCGTGAACTGCTCAAGATTTTTCCCCAAAAAAAATAGCTCCCTGCCAATTAGCAGGGAGTTGTATATCATACCATTGTTGTAGCAAACTTTATGGGCGCGGTCAGCTTTTTAAAGCATCCACAGCCATTTTCTGCTCAATTATTTTATGCCACTTGGCCGGGCCGGTCTGATGAACCGACTCGCCCTGACTGTCTACCGCGACGGTCACAGGCATGTCTTTCACTTCAAATTCATAAATGGCTTCCATTCCCAACTCAGGAAATGCAAGCACTTTAGCGGCTGTAATCGCCTTGGAAACCAGATAAGCTGCCCCGCCTACCGCCATTAAATAAACCGCACCGCTATCGCGGATGGCATCAATCGCCATAGGGCCACGTTCAGCCTTACCTATCATGCCCAATAAGCCGGTCTGCTCCAGAATTTGACGAGTAAATTTGTCCATGCGTGTTGATGTAGTCGGCCCCGCGGGCCCCATGACTTCATCATGTACGGGGTCAACTGGGCCGACGTAATAAATAAAGCGTCCGCTTAAATCCACCGGCAAAGTTTCACCTTTATTCAACATATCAACCATGCGCTTGTGAGCCGCATCGCGCCCGGTCAACATTTTACCCGATAGCAACACGGTCTCACCCGGTTTGAGGCTACGCACTGTTTCAGGTGTTACGGTATCCAAATTAATCCGACGTGCTTGCTCGCCACCTTCCAAGGCTATTTTCGGCCAGTTATCCAAGCTAGGTGGCGTTTGTAAGGCTGGACCAGAACCATCCAACACAAAATGAGCATGGCGGGTCGCAGCACAGTTGGGAATCATACACACTGGCAAAGAAGCAGCATGGGTCGGGTAATCTTTGATTTTGACATCTAATACCGTGGTCAAACCGCCCAAACCCTGCGCACCAATACCTAGTTG
The DNA here is from genome assembly GCA_002747435.1 of Pseudomonadota bacterium. Classification (GTDB taxonomy): domain Bacteria; phylum Pseudomonadota; class Gammaproteobacteria; order Thiotrichales; family Thiotrichaceae; genus Thiolinea. The sequence goes on from PDPH01000052.1 coordinate 43,802, forward strand.
ATTGACCTTTTCATACAATTCCAAGCGCAACGCTTCCACACGGTTTTGTGGGCCACGCGCTATCAATGTTTGAATGTCGATAGACTCCATTAAAACTTCCTTGGCTAGAACAGCCGCTTTTTCGGCTGTACCGCCAATACCAATCCCCAACATACCCGGTGGACACCAACCTGCACCCATTGTCGGTACAGTTTTCAGTACCCAATCGACAATGCTGTCACTGGGATTAAGCATGACCATTTTTGATTTATTTTCAGAGCCACCTCCTTTAGCCGCCACATCGACAATCACCTTGTCACCCGGTACTATTTCATAGTGAATCACCGCCGGTGTATTATCGTGGGTATTTTTACGCGCCCCTGCCGGATCAGCCAAAATCGAAGCTCGCAAAACATTATCCGGGTGCAAATAAGCCTGCCGCACGCCTTCATTAATCATATCGCTCAAGCTCATACTACCTTGCCACTGTACCTGCATACCTACCTTAACAAAGGCGGTCACAATACCTGTATCCTGACAAATAGGTCTGTGTCCTTCTGCGCACATACGTGAATTTACTAAAATCTGCGCAATGGCATCCTTGGCAGCGGGTGACTCTTCACGCTGCCAGGCAGCATACATGGCATCAATAAAGTCTTGAGGGTGGTAATAGGAAATAAATTGCAATGCGTCCGCAACGCTGGCTATGACATCTTCTTGCTTGATTACGGTCATCAGTGACTCCTGCTCCTGTATGCGCTATTGATTGCTTATATAGAGGTGTGCCGCACAATCGTATGTTATTTATGGCATTGAATCCAGCTTATCAGGCTGGTTTACAGCACTCACTCATAGTAAGGTGTATCTAGCAAAGAGCGAATAATATGGAAAACAAACATCAAGCTATCTATACCATTGTGAAACAAATACCTGTGGGTTATGTTGCCACTTATGGCGATGTCGCGGCATGGGCGGGCTTACCCGGGCACGCTAGATTAGTGGGTTATGCTTTGCATGCACTGCCTCAAGACAGCGATGTGCCTTGGCAACGGGTTGTGAATGCTAAAGGTGGTATTAGTTTAGGCCGCGCCTACCCCGGAGGTGAGCTGCGGCAAAGGCGTTTGCTGGAGGGAGAAGGGATTGTGTTTAACCTGAATGGCCGCATTAATTTACGAGTTTTTCGCTGGTCTCCACCAGATAGCGAAACTACATCAACTCATATCGGCTAAGCTTACATTCCCTTTCAAGCTACCTTTTTATAGTTAAGACAGGGTGATTTTTCGCAATGCATACGCCTAAGTGCGCGTTATACTGCGCGCTGTAATTAAATCCCGAGTAAATTAATAAGGAATACAGGTCATGAATCAAGTTGCTGCTACTGACCCAACACGCAAGCATGAACATCTCCCGCGTCTGGCGCATCTGCCAATAGCGTTCTTCTCCATTATTATGGGGCTAGCGGGTTTAACCCTAGGATGGGACAAGGCTGCTGTTATTTTAGGTAAGCCTCTGTATATAGGCGATATTCTGGCAATAGTTACACCCATTGTTTTTCTAGTGGTTGCGACACTTTACTTGAGCAAACGGTTAAAATACCCTCAAGCTGTTAAAGCTGATTTGGGTCATCCAATCAAACTGGCTTTCTTCCCCGCGATTTCCATCAGTTTATTATTGATTGCAACGACCCTAGTACATCGTTTGCCTGCCATAGCTGAAGTCATTTGGATGGTGGGCGCGGCCTTGCATTTGGTTTTAACGTTGTATGTGATTAGTTCTTGGATGCACCATCCGCACTATAAAGTACAACACATGAGTCCCGCTTGGTTTATTCCTGCGGTTGGTAATGTATTAGTGCCGGTTGCAGGTGTCGCATTAGGCTATTCGCACATATCTTGGTTTTTCTTTAGCATTGGCATGATGTTTTGGGTGATTTTATTTACAATCGTGTTTTATCGGGTATTGTTTCATGATCCTTTACCTGCTCGCATGATCCCTACCTTTTTTATCCTAATTGCACCGCCTGCGGTTGGCTTTATTGCTTATACACGTTTGGCGGAGAACTTTGACTCCTTTAGTCACTTTCTATACTACGCAGCCTTATTTTTAACTTTGCTGCTATTTGTACAAGTGCGCATGTTCACTCGCTTACAATTCTTCCTCTCCTGGTGGGCTTATTCCTTTCCATTGGCCGCGATGACACTAGCCACATTCCTAATGTATGAAATAGATGGTAGTGCTTTCTTTATGTATTTGGGCTTTAGCTTACTGATTATTTTGACAGCCGTGATTGTCTTATTGCTGGTAAAAACTTTAAATGCCATTCGGCAAAAGGCTATTTGTGTAGAGGACTGAAGCACTCATGCCGTCAAAAGCCTGTCTTTTATCAATCAGAATATTAACTTGACAAAACCTCCAAACAGGTGTTTGACAATTTACCATAGTTCTCCTATATTCAACCCCTTCCCAAAAAAGGCAGCCTGTTGTGGCTGCCTTTTTATTTTTTTAAGATCATGTGGAGGATTCGCTATTCATGAATGCGAATGCTGGAGCCTTGATGCCGACTTATGCCCGTCTTCCCGTTAGCTTTGTCAAAGGCGAAGGCGTAATGCTACAGGACACTGACGGCAAAAATTATCTGGATGCTTTATCCGGTATTGCCGTGTGCAATCTAGGGCACGCCCACCCTGCAATCGCAACTGCTTTGGCAGATCAAGCAGGTAAGCTGATACACACCTCCAACTTATATGAGATTGCTCAGCAACATGAATTGGGCAAGCGCTTGTGCGAACTGGCACAAATGGACAAAGTATTTTTTGGCAACTCGGGCGCGGAAGCCAATGAGGCGGCTATCAAGCTGGCTCGACTCTATGGACATCGTAAGGGCATAGCGCTGCCTAGCATTGCAGTAATGAGCGATGCTTTCCACGGTCGTACTCTGGCAACGGTCACCGCAACAGGCAATCCCAAAGTACAAGCCGGTTTTACTCCCTTATTAGAAGGTTTTGTGCGCCTCCCTTATGGCAATGTGGAAGCAGTCGCTGAGCTGCTGCAAAGTAATCCAAATGTGGTGGCCATGCTGGTCGAGCCTATACAAGGCGAAGGCGGCATACGTATCCCGCCTAATGATTATTTACCGCGCTTAAGTGCTTTGTGTGAGCAATATGACTGCCTACTCATGCTGGATGAAGTGCAAACTGGCATGGGACGCACCGGGCGCTGGTTCGCCCATCAACATAGTGCCATTGTGCCTGATGTCATGACACTCGCAAAAGCACTCGCCAATGGCGTTCCCATCGGTGCTTGCCTAGCGCGTGGCAAAGCAGCGGAGGTATTTGGTCCTGGTCATCATGGCTCTACGTTTGGCGGTAATCCACTGGCCTGTCGTGCTGCCTTGACCGTATTGGAACTCATGGAACAAGAACAGTGTGTACAGCAGGCTGCCCGATTGGGCGATTACATGCTGCAACAGTTTCGTATGCAATTACAGGATGTAGCAGGCCTTATTGAAATACGCGGCAAGGGTTTAATGTTGGGCATTGAGCTACAAAAAGCGTGTGGCGAACTGGTCAAAATAGCCTTAGCTGAAGGACTGCTCATTAATGTCACTGCGGCCAAGGTTGTGCGTTTACTGCCGCCACTGATTACGACTCAAGCACAAGCTGATCAAATTATTACAACAACGACTCGAATTATTCGGGATTTCTTGGCTTCTGAATAGAAGCATTGCTAGCGATTTAAGCGAGATAACATCATGACTGCTGTAAGACACTTTTTGAAACTGGATGATCTCACTCCAGCAGAGCTAATGGCTTTAATTAATCGTGCCATTACGCTAAAAGCTATGACCAAACGCGGTGAAATGCATCAACCTTTACAAAACCGCACCTTGGCCATGATTTTCGAAAAGGCGTCAACTCGTACCCGCGTTTCCTTTGAAACCGGCATGGCACAACTCGGTGGTCATGCTCTGTTTTTATCCCCCAATGACACGCAATTGGGACGTGGCGAGCCGATAGAAGATTCTGCACGAGTTATTTCACGCATGGTCGATATGGTAATGATCCGTACCTTTGAACAAGAAAAGCTGGAACGCTTTGCTGAATATTCGCGCGTACCCGTCATTAATGCGCTGACAGACCGCTTTCACCCCTGCCAACTGTTAGCGGATATGCAAACCTGGATAGAGCAACGCGGCCACCCAAAAGGAAAAACCGTTGCCTGGATTGGTGATGGCAATAATATGTGCCACTCTTGGATGAATGCTGCCCGTTTGTTTGATTTTAATTTACGCATAGCTTGTCCGCCCAATTATGGCCCGGACAGTGCTATTAGTGAGCTTAACCGTGATTATATACAATTCTTCCCTGATCCCAATGAGGCCATTCAAGCTGTTGATGTCGTCATCACAGATACTTGGGCCAGTATGGGGCAAGAAAGTGAAAAGAAAGCTCGTGAGCAAGCCTTTGCTGCTTATCAAGTCACTCGGGCTATGATGGCAAAAGCTCATCCTGATGCCCTTTTCATGCACTGTCTTCCCGCGTACCGAGGCATGGAAGTCGCAGCGGATGTGATTGATGGCCCACAAAGCGTCGTTTGGGATGAAGCTGAAAACCGTTTACACGCCCAAAAAGCTTTGCTGGAAGCTTTGTTATTAGGTTTTGAAGATTAAGGACGACTGACTTATGCGAGTGATTACAGCCAATGTAAACGGTATTCGCTCAGCGGCTAAAAAAGGCTTTTTTGACTGGCTACAAACCCAACAAGCCGATGTGGTTTGCATACAGGAAACTAAGGCGCAGCGTCATCAACTGGAAGAACATCACGAATTATTCTTCCCCGCAGGCTACCATTGCTACTACCACGATGCACAAAAGAAAGGCTATAGCGGTGTCGCCCTGTATAGCCGCCAACAGCCCGAGGCTGTAATTATTGGCATGGGACACGAGGAATTTGATGCTGAAGGGCGTTATATCGAGGCACGCTTTGGCAACTTAAGTATCGCTTCTTTGTACTTACCTTCTGGCTCGGCCAAAGAAGAGCGTCAACAGGTCAAATACCGTTGCATGGATTTTTTTGAAAATGTGATGCAGCGTTTTCACAGCGAACAGCGTGAAGCTATTATCTGTGGTGATTGGAATATCGCGCATAAAAATGCAGATATTCGCAACTGGAAAAGCAATCAGAAAAGTTCGGGCTTTTTGCCTGAGGAACGGGCGTGGCTGGATAAACTATTTTATGAATGGGGATTTGTCGATGCCTTCCGCGAGCTAGAGCAAGCTGAACATGAATATACTTGGTGGTCTAACCGTGGGCGAGCTTGGGAAAAGAATGTAGGCTGGCGTATTGACTACCATATTCTTAGCAAAGGGCTGAAAGGCAAGGTACAAAAAACACATATTTATAAAGATAAGCGTTTTTCCGATCATGCCCCACTAATTATTGATTATGCGCTGCCATGAGCCATCAAGCGCGTGCATACGGGTTGGGACTAACTGCTGTTTTGTGCTGGTCGACTGTTGCAGTCGCCTTTAAGCTCGCCTTACAAGATTTAAGTCCAGCACAATTGCTATTGCTGGCCAGTCTTACCTCAACTGGTGTATTGGGGATTATTCTAGCTGTGCAAGGCACATTACCCAAACTACGCCAATTGGATCAAGCAACATGGCGCACCTCCATCCTGTTTGGCGCACTCAATCCCTTTATTTATTACCTGATTCTGTTCAAAGCCTATGCACTATTACCAGCACAAGAAGCACAAGCCATTAATTATACTTGGGCTTTGAGCATGAGCTTGCTCGCCCTACCCTTGCTCAAACATCGCTTGCATACGCAAGATATAATGGCAGCCTTGCTATGTTATTCGGGTGTATTGATCATTGCCACTCGAGGCCATCCGGGCAGCTTCCAATTCAGTAATGCACTAGGGGTAGGCTTAGCCTTATTAAGTACACTCATCTGGGCTTTATATTGGATATTAAATACCCGTGATCAGCGTCCGCCCATCGTAGGCTTATACCTAAACTTCCTCTGTTCATTGCCGCTGATTAGTGTGTATTGCTTATTCACTGGCGAATTATACACCCTCAACTGGCAGGGATTGCCCACCGCTTTATATGTTGGCGTATTTGAAATGGGCTTGACCTTTGTGCTTTGGCTCAACGCCATGAAATATACTCAAAGCACTGCCAAAATTGCAAACCTCATTTTCCTTTCCCCTTTTCTGTCATTAATTTTTATACGAGTTTTTCTAGGGGAAGCCATTCTGCCCTCTACCTTATGGGGCTTGGCTTTGATTTTATCAGGCTTAGGAATACAGCAATTGAGCAAGAAAAAACAAGCTAAGCACGCTTAGGAGCCTGTTTAAGATCTTCTCAGCAAGCGTGTTAAAAATGTCAAGTGTACAAAACTCAAACTGGTGTTGAGCTTACGTTCGGCGTTCTTCCAAAGCCTCCTGTATTTTTTTAACCATCTAAAGGAACGTTCAACCACCCAACGCTGATGTGGTTATCCCATGAAGTATTACACAAAAGACTGCTCTTTGCTTACATCGAACTCAGGTTAATTAGCCACTTCTGCCAGAATTTCGCTTTTCACATACTGCTTAAATGTATTCACCGATGTAAAACACCGAAATCCGGCTTGATTCGCCAACGCAATAGTATCGTTGTCCTCATTCAGCAGCACTGCTACCGGTTGACTCAGTTCTTCCTGTAATCCACTTGACCATACCAAATCAAACACCGCCAGTTGTTGACCACTTTGCGAATCGCTGTAGTCATACGACAATATTCCGGCAGGCAAACCTTGTTCTTGTACCCATTGGTTGAGCATCAACAATGCTTGTTCTTCCACTTCATCGCTAATGCCGCCCTTGACTGTGATGGTAGCGGGAGGTTCAACATGGCGTCCTTCCATCCACTGAGTATCACCATGCAGTAATGAAAGCATTCGCTTATTGGCTTCTTCTGCCAGCAACGCCTTACGCGCTTCGAGAAAATCGAGGTAATTTTCCAGTTTCCATAGGTTTTCATCCATTGGAATCCACTGCGAAGCTAGCGCACCGGTATGACGTGATTCAACTTCAACAAAATAATCCGATGGATATTTGTCACGGATATTGAGGTTGGTGTCTTTAGTCAGGAAACAGAAGTTTGCCAGTGCATTGACTTCATTTTTACGGTAGTTGGTTTTGTAAAGTCGTGCTTTGGGGAAAATATGATGCACTTCAAGGCTGCTCATTTTACCAAGTAGGTTGGCTTTCAACGGTAAACCCGTTCCCCAATCTCGTGCTTCACCCATACGAGTCAACATGTACAGCACCGGATAGAACCGAGCACCCAGACTCCAACCATCAAAGTGCCCCGACTCTATGGCAAGGCCGCCATGCCACAGGCGTAAAGCTTCCAGCAAACCATTCACACCCTCACCATTTTCCAGAACGCTTAAATCTTTGTCGATGTAGGATTCAGTAGAACCGGAAAAACGCCCCCACATACCGGCTTGAGCAAACCAGAACAACAATTTGTCACGCTCGATTTCATCCAACGTACCACCATGCTGATCCAGATAACGTACCATTACCGGTATGGCGAAACGCCCAAACAATACGCGGTCGTGATCTAGCCCTAAACGACCGGCAATCATGTTAAGGCTAACATCAATGTACTGAGCCGCTCGTTTCAAACCATCCTGAATATCGGGTGCCTCCTTGTCGTGTAGGTACTGAAACTTAGCTTTTCCTGTGAGTACCGTGTTAACGGAACGCAAAAGCCAATCCAGATTGAAATCATACCCGGCTGAATGCCATTCCTGTAAAGCGGCTTTCATTTGATTACGGGCTTCCGGCCATTCTGCACAGATTTTTGCAAGTGCAAGGTCGCCTTTAGAAAGTTTCGTACCACCACTGTTAACACGGTTGAAGATGTCAACCACGACATCCAGCGTTTTGTCCTTACCACTGACTTCTTCTATGTGTAAGTCAATATCAAGGATAGCAAGCAGGGTACCTAAACGTGCAACATAATCCCCGACTTTGGGAGCCAATTCAGGTTGTGCAGTAATTGCTGTGATGAACTCCCCCATACCAGCATTGCCTTTCTGCATGACTGCTGTGACATCCACCCAAAGCGGGTCATCCTGCATCTTGATCGGTTGCCAGAACTCGAAGACTTCGGTTTCCAAATTGAAGCGCAAGCTGGTAAATGCTGTTCTATTGCCATCGAAAAATTTAGGCGGTTGACCACGTACCACGCCATAAAGTGAAGTCATACGCTGCTGACCATCCAGTAGCAGCTTGACAATACCAGCAGCTAACTTTTGATTGCCTCGATATTCTGCTTCAACAGATTCGGTTGCCCATACCAGCAAACCACCTACCGGGTGACGACGATACAGGGAGCTAAATAAACCACGTACCTGTTCTTTTCCCCAGACGTAGCCGCGTTGGAATTCGGGTAAAGCCATGTGACCACTGTCGATATGGTCGAGGATAGTGGAAATTTTCATGATACGTTCACCCTCAGTTCCTTGTATTCGTCACTTGGATGAATATCTGGCAGAAAAGTAAGTGGTAAATTTTTCAGCACCATGATTTTGTCCCCTGAAAGTCGCAAGAATAGCGTTATCGGTTAGAATTCTAGCAAATGATGGCTGAGTGAGAAAGACATTCTGAAACCAGTTTCATAAACCAAGTGAAACAAGTTTCACACTACAAAAGGGCTACGATACCGGTAAGAATGTATCGGGCATTAAGTGTCCTATTGCGGTGTTCATCTGGCATTTTTAGTGTTATTGCTGAAAAGATCTTAAAAAGACTCTTAGGCGTCAGTTTACATCCGTTTTGTAAGGACGGACATCGCTGTCATAGCGTTAAGTAAAATTTACTTTATCTGCTTTAGAAACATCGAATTTAAAGCATAGACGTACTATGATAGACGGTCATAGCATATTTCCCATTACTAAATCTATTAAATAAATGAATCCCTCTATTTATGAAATCAAGCAAGTCGACCTAGGTCGCTTATTTATCATGCCTTGTCCAGATGGCGACAGCTTGCAAGCTGACTTAAGCTATTACCGTACCTTGGGGATACGCAAAGTGGTCTCTCTACTTGAAGTGCGCGAAGCGGAAAACTGTGGTGTAGCGCAAGAAGAGCAACTTTGCCAAACGCTTGGCTTGGAATTTATGCAATACCCTATTCGTGATCGCCGCGCGCCAACAGACCAGCGCAGTTTCAAGAAAATAGTCACGCAATTATATAGCGAACTGCGCAGTGGTAAGAATATTGCTATTCACTGTTACGCTGGCATAGGTCGCACGGGTGTATTATCAGCTTGTTTATTGATAAAAGATGGAATGACTCCACAAGAAGCTGTGGAGTTACTTTCACAAAAGCGCGGCTGCGATATGCCACAAACGCAAGAGCAATATGATTTTTTGATTGATTACGAGCCAAACACAGGCAGTGACTCAGACACCTCGAAGTGCGGTGGTTTTTGGCGGCGCTTGTTTGCCTGATAGGCTCTTCAATAAAACAAATAAAACAGCAAACTTGCGCTTTAGTGCCCTATTGCCAGTTTGCTGTTTGTTTATCCCTAGCTAACCACCAAGCCGCAGCAATGCCTGCCATGACACCGAATAAATGACCTTCCCATGACACACCGCGCTGCCAAGGCATTAGACCCGATACCAAGGTAGAGCCATAAAGCAAAACGACTAGCACAGCAATAAACAAGGGCAATGGACGACGTTCCAACAAACCTGAAACCACTAAAAAAGCTGCCAAACCAAACACTAAGCCACTCGCACCAATATGCAAAGAAGCCCCGCGTCCCATTAACCAAAGCAATAAACCGCCCAGAATGACAATGACGAGCACTACTTTAATGCTGTCAGCCCGCGATCCGGCTAACAAAGTTAATAACACCAACAAAGGCACTGTATTACTCAGCAAATGCCCAAAGTTACCGTGTAGAAAGGGCATGGTAAAAATACCTACCAAGCCCCCCATGTCACGCGGAACCAGTCCATAATGATCGAAACTTCCGGGTAAAACCAAGTCGCTCAGAAAAACCAGCCAAATCAAAGCTACAAAGGCCAGCATCATAGGCAACTCTTCACGTATGCGGTGAACATGGTTTTTCATGACTTTATCCTTTGCAACAGTGTTTCCCGGGTTTCTGTTCCCAATTCATGTTTTTACCATAAAACCAGATTCGCTTATGTCTTACTGACATTATTAATCAAATGCTTAGTCACCAAAACAATACCTTCATCATAGCTGCTTTTTTGCCGTTCAAAGCCAAGACGTTGCATAAGCTTAAGCATACCGATATTTTCAGCCAATACCTCGCCAATAATGGCGCGTAACCCTTTCCGGCGCGCCGTATCAATCAGGACTTGCATTAGCAAACCACCTAAACCACGCCCCTGCCAATGATCTGCAATCACCAAAGCAAATTCGCAACTCAAACGATCTGGATTAATCGCATAACGACACACACCAATTTCGACCTCATGGCCATCTTGCTTGGCTAAAGCGACAAAAGCCACTTCACGGTCATAATCAATTTGCGTAAAGCGCACCAACATATCAGAGGTTAGCTCACGCAAAGACTGCATAAAGCGCATATAGCGCGACTCTTTGGAAAGATTGCGGACAAACTCTTGTTCCATCGCCGCATCTTCTGGACGAATCGGACGAATTAATATATTTGTCCCATCGGCTAATTGCTGATATTTCACTAAATCATTCGGATAAGGATGAATCGCCATATGATCATAACGCTGTGACCCACCTTTAGGATAACCAACCGTAATGCAGGCATCGACAGCCACCACGCCATCAGGATTAGCCATCAAAGGATTAATATCCATTTCCAGAATTTCTGGCATTTCACTTGCCAACTCAGAAACCCGCTGTAACACTTTGCGCAAAGCGGGAAAATTCACTTCTGGCATATTACGAAACTCGACCAACATGCGTGCAGCGCGAGTACGGCAAATGGTCTTTTTAATCATATAATCATTCAAAGGAGGCAAAACAACCGCACGATCACGATGTACCTCTACTGCTGTGCCGCCCGTACCAAAGCTAATCACAGGCCCAAACACAGGATCACGAACAAGACCCACCATCAACTCACGCGCTGCCCGCCCACGATACATAGGTTCAACCGTGACACCATCAATCCGTGCATCCGGCTTATATTTACGCGCTGATTCCAGTAATTCTTGATAAATACTACGTACTGTGCGGGCGCTATTAATATTCAAACGCACACCATTTACATCAGACTTATGAATAATGTCTGGCGAGCTAATTTTCATCACTACAGGATAACCAACCGACTCTGCGGCCACTAAAGCTTCCGCTGGGCTACGGGTAAGGATAGTCGGTACTGAAGGAATACGAAAAGCTGACAAAATAGCACGCGACTCGGTGATTGACAGGGAGCGCCGCCCTTCTGCCAACACACTTTCAATAATAAGACGTGCCCCTTCTATATCCGGCTCAGACGCTTGTGTTTCCACTGAAGCGGGTACTTGCACAAGCATTTTCTGATTACTGCGATAAGCAGTCAAATAAGAAAAAGCGTCTACCGCAGCTTCTGGCGTATTGAAGTGCGGAATACCTGCTTCAGAAAGTATTTTACGACCTTCACGGACGCGCGCTTCTCCCATCCAACAAGCGACTACCGGCTTGTTAAAGTCCTTGACTACCCGAGCCACTGCTTCGGCCACACCTGCTGGATTAGAAAAAGGTTGCGGGGTCAACATAACCAAAACACCATCAACTCCTTCATCTTCCAGACAAATTTTCAGAACAGCTTCATAGCGCTCTGGTGTTGCATCACCTAAAATATCCGCAGGATTGTTTTTTGACCAAGTTGCTGGCAAAACCTTATTCATAGCGGCTAAAGCCTTTGTGGAAGGCTTAGGCACACGCAACCCTGCTGCAATGGCCTTATCCGTTGCCATAATGCCAAGGCCACCGCCATTGGTTAAAATCATTAAGCGATTTTGATTCACTGCAATACCACTGGATAATATTTCTGCTGCGGAAAACAACTGCCCAACTGAATTAACCCGCACTACACCCGCCCTTTCTAAAGCGGCATCAAAGGCATCATCACCACCTACAATAGCTCCCGTATGGGAACTCGCCGCTCGTGAGCCTTCTTCATAGCGCCCTGCTTTGAGCACAATCACAGGCTTCATTCGTGAAGCTGTCCGCAAACCACTCATAAAGCTGCGCGCATCCTTGACGGCTTCGACATACAGTAAAATACTGTCTGTCTTAATATCCATTGCCAAATAATCCAGCACATCGCCAAAGCTGACGTCGGCAGCATCACCTAATGTAACCACCGCAGAAAAGCCAACTTGTCGAGCTTCGGCCCAATCCAGAATAGAAGTACAAACGGCGTCTGACTGAGATACCAAGGCCATTCGCCCTAATTTAGCCTGATTATAGCCAACGGTGGCATTTAGTTTGGTAGGGGGACGCATAATTCCTAGGCAATTCGGACCAACAATGTGCATGTCATATTGGCGTGCTAGGTCGATGGCATCTTTTTCTAGTTTTTTGCCACGCACCCCGGTTTCGGCAAAACCAGCCGATAGAATAATCGCGCCTTTCACACCATGCTCGCCGCATTGATGCAAAATACTGCTGACTGTTTTGGCTGGTGTGGCAATAATAGCAAGATCGATAGTATGACCAATTGCAGAAAGATCAGCTTGGCAAGCCAAGCCTTGTAAAGTCTCATACTTAGGATTAACCGGGTAGATTTTACCTTCAAACCCGGCGGCCAAAATATTCTTTAGTACCAGCGTGCCTTGGGCACTTTCACGCTCGCTGGCTCCGAACACAGCAATACTACTTGGTTCGAATAATTGATTTAGGTAGTGGAGACCCATGGCAAAAACCTCTAGAATGTTTTCCTTGTGCCTCTGTAACAGAGACGCGCCGCTAACGAAATAATTTTGTGCATTGCAGCATATTCTACTCCTAACAGGCAGAAAATACCATGACAGCAGCAGTAATTAGTCACCATAATTGCTCCTTACACGACAATGGGAATGTCGATCACCCTGAATGTCCAGAGCGCTTAGATGCCATTAATAACCGTATGATCACCTCGGGAGTAGACTGGATTACACGTCATTATGATGCTCACCCAGCAACACGCGAACAATTACTGCGCGTACACGATGAGTATTATGTTGGCAAGGTTTACCGAACAGCCCCCAAGGATGAGCGTACCGTAACACTCGATGGTGAAACCGCCATGAATCAATACTCGTTGGAGGCCGCTCTGCTATCGGCAGGTGCAGCCGTACAGGCTGTTGATCTGGTCATGGATAATAATCCAGCCCATAAACACGTTTTTTGCGCTACCCGCCCGCCCGGACATCATGCCGGACACGGTCATGCTGCTGGCTTCTGTATTTTTAATAATGTTGCTGTCGGTGCAGCCCATGCCTTAGAGCATTATGGACTAGAACGGGTTGCTGTGATTGATTTCGATGTACATCACGGTGATGGTACAGAGCAAATTTTCAGCAATGAACCACGAGTGCTATTTTGTTCTTCTTTCCAGCACCCTTACTACCCCTTTACAGGGGCAGATACTCATCTGCCAAATATGATTAACTTGCCTATGAAGGCCGGCACACGCTCGGCAGAGTGGCGTCAGGCCGTTTCAGAAAAGTGGCTACCCGCTTTGGACGAATTTCAGCCTCACTTGATTATGATTTCAGCCGGTTTTGACTCTCATCTGGAAGATGATATGGGTGGTTTTAACCTAGTTGAACAGGATTATGTGTGGATTACCCGCGCACTGTGCGAAATTGCTAAAAAACATGGTGCAGGACGTGTTGTATCCTGTCTGGAAGGGGGTTATGAGTTATCTTCATTAGGCCGCAGTGTGGCTGCACATGTAAAAGAATTAGCCGAATTTCACTGAAAAGCTTTAAAACCCTTTACCCAGCCTAGTTTTATCCTCCTTGTTCAAGAGGAGGACGGAATAGTGGCGGCCTTATTACAATAAACTTTCCACCAAAGCTAAATCAGCCTCTGTATCCACACCAGGCCCTGGTATGACCTTAGCCACATCCACATGAACGGGGAAGCCATGAAACAAGGCGCGTAATTGTTCCAATTTTTCTAACTTTTCCAATGGACAAGGGGGTAAAGCCGCAAAAGCTCTTAAGAAGGCTGCACGATAAGCATATAGGCCAATATGCCGCAACGCATAAGCAGGCACAGGTGACTTGTTTGTTTTATGCGCATCCCGCTGCATAGGAATCGGAGCACGACTAAAGTACAAGGCCATACCGCGTTGATCACACACGACTTTAACAATATTAGGATCGTTTAATTCATGCTCGTTTTGCAGCGGTGTTGCTAGCGTAGCTAGCATCGCATCCGTATGCTGTGCCATATTAGCCGCTAGCTGATACAAATTTTCTACCGGCGTTAAGGGCTCATCCCCTTGCAAATTCACCACAATGGTTTCATCCGGCCAAGCATAATGACTCACGACTTCAGCCAGACGATCACTGCCACTTTCGTGTGTATTGGCCGTCATGCACACTTCAGCACCAAAGCCTTCACACACTTGGCGAATACGCTCATCATCAGTAGCAATAATAATTTTTTCAAAGCCTTGTGCAGCTTGTGCACGTTCAAACACATGCTGCACCAAGGTTTTACCCTTTAATAAACGCAAGGCTTTAGCCGGTAAACGGGTCGAGGCGTAACGAACGGGAATCACTAGAAACGGTTTCATTCAGCCAGCTTCTCCACCTCTTCCTGTGTCAAGCTGCGTGCTTCTTCCTCTAACATAATCGGCATACCCTGACGAATGGGGTAAGCTAAACGGGCAGACTTAGAAATAAGCTCTTGGGCACGCTTGTCATAAATCAGTTTGCCCTTAGTCACTGGACACACCAGTATGTCGAGTAGTTTTTTGTCCATCTTGAGATACCTCTTCAATACGCTGCAAAAAAGCGGCGGCAAAATCTTGATCCAATTCAGCCCGTACCGGCAAATACCAGTAAGGTACTGCTGTATTTTCATCCAATAAGAATCGACATTTTACCGCATCCTTTTCCGTCATAATGACTGGCCACCGATCGGCAAAACAGATTTCATCACCTCGAAATAAATGGTGATCAGGGAAAACATGCGGCTGGTATTGAATGCCTGCTTGCTCTAACACTGCAAAAAAGCGTTGCGGATTGCCAATGGCGGTCACTGCATGAACTATTTTGCCACGCAGGGTAGTGAGTGGTAATTGCTCGGCTGGCTGAAGCAAAGCCTGCAAAGTATCACCACTGATCAACATACTATATTCATCAGCTTTTGTTGCCTTACCATTAACCACCCTAAAATCACATGCTTGCAAGCGACTTGGCTTTTCACGCAAAGGTCCTGCGGGTAAGCACGCACCATTACCGCAACGCCTTTCACCATCAATGACCACAATCTCCATAGCTCGCCCCATGCGGTAATGCTGCAAACCATCATCAGACAACACGACATCACAGTGCTGAGCCGCCAGCAAAGCACGAATAGCTGCCGGTCTATTTCGCCCGATAAATACCGGTACTTGAGCACGCATTGCCAATAATAAAGCTTCATCACCGACATCTTCCGGGTGACTATGATAAGTGACTACGCGCACCATCTGCTTATCAGGCCGCGCGCCGTAACCACGACTGACAATGCCAACGCGATAGCCTGCCTGCTGTAATAACTCAGTCAAATAAAGCGTCAATGGGGTTTTGCCAGTGCCGCCGACGCTAATATTACCAATCACAACCACCGGCACTTTAAACACTTGTTGCCGTGCTTGTAAATAAACTCGACGCACCCACACAGCCAAACAAAACAAAACACTCCAAGGCCACAGCAAAGCTTTAGCCAGTGGACGCCTGCCATACCACACTGACTCTAGCCAATGAATCAGCGGCATAAAATTATTGCTATTCATGGGCTAGTGTACACTGTAGTTTCACTGAATTGCATCGCATACAGTCTGGCGTATTGACCGGCTAAAGCCATGAGTTCAGCATGCGTACCTGATTCAATAATTGCACCTGCTTGCATTACCAAAATACAGTCAGCATTTTCAATCGTAGACAAGCGGTGTGCAATCATAAAAGTAGTGCGACCTTGTAACAAATGCTCCAAACCATCTTTAATATAACGCTCTGACTCTGTATCCAATGCCGAGGTCGCCTCATCCAGAATCAAAATAGGCGCATCCGCTAAAATGGCGCGGGCAATCGCAAGACGCTGACGCTGCCCACCGGATAAGAGCACACCATTATCGCCAATGACCGTGTCCATACCCTGTGGTAATTTTTCAATAAACTCCAGTGCATGAGCCGTTTCTGCGACTAGGCGGATTTTTTCTTCTGACACTGCTTGCATTTCGCCATAAGCAATATTATTGCGCACCGTGTCATTAAACAGCACCGTATCCTGTCCCACATAGGCCACTTGTCGACGCAAATCATGCAGTGGTATTTGGTTTAACTCAATGCCATCCAGCAAAATACGTCCTTGCTGATAGTCATAAAAACGTACCAACAAATTCACTAAAGTCGTTTTGCCACAACCAGATTTACCCACCAGCGCTATTTTCTGGCCGGGTTCTACTTTAAAACTAATATTTTCTAATATTGGTGATTCGCTATTAGGGTAATAAAAGCTCACTTTATCAAACACTAGCTGGCCTCGACTACGCCCCAAGGCTTGCTTGCCCTGATCAAGCTCACTAGCTTCATCTAACAAACGAAAAATGCTATCTCCTGCCGCGATACCCTTTTGTAGCTGAGCATTAAGCTGGGTAAGATTACGAATCGGTGTCAGCATAAAAATCATGGCCGTAATAAACGACATAAAAACACCTGGCGTCAGGCCGCTTTCCAAAGTAGAGGGGCGCGTTGCCATATACACAATCACCGCCAAAGCGATTGCAACCATAAACTGAACCAAAGGGGTGCTGAGCAATTCTGTTAATAGCCGCTTTACTTCCAAGTGCATATTACGCTCATTAGCTCGAGCAAAGCGCTCCGCTTCGTACTTTTCACCATTAAAAATACGAATCACTTTATAGCCTTGCAGCATTTCATTAGCCACACTCGTAACTGTACTCATGGAAGTTTGTACACTCTGGCTGAGTTTACGCAAGCGACGGGTAGCATAAACAACTACGGCGGCAATTAAGGGAAGTACGACCAATAAAGTCAGTGTAAGCTGCCAGCTACGATAAAACATTAAGCATAACAAACCTACAACAGTCACCGACTCTTGGATTAATGTCGTCAAACCACGGGTCGCTGCGGTCATTAACTGATCAACGTAATAAGTCAGATAAGCCAATAATTTACCGGAACTGTGTTGCTGAAAGTAATTAACCGGCAAGTGTAACAGGTGATGAAATAATTCATTGCGCACTTGCTGCACCACCTTGCGCCCCACCCTACCCATAAAATAACCGGCGCTAAAGCTTGTCACCCCCCGCAGCAAAAAAATGCCTAAAATACCCAAAGGCAACCAATGAATCACCTCAGGGTCTTGCTGCATAATGGCACGATCCAGCAAAGGTCCCATAATCCAAGCAAATAGCGGCTGAGTTAAAGCACTAACAGCCAAAGCACCAACAGCAAATAGCAGATAAGGCCAATAATGAATCGAATAAGCAACCAATCTGCGATAAACCTGCAAACCGGTAGTCCGGCTTTTATTCATGCGCCCCCTATGGCTTAGTATCTTTTTTACGTTCAGTCTGGGTAGTCACAATGGCAAAATTCGTCAACCCCAAACGCCCAGCAATATCCATTGCTGTGACCACCGATTGATGTTTAACATCAGCATCCGCTAAAATGACTAAAGGTGGCTCATCTTTCAGCTCATTCAGTACTTGGGTCATGGCTTGAAACAAGGTTTCAGGCTTATTATTCAAGACTTCACGACCATTAATATAATAGCGCCCTTGACTGTCAATAATCAGCTCTAATCTATCCTGCGCTTGAGATTGCTCGACCGCATTATCCGCTGTTGGCAGTGCTATCTTGATTTCAGCATTACGATCAAATGTGGTGGTAACCATAAAAAACATCAATAGCGAAAACACAACATCAATCAGCGGTGTCAAATCAACATCAACAGCCTGCTGCGCATACGGACGAAAATTCATGCAGTACCCCCTCGAGCAGCCCGTGCAGCAGCAATTTTATTATTCGCAGCCATCGCAGCAGCACTCATGCCAGCACTTGTTGAAGCCGATGAAGTAGCTACAGCCGGTGCTGGTTTATTATTTTGGTTCACCAACTCAATCAGCTTAACCGCCTCACGCTCCATCTCGACGACATAATTATCCACTTTAGCCTTGAAGTAACGATGAAAAATCAACGCAACAATGGCTACCGAAATACCCGCAGCTGTTGTAAACAAGGCTTGGGAAATACCACCTGCCACCGTAGCCGGATCACCGACTCCAGCCTGATTAATCTGGCTAAAGGCTATAATCATGCCTAAAACCGTGCCTAATAAGCCCATTAAAGGTGTCGTTGCTGCAATTGTACCTAATGCAGTCAAATAACGTTCCAAACGGTGGGCGGCATGTCGCCCAGCCTCTTCAACATTTTCCTTAATAATATGGCGCGGTAATGAACTGCTGGATAAACCTGCCGCTAGGATACTTCCCATCACTGAATTATTACGCAATTTTTCAATAGCTTCTTGCGGCACACGCCCAGCCGCTGCCATTTTTCGGGCAAATTCAATATCCCCCGGAGGAATGACTTTACTGCTTCGCAAGGAAAGGAATCGCTCAATAATAATGGCCATCGCCATTACGGAGCTCAGGATGATGGGAACCATCAACCAGCCACCAGCCCTGATAAATTCGATCATTGTTTAAGCCTCATACTTTTTATCAATTTAGCCCAAATATCAGACACGCACGACAGGCAGCCATTGTCGCCATTAGGTAACAACCCTCGCTGAACGTTACCTTATAAATTTACCTGAATACGCCAAAATTACCGCAAATTGTCACTAATTCAGCCATTCACTGAAAATACTCCGTTTCAAGACTCCCGCAACCAACGCGCCACATCATGTGCAAAATAAGTCAAAATACCATCTGCACCTGCCCGTTTCATACCTAATAAAGCTTCTAAAACACAGGCTTTTTCATTAATCCAGCCATTCATGCCCGCAGCCTTGAGCATGGCATATTCACCACTGACCTGATAAACATAAGTAGGGGCAAGAAAATTTTCCTTAACCCGACGGACAATATCTAAATAAGGCATGCCAGGCTTGACCATAACCATGTCCGCACCCTCTTGCAAATCCAGCGCAATCTCGCGCAAAGCCTCATGACTATTGGCCGGATCCATTTGATAGCTATATTTATGGCCCCCACCCAGATTGCCAGCAGATCCTACCGCATCCCGAAAAGGCCCATAAAAGCTGGAAGCATATTTAGCGGAATAAGCCATAATGCGCGTATTCATATAGCCGTTTTTTTCCAAAGCCCAGCGTAGCGCACCAATACGACCATCCATCATATCCGAAGGTGCTACCACATCAGCACCTGCTTCAGCATGAGACAAAGCTTGTTTAACCAGCACATCAACGGTCTCATCATTTACAATATAGCCAGAGGCATCCATTAGGCCATCCTGACCGTGCGAGGTGAATGGATCCAATGCAACATCGGTCATAACCCCCAAATCAGGCAAGGCCTCTTTTAAGGCACGCACGGCGCGCTGAGCCAAACCCTCAGGATTATAGGCTTCTTCGGCCTTATCTGATTTAGCGGACGAAGGTGTCACCGGAAAAATAGCCAGCATCGGTACACCCAGTTGGTAAATAGCGCGCGCTTCTTCTAACAATAAATCAACACTCAGGCGATTGACCCCTGGCATGGATGGCACCGCTTCACGTTGATGCTCACCTTCCAACACAAATACTGGATAAATCAAATCGTCTACGGTCAAATGGTTTTCGCGCATCAAACGCCGAGAAAAATCATCACGCCGCATGCGCCGCATACGACTTGTAGGAAAACTACCGGAAAAATCAGCCATTGCCCGTCCCCTAAACCAACCAGAATGGCACTATTTTGCAACAAAACAGGGGTATTTTACCAGTTTATGACCTTTTCTAATATGAAATGAGACTGAAACGGTGGTTTGATTCCAGCATGAAGTGAGCCAAAATTGAGACGATAGCGCGAACGGTGTATTTGCCTAACGCCAAACGGTTGAGACAAATACAAGAAACTTACTTCAGCTTAATCGTTTTACGCGGACGACCCCGCTTACGCTTGTCTATCTGCGCTTCTTCCAGTTCAGCTTTTCCCCAGTTCACTAAGGTCTCATGCAGATGACCGGCCAGCTCACTCAGGCGAGCTTCTAAGGCTTGCTGATAGCTATACTCACGCTTACGCAATAAATCCAATTCAGCATTAAGCCGTGTTGTTTCATCTTCGTAACGTTGCTTCCATTGCTCCAACTCGGTTTTCAAGCCCTCAATTAACTGGGTGTACTCCCATTTTAAACGACGCTGCTCTTCCGCAGCTTGTTTACGTACTTCCGAAATACTCGCAGAAGTTGCGCCTTTAGGACGCCCACGTCGTTTTGCTGTTTTACTGTTAATCAGCTTGCGTCCACTCATAGTCTTAGACTGTTTCCCCGCATTATCATAAAACGAGCTTATTTGCACAGCAGTTCCCACGCCGCCCCCTTGAAACTCAGGTTGATGATTATTTAACCAAACACTCGGGCAAATATTACACAATACCTTAGAGTTTGTAAAACTGATAAAATCGCTCTCCAAACATTTAGTCAATTTGACTTGCTGATAGCAGAGTGCTAGTGATCGGCTAAATGAGCAAGGGCATTCATTGTAGGCATGGAGAAGCATTGTTTGTATCCACAGAGTATGCGATGTTAACCACCTGAATAATAACGACAGGATAAACAGATTCACATGTTTATAAAGCAGTCAGCTCGCTGGCTTGTACTCGGACTCTCCTTTGCCCCAAGTGAATTAATAGCCGCAACAGACTGGGAAACTTGCTCACCGCAGACAGATAGCCCCCCACAAGCTGCGTTAAATGTTTTGCGCCCACCTGATCTGGATAAGAATGCCATTTATATCGAAGCGGATCAGGCTCTATTTCGAGAGCAAGGTTATTCAGAACTGGTGGGAGGTGTTTATATCGCCCAACAAGATGCCCAGCTACAAGCACAGCAAGCACAATTTAACCGTACGAGCGGCGATATTATTGCTCAAGGTAAGGTCAAATTAACCACAGCCCAATTACAAGTCAACAGTGCCACTATTCACTACAATCTACAAAATGGTACAGGACGCATTAATGACCTTGTTTACTTGCTATCTGACGCAGAAGGACGGGGTAGCAGTCGCCGTCTTATACAAGAAACACCACAACGTATTCATTTGGAAGATGCCAGTTATACGACCTGCCCTCCGACAATTAATACCTGGCAGCTTCAGGCAGACAAGATCACACTGGATCGTGAAACAGATACAGGTACTGCCCGAAATGTCACCTTTGAAATAGCTGATACGCCAGTATTTTACTTACCCTATTTTTCATTCCCGTTAAGCAAGCAACGTAAATCCGGCTTCCTCACACCTAGCATCGGTACTGATGAAAAAAGCGGTCTACGTCTCAGTTTGCCTTATTACTTTAACATAGCCCCTAATTATGACTTAACCGTCACAACCAACTTGCTGAGCAAGCGAGGCATACAAGCACAAAGTGAATTTCGCTATCTGCAAGAAAAGCATAGTGGACGCATACAGTACGATATTCTACCTAGTGATCAAAACCTAGATAATAGCTTGCGTTATTATTTTGCCTTAAACCACTTCAGTCAGTTAGGCGATCACACGGCGCTGAGTTTAGAGGCTGAAGGTGTTTCTGATATAGACTACCTCAATGATTTAAGTAGCTCACTAGAAGCGAGTAGCACAGTCAATTTGGAGCGTACCTTACGCTATACCCATCAAAATGATCCTTGGACTTTCACCGCTTTGGCACAAAGTTATCAGGTTCTGGATAAAGATTCCGAGACTTACGCACGTTTACCACAATTAAGTGCTAGTTGGAAAACACCGAGCGATGCTCATGATCTGAAACTCAGTGCACATGGTGAATACACTTACTTCTCCAATAGCCAAGCTGATAATGGACATCGCTTTGATATTCAAGCAGGCATTAGCCAACGTTTTGCCAATAGCTATGCTTATATTGAGCCTAGTCTAAAACTGCGCTCGACCCATTACGAACTGGAGCGCAATCAGAACACCTCGATTAGCCGTCATCTACCTACCGTTTCAATCGATACAGGATTATTCTTTGAGCGTGAGCTGCAACAGGGCAATACAGTGCAAACCTTGGAGCCACGTATTTACTACACTTTTACGCCTTACCGTAATCAAGCTGATATTCCGGTCTTTGACAGTGCAAACTTAACGCCCAGCTACAGCCGTCTTTTTAGCGACAACCGTTTTGCTGGTGCTGATCGTATTGCGGATACTAATCGCTTGAGCACTTCGCTCACCACCCGTTTGCAAGATGTAAAGCAAGGACGAGAAATTCTGCGTGCCAGCATTGGACAAATGTATTATTTTGATGACTACAAAGTGACGCTGCCAGACGAAAGCATAGCCGCTGATGCGCGCTCCGAAATCGTATTGGAGTTAGCCGGTCAGCTCAATACTGCAACCCAAGTCAGCGGTACAGCGTTCTTAGATGCTCATGATGGCCGTTTACTGGCTAATCAAATGCGGCTTAATTACAAGGATAAAAAACAGCGAATCTTGAATCTAGGCTATGGTCATCACAAAAATGACTATGAAGCTGTACAGTTTTCCTTTGCTACACCCTTTAGGGATCACTGGACATTGCTAGGAACGTATGAACATGACCTAGAAAATAACCGCTTACTGGAAACATTGGCTGGGATAGAATATCAAAGCTGTTGTTGGCGCGGTCGACTGGTCAACCGAAAATATTTATTGTCTGATAATAAGACTTATGATGATGCTATATTTGCTGAATTTGAACTAAAAGGTCTGGGCAACTTTGGCAGTAGTACACGCAATCTATTGGAAAATCGAATTTATGGTTATGAATAAAAGAAATGTTAGCCGTTTAGGATACTTATTACTAGCTTGCTTAGTCATGAGCTTAAACCTCGCACGGGCTGAAACGCTGGATCGAATTGCCGCAGTGGTCAATAGCGATGTGGTACTCATGAGTGAAGTGCAACAGCGTATGCGCGTACTGCAAAGCAGCCGTAAGGACAAAGTAGCAGATGCCACGCTTTTGAAAGATGCAGTGGACGAATTAATCCTAGAACGCTTACAAACCCAATACGCTGAAGAACGCGGTGTGCGTGTGGATGATGCCACTCTAAATCGCGTCTTAGAAACCATCGCCGCCAATAACAAGATGAATCTAACCACCTTCCAAGCAGCTTTGCAAAGACAAGGCATTGATTTTATAGCCTTTCGTGAAAGCACGCGGCGCAAATTACTGATTGATGCCCTACGCAAGCAGCAAATTGCTCGCCAAGTAAATATTTCTGACCGTGAAATAGCCGATCTGGTAGCGACCCAAAGCGGTAAATTAACCGCAGGAGAACGTTATCACCTGCAACATATTCTGGTATCTGCCCCTAATGGCACGCCTATCCAACAAGTTAATGCAGCTCGTCATCGAGCCGAAGAATTACGCCGTCGCGTTGCGGGTGGTCAGGATTTCTCCCAAATAGCACGACAATTTTCTGATAATAATGCAGCACAACAGGGTGGCGATTTAGGCTGGCAAACAGCAGAAAAACTACCTGTTTCCTTTGTTAGAGTGCTGGCTCTGATGAAAACCGGGGAAATTTCCGAAGTTGTGCGGGATGCTAATGGCTTTCATATTCTCAAACTGCTCGACAGACAAGGTTCTAAGCGTCGTGGCATGGTAACAGAAGCCTTGGTACGCCATATTCTTATTAGCACGGAAAATCGCACTACCACAGAAGCACAGCAACGCATTAATAAGATTTATCAACAAATTCAAGCAGGTGCTGACTTTGGCGAGCTAGCCAGCCAATACTCCGATGACCCAGGTAGCCGTGCCAAAGGTGGTAGTTTGGGCTGGGTAAAACCCGGGAAAATGGTCAAACAGTTTGCAGCCACTATGCAACATCAGACACCGGGCACGCTTAGCCAACCTTTCCAAACTCGCTATGGCTGGCATGTACTGGAAGTCATGGATACACGCCAAACCGATCAAACCGAAGAGCAGTTGCGCATTAAAGCAGCTAACTTTTTAGGTGAGCGCAAAGAAGGAGAACAATACCGTGCTTGGTTACAAAGCTTGCGGAATGGTGCTTATATCGAGTATCGCATTCCAAACACAGGTAAACAGTTGCAATTAAATTAATTGACAAGCCATTATTCGATTGAACAAACTGGCTGACGAGTTTTTAACACACATCATTAACGACGGCATGACTCAACGTTTACGCATAGCCCTAAGCACGGGCGAACCTGCTGGTATAGGACCAGAGTTGGCTTTGATGCTGGCTAATCAAGTTACTTGGCCAAATGATATTGATATTATCGTATTGGCTGACTTGGATGTATTGCGTTTGCGCGCACGCCTGTTGAATTTAAATATTCGCCTGCGTCCATATGAAGCTGATCAAGCGCAACGCCCTTGCCAGCGTGGGGAAATGTTTGTCTTGCCAATAGCAACAAAGACTAGCGTTACACCAGGCACATTAGACACGCATAATGCGGCCAGTGTACTAGCGATACTAGATCGAGCGGTCGAAGGATGCCAAACAGGCGAGTTCGCCGCGATGGTCACTGCACCTGTACACAAAGGTATTATCAATGATGCCGGTGTGCCTTTTAGCGGCCACACCGAGTATTTGGCTAAAAAAACAGGTACCGCCTTACCTGTTATGATGTTAGTCGCTGGACGCTTAAAAGTTGCTTTAGCAACAACCCATTTACCTTTATCTAAAGTCAGTACCGCTATCACGCCTGATTTACTTCGTCAGGTCTTGCATATTCTGGATCATGATTTACGGGAAAAATTTGCCACTCCCCAAGCGCATATACTCGTCAGCGGCTTAAACCCTCATGCTGGTGAAGGCGGACATTTAGGTATGGAAGAAGTGCATACCATCATTCCAGTGATCCAACAGCTACAACAAAATGGCATGAACCTGACGGGGCCTTTACCAGCAGATACCTTATTTACCCCTCGCCATTTAAAAACAGCAGATGCCGTTTTGGTCATGTATCACGACCAAGGCTTACCCGTACTAAAATACGCAGGATTTGGGCAGGCGGTTAATGTCACTTTGGGCTTGCCCATTATTCGTAGCTCTGTCGATCACGGTACAGCCTTAGACCTAGCTGGAACCGGGAAAGCAGAAGCGACCAGTCTGCATGCTGCTTTAAATATGGCGATTCATTTAGCAAAACAACAGGCCAAGCGCTAGCAAATCAGTATGATGGATATAAAAGAGGGCATCCCGAAGAATGCCCAACCGCTAGGAGGATTTTGAAGCAAAAATCGCTTCGCCGCCTATAATAGTCCAATTAAAAACGATTTGCCAACTACATTTTTTGCAGCGCACCATCTAAGACGCATCAATATGAATAGTTTTCCGCCAAAGCTTGCAAAAGCTATATAAATCAAAAGATTGCATTTTTTTTAGTGCATGAATATTTAGCGACTTTTACTGTAAATCGTGTTTTCTTTTGCTCTACATCAGCATTTCCATTAGGTTTCAACACAGTGGGTATGGCAAAATACGCGCCCTATTATTCTTATTCACCCAATAACATTGATCCTAAATAACCATGACTGATTACCTGCTTATTATTGTCGGCACAGTATGGGTCAATAATTTTGTATTGTCCCAATTTCTGGGCTTATGCCCCTTTATGGGTGTCTCGCGCAAGCTGGAAACCGCTATGGGGATGGGTCTGGCAACCACTTTTGTATTGACCTTGTCCTCTGTCACCAGCTACTTGGTCGATACTTGGCTACTTTCGCCTTTGGGACTGGAATATTTACGCACTTTGAGTTTTATCCTGGTGATTGCGGCGATTGTAGGTTTTACTGAGATGGCTATTCGTAAAACCAGCCCTATTTTGCATAATGTATTGGGGATTTATTTACCACTCATTACAACGAATTGTGCTGTTTTGGGCGTGGCTTTATTGAATACGCAAAAATCACACGGTTTTATTGAATCTGCTTTATATGGTATGGGGGCTGCCTTGGGTTTTACGCTGGTCATGGTGTTATTTGCAGCTATTCGTGAACGCTTGACAGTTGCTGATATTCCGCAGTCTTTTCAAGGTAATGCCATAGGCTTGATTACGGCAGGTTTGATGGCACTGGCCTTTATGGGATTTTCTGGTTTGGTGAAGAGTTAATGTTAAGTGCCCTTCTGGTCATGGGTGGTTTAGCACTGGCTTTTGGGCTATTGCTGGGCTATGCCGCTATCCGCTACAAAGTGGAAGGTGATCCACTCGCAGACAAAATCGACAAACTGTTGCCGCAAACTCAGTGTGGGCAATGTACCTTTCCAGGTTGTCGCCCGTATGCCGAAGCGATTGCCAAAGGCGAGGCCGATATTAATCAATGCCCTCCTGGTGGCGAAACCACTATAAACGCTTTAGCTGAGTTATTGGGCGTAGAGCCTAAGCCCTTAAATGCTGAACACGGTGAAACACCAGATGCACCACTGCTGGCTGTAATTGATGAACAAACCTGTATTGGTTGTACTTTGTGTATTCAAGCCTGTCCGGTGGATGCCATTGTCGGAGCAGCCAAGCATATGCACACCGTCATTGCGTCTGAGTGCACTGGCTGTAAATTATGCCTCCCGCCCTGTCCGGTGGAATGTATTGCCATGCTACCTGCACACACCGGCCCAACGGGCTGGCAATGGCCTGAACCTGAAGCATTAAAGCTAGTTACGACTGAGTCCAAGCCAATCACAACCATTAAAGACATTGAAGGCATTAAACGCATTGAAGACAGTGTTAAAGACAAGGAGGCTGCATGAGCGCTTTACTTGATCCAGGCCGTTTATTGTGGCGCAATCATGGCGGCTTACATTTACCGGAACACAAAACACTGTCTAATCAGCGGCCAACACGCCCCATCTCGGCAAGCACCTGCAAGGAGCTAGTCGTTCCTCTCTTGCAACATGCAGGCATGCACCCCGATATTTTGGTCAAAGTAGGCGAAAGCATTAATAAAGGTCAACCACTCGCCAAATCACAAGGCTATGCAAGCTTGCCGATTCATGCCAGCACTTCAGGGCTGATACGTGCAATAGAAAAGCGCCCGATTCCACATCCTTCCGGGCTGGAAGACACTTGCATTATTATTGAACCAGATGGTGCTGATCATTGGGGAGCACATAAACTTGAGCCTTTGCCACACTATGCCGAATTAGATGGAGTCACCCTGCGTAGCCGGATTTGCTTTGCGGGTATTGTCGGCTTAGGCGGTGCTGTATTTCCTGCTGCGATCAAGCTCAATGTGCGCCCGAAAATGCCGATCAGCACCCTGATTATTAATGGTGCTGAATGCGAACCTTATATTACCTGTGATGACCTGCTCATGCGCGAAAAACCAGAAGAAATTATCGCTGGCGCACAAGTCATACTGCATATTCTGCTGTCTCATACCCCTCCAGAAGGCCAAGAATGTCTCATTGGCATAGAGGACAATAAGCCAGAGGCTATCCAAGCCATGCAAGCAGCCGTAAAAGCCAGCGGTGATCAACGCATTCATATTGTCCCTATCCCGACGCTTTATCCCAGTGGTGGTGAAAAGCAGCTCATCAAAATCCTGACCGGACGTGAAGTAGCGAGTGGTAGCCGCCCGACAGATAGCGGCGTCATTTGCCACAATGTCGCCACCGCTCGAGCCATTTACCGAGCCGTGGTATGGGGTGAACCCTTGATTTCACGTTATATCACCGTTACTGGCGGCGGTGTGGCTGAAGCACAAAATTTTGAAGTGCCATTTGGTGTACCAATACGTACCTTGATTGAACAAGCGGGTGGCTATACTGACAAAGCCGAACGCTTGATTATGGGAGGTCCCATGATGGGAATTTCGCTAGCTAATGATAGCATTCCTGTAGTCAAGGCAAGCAACTGTATCTTAGTAGAGCAAGCTGCCAATAAACCAGCCGCTCAGCCTTGTATCCGTTGTGGCGCTTGCGCTGCCGCTTGCCCGGTAACGCTCTTGCCTCAGCAGCTATATTGGCATGCGCGTGCCAAGCATTTTGAAGAAATCGAAAAATACCACCTCTTTGACTGCATTGAATGTGGTTGCTGTGCTTATGTTTGCCCCAGCCATTTGCCACTCGTTGATTATTATCGCTTTGCTAAAAGTGAAATTCGCCATCAACGCCAAGTACAACATAAAGCCGATGTAGCGCGTGAACGGCATGAGTTTAGGTTGGAACGCTTAGAGCGTGCTAAACGCGAAAAAGCCGAGAAACTCGCCAAACACAAACAAGCATTACAAAACAAATCGGCAACAAAGGGGGATGATGCTAAGCAAGCCGCTATACAAGCCGCGCTAGAACGCGCCAAAGCCAAGAAAGAAAAAGCCCAGCAAACGCCATTGACCCCTACTGAGGATAAATCCGCATGATCTTTGGTACACGCACCTCACCTCATGTTGTGGCACAAGACCATAGCGTTGCTCAAGTCATGCGGCAGGTATTGTATGCGCTGCTGCCAGGCACGCTCATGCTCATCGTATTATTTGGTTGGGGAACATTAAGCAATTTGGTGTTAGGCATTATTTTGGCGCTATTGTTTGAAATCATCATGCTCAAATTACGCCAGCGACCATTACAGCCTTTTTTGAGTGACTATAGCGTTGTGGTGACTGGCTGGCTATTAGCCATCGCACTGCCCCCCTATTCCCCTTGGTGGCTAATCGCCATTGCCTTGGTGTTTGCTGTCATCATTGGTAAACATTTGTATGGCGGACTGGGCTATAACCCATTCAACCCAGCAATGGTAGGCTATGCAGCCGTACTAGTCTCTTTTCCGCTGGAAATGACCCTATGGGCACAACCTTTTGCAGCAGGCTTTGGACAGCTTGGTTTTACCGATATGCTGCAACAGGTTTTTGGTGCAAACCTGTCAAACTGGGATGCTTATACTCAAGCCACACCCCTAGATTATGTCAAAGTAAATGTGGGCTTAGGGCAATCTTTAGCGAGTATTGTGCAAGCTGCACCCTTTGGCTACTTAGGTGGTAAAGGCTGGGAGCTGGTCAGTATAGCTTATCTCGTCGGTGGTGTTTGGCTAATTTGGCGGGGCATTATTAGCTGGCATATTCCTGTAGGCTTGTTAGCCGCACTGGCGGGTATGGCTGGCTTATTCTGGCTCATTGATATGCACACCTACCCATCCCCTTTATTTCATTTATTGAGTGGTGCCAGCATGCTCGGGGCTTTCTTTATTGCGACTGATCCAGTCAGTGCCAGCACCACGCCTTTGGGTAAATTGCTCTATGCAGGCGGTATTGGTTGCTTTACCTATATTATCCGCACTTGGGGCAATTACCCTGACGCTATAGCCTTTTCTGTGTTAATTATGAATATGGCTGTGCCACTGTTGGATTACTACACTCAACCGCGTGTCTATGGTACACGGAGGAAGCTGCGTCCATGAATGCTAAGCACGTCTTGCTGCGTGAAATTGCCAAACCTGCGGTTTTATTAACAGCATTTGCACTCGTCGGCACACTGATTTTAGCAGGCATTCATGCGGCTACCACAGAACGCATTGCAAACAATGAACGCCAAGCCTTGCTGAATGAACTGAATGCCTTGGTTAGCCCTGAACATTATGACAATGACCCGCTGCATGATCAGATTAGCTTGCCTGCGGCTGGCTTAAATAGCGCAGCACCCATTACAGTCTACCGAGCACGTCAACAAGGCCAGCCTGTCGCTGCTCTATTTGTCACCACCACCCCAGAGGGTTATAGCGGCAATATCAAATTGCTGATTGCAGTGAATGCTGATCAAACACTTGCTGGCGTGCGGGCTTTAAATCACAAAGAAACCCCGGGCTTGGGGGACCGCATTGAAGTAGAAAAGAGCGACTGGATTTTGCAGTTCCAAGCCAAGTCTTTAGATAATCCCGCGCCAGAACAATGGGCTGTGCGTAAGGATGGCGGCGCTTTTGATCAGTTCACCGGCGCAACCATTACCCCACGCGCTGTTGTCAGCATGATCAAGCGGGTATTGTTGTGGAGCGATGCCCATTGGGCAGCCTTGTTCCAAATGCCAGCCAGTGAGGATAGCGATTAGGCGTGTTTTGCTTTGCAAGGTTTTAAGGTGGTTAAGTTATTTCTTGCAGTTTTTTATACCAAAAAACAACTATTTATATAATAAAATCATCTTGCCCCAAAACCCGTTAACATTGTTTGTATGGTTTTAAATAAAATCAGCAAATCCATAGAGAAAGAAAAGTTTTTAATATAGTAAAAATCGTGTTCCAATTTTATCCTTGTGTCCTCTGCATTAGCAGCATACCCGTGTACAACCTGAGCCCAGCCGGAAATACCCGGCTTAACAATATGACGATAATTGTAGAACGGTATTTGCTTATTAAATTCATCAACAAATTTCTTCTGCTCTGGTCTAGGTCCAATTAAGCTCATCTCACCTTTTAGCACATTGTAGAACTGAGGTAACTCATCAATGCGAGTTTTACGAATAAATTTCCCAACGCGAGTTACTCGCATATCATTTGCTTGTGCAAATTGTGAACCATCTTTTTCGGAATCCTGACACATACTACGAAATTTATACATAGTAAATGGAACACCACCTTGCCCAACACGCTCTTGCAAAAAAAACACTCCCCCACGGCTTTCCAGCACAATAACTAACCCTGGGTCGTGATTTAGATGCGTTGAAAACTCTATTGTTGTACACTTTCAAATTTTACACTTAATTGAGGTTTTCTAATGGCCAGCGTACTCGTCAGTTGT